>CAYTFG010000006.1:0-27678 GCA_964436925.1 uncultured Bacteroides sp. | reverse complement strand
GGCCTCAAGCAAGGCTCCCTCATAGAGCATACGATTCAGCAATGTTTCATTCTTATCGGGTTGATATGGATATGCCAGCGCAACAAGTGCTTCAGCAATATCATAGGGAAGCTTCTCTCGGGTTTTATTCTGCCGCAGGTAATTATCAAAGCCTGCATATCCGGGATAATCCGCTCCCAGATAATGATTTAAAGCAATGAGCATCGTACTGTCATCAGCAAAAATCGAAGTGTTATACGGTGATACAATTGCGAAGTAACGACGATGGGGAATTGCCGGTAGTAAATCTTTAGCATTGCTCAAGATTTTAGACATAACCTCCTCTATATCAAAGACATCTCTATACACGCTATCAACATCATGTGTAAACACTTTAACTGCCTTAGAGTCAGAATATTGAACAAAAGCATCATCACTCATGACGTCACCGCGCATAGCCATTATCATCTTCAACGCTTGGTCATACTGTGTTCTAACTTGGCTACGCACGCTCTCATCGCTACCGCTATAAGCAGCCATAGCCAAATCAAATCGCTCCAACTTAACCTGCTCAGCTGAATCATCCGATGACTGACAGCCTGATATCATCAACGCCAATAATCCGAATAGGACCACCTGCGAAACTATACTCTTTATCATAATTCCTCTTTTTTAGGCTACAAAAATAGCACTAAATTCAGTAGTATGGGCAAATAATTGTTCAAAAATACCTATTGTATCGCAAAAATTACCATAAAGTGCCCAAAACATGATAATTATAAGAGGTTTATTTCTTAAATTTGCATCTTGAATATACATCCAGAATGATGATAAGCCTAAAAACCAACATTATCCGCATATTTGCTGTGATGGCATTCCTTATGCCATTCACCATGCCTTGCGCCTCGGCAAAAGACTTTGTCGTGGTTATAGACCCCGGGCATGGCGGTAAAGACTTTGGTTGCATAGGCGATATCACTAACGAAAAATCAATCGTACTAAGCGTCGGAAAATTACTCGGTAGCAAGATTCTATCAAAATATGACGACGTGAAAGTTGTGTACACACGCAATACCGACCGCTACCTCACCCTCCAAGAACGCGCAAACGTCGCTAATAAAGCAGGTGGAGACTTGTTCATATCAATCCACATAAACTCTGTGGACAAGAGCTCGGCAGGTCGCGAAAGCGTTCACGGTGCATCGGTTTACGCCCTCGGTCTTCACCGCTCGGGAAGCAACTTGGAAGTAGCTAAGCGCGAAAACTCGGTTATCGCACTGGAAAAAGATTACACAACCACCTACAAAGGTTTTGACCCCAATTCTTCAGAGTCATACATCATCTTTGAATTGAACCAAAACCAGCACATGCAGCAGAGTCTCAACTTTGCCGACCGCGCCCAAAGGCAGCTCGTAAAGACCGCAGGTCGCGCCAATAAGAACGTGCGACAAGCAGGATTCTGGGTGTTATGGGCCACTTCAATGCCTGCAGTATTGGTCGAATTAGACTTCATCTGCAACCCCACTTCTGAAAAATTCCTCGCATCAAGTGACGGTCAAGACAAGTGCGCAACTGCACTATTCAATGCCTTCAGCGAATACAAAGAATATTACAACCATCAGCTAGACTCATCAATAGGCAAAGCTCCGAACAACAAACAATCATCGGCTTCAATTCAGCAACCTGAGCCGGAAACCGTTGAACCGGCTGTCGAGGCCAAGCCTAAGAAAACCACCAAAGCTGATGACAACGAAGTCGTTTATAAAATACAATTCTTGACATCAGGCAAGAAACTCAAAGACGATTCAGCGCAATTCAAGGGACTCGACCCCGTTGAAACATACTATGAAAATGGAACACACAAGTACACATACGGTACAACAACATCACTCAATGAAGCAAAAAAAATGCTCTCTGAGGTAAAAAAACAGTTTCCCGAAGCGTTTATTATTAAAATGCAGAACGGCAAACGCATAAAATAATCGAATTAAAAACAAGACAATAATAACACTACTCACACAGAAATGAAAAAGATTTTCAGCAAAGAAGTGATAATAGGGCTAATCATAATTTTTGCCCTCGCAATTCTATTTATCGGCATCGACTTCCTCAAAGGCGTCAATGTATTCAAAGCTTCTAATTACTACTACGTCACATATACCGATGTAAATGGGCTGGCCGTATCAGCGCCTGTAACCGTAAACGGATTTACTGTGGGACAAGTTAGAGACATCAGTTACGAATATGACAACCCCGGTCACATAAAAGTTGAAATCAGCTTGGACCAACAACTTCAAATCCCCGAAAATACAGAAGCTATATTATCAACCGACCTCCTCGGTACCGCTTCAATAGCGCTCCAACTCGGTAATTCTAAAACAATGCACAAAGTAGGCGACGAGCTGGATGGCAAAATCCCCGTTGGCATGATGGATGCTGTATCTAAAGACGTGCTTCCGGCATTCACCCAAATCGCAGGTAAGATTGATACACTCCTCACCAACCTCAACACATTAACCGGTGACCCTGCACTATTAGCTTCAGTACAAAGACTAGACCAAATCACTGCTGACTTGGCTCAAACTACTACCAGCCTCAACAGCATGATGCGTTCTCTAGCTCCTGCAACTAACGACATCCGCAAGATGACAGGAAACTTTGCTAATGCATCAGACAACATCAACCAACTCACCGGAAACCTCAACAACCTTCCTCTTGATTCGCTCATGAACACACTTGAGGCTACAACCCAAAACCTCAAAGCCCTCACCGAGCAACTCAACGACAAGAACTCTTCACTCGGTCTGCTAATGAACGACCCGGCTCTTTACAACAACCTCAACGCAACCGTAACCAGCTTGGATTCATTATTTATCGACATCAAGAAGAGCCCAAAACGATACATCAACATCAAGCTACTCTAATTAATACAAATCCAAGAATAGCTTATTTAGACAAATTCTAAATAAAGAAAAAAGATTGATTAATTAGAAAAACGCTTGTAAGCCCCTAATTAATCAATCTTTTAACTTATCTAAAAAATCCAACTTAAATCGGTCACAAACCACTCTTTTGCAAGGTAATAAACTACATATCAGCCAGTTAGACTTCAAAAGTAAAAGATTCGCTTTAAGACTTTATTAAAGCCACGTTAACACATTGACTTTCAGTATAGTTACAACTAATTTATAAATTCCAAAGAAAAACATCTTTTTTTTTGATATTTTTTTTAGCCAACTTTGCATTAGAAAATACAGTGGATAAAATTTTCATCGTAAACAATAACTAAAAAATGGAGAAGAATCACACCCAACTATGGGATGAATGTCGAGCGATTATTCGCGATAACATTCCTCCCGAACAATATGACGCCTGGTTTAAGGACGTGACTTCATTAAGCTATACCGATAATAGCTTAACGCTGAATGTACCCTCAGCTTTCTTTGTGGAACAACTCGAGGAGCGATATATTAAGCTCATCGCAGCTGTTATTCGTCGTGTTTACGGTGGAAACGTAAAGCTATTCTATAATTATAATCAGGTTAGCAACGATCCTGCGACAGGCGTCAATATGCGCAGCTCTAACCCCAGTCCGGCTGTTTCTCCGGCCCACACTGACCCCGCTAACCCATTCCAACCGGCAACTCACCAAAACATAGACCCACAATTAAACCCAAAATATACATTTGAAAACTATTGTGGCAGCACCAGCAACTTAACTGCGCGCTCTATTGGTGAAGCTATAGCCAACAACCCCAAACTAAAAACATTCAACCCCTTGTTTGTATTTGGTCCCACAGGCGTGGGTAAAACTCACCTCATCCAAGCAATCGGTATTCGCATAAAGGAAAACAATCCTCAAGCGCGTGTTCTTTATGTTACTGCACGTCTTTTTGAAAGCCAGTAC
Organism: uncultured Bacteroides sp.; assembly: GCA_964436925.1. Taxonomy (GTDB): domain Bacteria; phylum Bacteroidota; class Bacteroidia; order Bacteroidales; family Muribaculaceae; genus CAG-873. Next base: position 23,792 of record CAYTFG010000006.1, on the reverse strand, counting down.
ACAGCAGCATTAAACAACAAACGCATCAACGATTTCTTCCAATTCTATCAAAGTATTGACACTCTAATCATTGATGACGTTCAAGACCTCGCTAAAAAGCCGTCTACCCAGAACACGTTCTACCACATCTTCAACCATTTGCACCAAAACCAGAAGCAAATCATCATGTCCAGCGACTGCCCGCCATCTCAAATGGAAGGCATCGAAGCTCGTTTGCTATCTCGTTTCAAATGGGGCATGAGCGCTTCGCTTGAACGCCCGGACCTCAACTTGCGTAAAGATGTGTTGACAATGAGAGCAGAGCAAGACGGGCTACAAATACCCGCTGACGTCCTTGAATACATCGCAGAAAACGTCACTGACAGCATCCGCGAGCTCGAAGGTATAATCGCCTCATTGATTGCTTATGCGACCATCCTCAACCAAGACATCACCATTGACTTGGCTCGTAGCGTTCTCGCTAACGCCATCAAGGTCAACAAGCGTCAAGTAAACTTTGAACTCATCACTCAAGAAGTCAGCAATTACTACAATATCGACCCTGATTTCTTGTTCACAAAGTCACGCAAACGCGAGATTTCAGACGCACGTCAAATGGTAATGTACTTCGCCAAGAAGCTTGCTAAGATGCCCCTGACTGCGATAGGTACTCGCCTATCACGCACTCACGCAACCGTCTTATACGCATGCAAAAACATTGAAGAACGACTACACATCGAAAAGCAACTTCTCGAAGACGTAAACAAAATAGAAAATGCCCTCATAGGTAATAACGCCAATTAATCACTTCACTAAATAACAACAAAACGGGTGAACCTAAAAATCTTTATTGGTTCACCCGTTTTGTGTAGTATAATTCTTACCGACCAATTGTCAGTCTTCAAACTTATAGCCTTGTGACTCTATAAAATCACGATATACCTTTGAGAAATATTCATTATTCTGCTTGGTATATCTCACATCGGTAAATACCTGGGCTAAGTTTTCCTTGTTATTTTCTGCGACAAAACGACGAGACTCGGCAAGTCCCTCTTTCTCGGCATACAATGCCTTTATCGCTTCATCGGTATAGTCTTGGTAGGTCTCGTTATGGATAAGCCCGTCAATGGGTAGACGGTCGCTCATTTGTGTGCTTCCGGCTGCGTAACCTATGGATAGCGTTATCACCGGAACAACAAGCGAAGGCAAATTCAAAGCCTTGGCGATGTCAGGCGCATTGTAAGTGGTCGTTCCCAAATAACAACAGCCCAAGCCATTCATCTCGGCTATTGTGCAAAATTGCTGTGCTACAATTGTGGTATCCAGCAATGCAGTTATAAACGATTGGAAATTGTTATAGCCATGGTGAGCGTTATTGATATCACACCATTTCACAAAGCGATTAAAATCGGCACAGAACGTCAGCAACACATTGCATCCTTCAACCGATGATTGATTAAAATGAGCCGGAGCCAGTGCTTTTTTACCCTCGGCACTACGAGTTACAACGACACTATAAAGTTGCATATTACCGGTAGTGGGAGCATGAAATGACGCTTCGAGCATAGCTCGGAGCAAATCATCGCTAACCTCACGCTTAGAATAGCTTCTAACCGTGCGACGATAATTAAAAAAATCGAGATTCATCATTGTCTTGAACTTCTACTAATTCTTATTTTTCAAAGTTACAACTTAAATTTAGAAAAACAAGACCCGCAAGGGCAAAAAAAATAGTTATAAACATTATCATCATTAAACATTAAATTTTCTTGTACATTTGAATATTTTTTTCAATCTTTGCAACACAAAACCAATCCCCTTTTCGTAAATAAATATAACAAAACAACCATATATCGTGGAGACTAAGATTTATACTTATGAAGAAGCCTATGAAGCTTCGCTTAAATACTTCGACGGTGATGAATTGGCTGCCCGTGTGTGGGTCAGCAAATACGCGTTGAAGGACTCATATGGTGACATTTTCGAACTAACACCCGATGATATGCATCATCGCTTGGCTGCAGAGATTGCACGCATCGAGAATAACTATCCCGAGCCTATGAGTCATGACGAAATCTTCGACCTTATGAAAGGATTTCGCTACATCGTACCACAAGGTAGCCCTATGACCGGTATCGGTAATAACTACCAAGTGGGGTCACTTTCTAACTGCTTTGTAATAGGACTTGACGGAGACCCCGACTCTTACGGCGGTGTCATCCACATTGACGAAGAACAAGTTCAATTAATGAAACGTCGCGGTGGTGTTGGACACGACTTGTCACACATCCGTCCTAAAGGCACACCCGTTAAGAACTCAGCATTGACCTCAACAGGCCTCGTTCCATTCATGGAGCGTTACTCCAATTCAACTCGCGAAGTTGCCCAAGACGGTCGTCGCGGAGCATTAATGCTGACCGTTAGCATCAAGCACCCCGATAGCGAGGCTTTCATTGATGCCAAGATGACTCAGGGCAAAGTTACCGGAGCTAATGTATCTGTGCGCATTGACGATGCCTTCATGAAAGCTGTTACCGATGGCACTCCCTACATCCAGCAATATCCCGTTCATGCCAAAGACCCTATGGTCACTAAAGAAATCAGCGCTAAAGATTTATGGGCAAAGATTATCCACAACGCATGGAAATCGGCCGAACCGGGCGTTCTTTTCTGGGATACAATCACTCGCGAATCTGTGCCCGACTGCTATGCTGACTTAGGCTTTAGAACAATTTCGACCAATCCTTGCGGTGAAATTCCTTTGTGCCCTTATGACAGCTGCCGTCTATTGGCTATCAACCTATACTCTTACGTTGTAAACCCATACACTCCTAAAGCTTACTTCGATTTTGACCTGTTTGCCAAGCATGTTGCTAAGGCTCAGCGCATTATGGACGATATCATCGACCTTGAAATGGAAAAGATTGAAAAAATCGTCGATAAAATCAAGCAAGACCCTGAAACCGAAGAAGTTAAGAGCACCGAATACCACCTATGGCGCAAGATTCAAGCCAAGACCATCAAGGGACGCCGCACCGGTGTGGGCACAACTGCCGAAGGTGATATGCTAGCTGCTTTAGGCCTCAGATACGGTACTGAAGAAGCTACTCAATTCTCTCAAAAAGTTCACCGTGCACTCGCCATTGCTGCTTATTCTGAATCAGTAAACATGGCACAACAACGTGGCGCTTTTGAAATCTACGATACTGAACGCGAAAAGAATAATCCATTCATCCTTCGCATCAAAGAAAATGCGCCCGAAGTTTACGAGAGAATGAAAAAATACGGTCGTCGTAACATCGCATTGCTAACCATTGCACCGACCGGAACAACCAGCTTGATGACTCGCACAAGTTCAGGTATCGAGCCTGTATTCATGCCCGTCTACAAACGTCGTCGCAAAGTTAACCCCAACGACACCGATGTCAGAGTTGACTACGTTGACGATAGCGGTGACGCATTTGAAGAATACATCGTTTACCATCCCAAGTTTATCGAATGGATGAAGGTTAACGACATTCCTGTGCGCCAAGACTATACTCAAGAAGAAATCGAAGCATTAGTGGCTCGTTCACCCTACTATAAAGCTACATCCAACGATATTGATTGGCTCGAAAAGGTAAAGATGCAAGGTGCTGTTCAAAAGTGGGTAGACCACTCTATCTCAGTAACCATCAACTTGCCTGCCGACGTCTCTGAAGACTTGGTTAACCAATTATACATCGAAGCTTGGAAATCAGGTTGCAAAGGATGTACTGTTTATCGTGACGGCTCTCGTTCAGGCGTGCTTGTTGCTCTTGAAAAGAAAAAAGAAAAGCCTGCCGATGCACCTCAAGCCGTTGTAACGCCCCACAAACGTCCTATCGAGCTTGAAGCCGATGTTGTTCGTTTCCAAAACAACAAGGAAAAATGGATTGCATTTGTAGGCCTAATGGACGGCAAGCCTTATGAAATCTTCACAGGTCTCGCTGACGATGATGACGGTATCTTCTGTCCTAAATCAGTTACAAAAGGACGCATCATCAAAGCTATTGCTGAAGATGGCACCAAGCGCTATGACTTCCAATTCATCAACAAACGCGGTTACAAGACAACAATTGAAGGTCTTAGTGACAAATTCAATCCCGAATATTGGAACTATGCAAAATTAATTTCAGGTGTATTGCGTTACGGCATGCCCATCGACCAAGTATTGAAACTCGTTGGCGGTCTTGAACTCGACAGTCAATCAATCAACACATGGAAAATGGGTGTTGAAAGAGCGCTCAAAAAATACCTTCCTAACGGCACTCAAGCTTCAGGCCAAAAATGTCCAAATTGTGGCAATGAGACCTTGATTTATCAAGAAGGTTGCTTGATTTGCACATCTTGCGGTACAAGCAAATGCGGTTAATTTTGTAAAATTCTCAACCCCATATAGTAGGTTTCTAAAATTTTATTGCTACTTTTATAGCTGAATTTTAGAAACCTACTTCTTTAATACGTAGAAACTTAACCAATTATGAAACTTACATTTAATGTCGATTATCGCACAAATTGGGGTGAATCGGTATATATATCAGGCAATATTCCTGAATTAGGCAATGGGAATGAAGCAGAAGCCATACGACTAAATCTTCAAGGAATAGGAAACTGGTCAATAACCATAGATACATCTCGAGATATCAAGACCTTAGAATACCACTACATCGTGCGTAATGAAAATGGCACTTCACGACAAGAATGGGGCAAAGCCCACTCGCTCAACATTGAGAAAGCCATTAAAGATTACATCATCAGCGATAGATGGCACGAACAACCGTCTGACAAGCCATTCTACTCATCAGCTTTTACCGATTGTATTTACCATCGTTCAGCTCGCGATTCAAAACTCACATTTGAGCCCGGAACGGTAAATATCAAAGTCGAAGCTCCCATCATAAAAAGCGACGAAGTCCTTGCCATTGTTGGCGAAACTTCAGAGCTAGGCAATTGGAATCCCGCTAAAGCCATTAAATTGAATGACGCCAATTTCCCGGTATGGGAGATTAATCTCAAGCTACACGACTTACACCCGTGCGAATACAAATTCATAATTGTCAAGAAAGATACAGGCGAACTCATTGCTTGGGAAGGCGGAAGTAACCGCATTCTCAACGTTTCTGATTGGAACACCAACGGCGTATATGCAATCTCAGGTTTGCGATTCAACAACGTCAGAGCGCCTTGGAAAGGTGCCGGTACTGCCATCCCCGTATTCGCTATCCGTTCTAAAGAAGACTTCGGTGTAGGCGATTTTTACGACTTAAAACCAATGATTGATTGGGCTGCAATGACCGGTCAATCAATGATACAAATCTTGCCTATCAATGACACCACAATGACTCATAAATGGCAAGACTCTTATCCCTATAATGCCAACTCTACATTTGCTCTCCACCCAATGTACATTCGTTTGCAAGAATTGGGCACACTCAAAGATTCAAAGCGCCAAGCCTACTATGACAACTTGGGCAAAGAGCTGAATGAGTTGAAAGTCATTGACTATGAGCGTGTAAACCAAGCAAAAATAGAGTTTTTCAAAGAAATATTTGCGCAAGAAGGCCCTAAAGTCATCAAAAGCGCTGATTTCAAGCGTTTTGTGAAGGCTAACGAAGATTGGTTGCTTCCATACGCCGCTTTCTGCTTCCTTCGCGACAAGTTCGGCACTCCCGACTTCAATACTTGGGGCGAATACGCAAAATATGATACTGACAAGATTGCAAAACTCGTTGCCGATAACAGCTACGAATTCAATTTTGTATATTACCTCCAATACAACCTCGACAAGCAAATGCACCACGTGAGAGACTACGCTCACGCCAAAGGCATTGCTATCAAGGGAGACATCCCCATCGGCATTTCCTGCACAAGCGTTGACGCATGGACCAAGCCCGAGCTATTCAACATGCACAGTTCAGCAGGTGCGCCACCGGATGATTTCTCTGTATTAGGTCAGAATTGGGGATTCCCGACATATAACTGGGAAGAAATGAGCAAAGACGGTTTTGCATGGTGGAAAGCTCGTTTCAAAAAGATGAGCGAATACTTTGACGCCTACCGCATTGACCACGTCTTGGGCTTCTTCCGCATTTGGCAAATACCTAACGATGCTGTTCACGGCTTACTTGGCGCATTTAATCCTGCGCTACCCTACTCTACCGATGAGTTGAAATACAACTACGATTGGTGGCTTGACGTTCAATCTCACACACGCCCATATATCGTGGATTATGTTCTCGGCAACATCTTCGGCGAATACACCGACGAAGTGCGCGACCGCTTCTTAGACAGCATTGCATACGGAAGCTACAAGCTCAAAGATGAATTTGACACTCAAATCAAAATCACAAAATACTTTGCATCACAGCCCAAGAACGACAAGAACGAATGCTTGTGCAACGGCTTAAACGCGCTCTTAGATGAAGTTCTATTCATTGAAGACCCCGTTGAAAAAGGCAAGTATCACCCACGCATCTCAGCACAATTCACCTATCGATACAAAGCGCTCAGCGACTATGAGAAATGGTGCTACGACCGTCTCTACAACGACTTCTTCTACCACCGTCACAATGACTTCTGGTATGAAAAAGCAATGTGGAAATTGCCGCCACTCATTGATGCTACTAACATGCTCGTTTGCGCCGAAGACCTCGGTATGATTCCTGATTGCGTTCCGGCAGTCATGAACCAACTTGAGATTCTCTCGCTCGAAATTCAACGCATGCCCAAAGACCCGGCTACACCATTTGGAAATACTTGGGCCTATCCCTACTATTCAGTGTGCACTACATCAACCCACGACATGGGTGGCATACGCCAATGGTGGGAAGAAAATCGAGACAAAACTCAGCAGTTCTACAACGATGTGCTCCACAGCGACGGAAGTGCCCCTATTTTCGCCGAGCCGTGGATTTGTGACAAGATTATCGACCTGCACCTCAAATCGCCGTCTATGCTATGCGTATTGCCTCTACAAGACTGGTTATCGCTCGATGGCAATATACGCAGAGAGAATCCGTATGAGGAACAAATCAACGTGCCCGCCAATCCACGCCACTATTGGCGCTATCGCATGCACATAACCGTTGAACAACTCAAAGAACAAATGAGCTTCAACGAATACTTGCTCAACAAGATTAAAGCATCAGGAAGATAACACTCCCCGAGCTAATCACATACATCAAAAAAAGTGCGGAACGCAATGAAACGTCCCGCACTTTTTTTGCTATGTTATTATCCGCTTTACTTCACACCGATAATGCGACCGTCAACAATGTTGGGAGAAGCCACAATTGCTTGAGCCACCTTGCTGATATCGGCCGTAGTTACTTGATTAAGCGTCGTGAGGTAATTGAGTGAATGAGTAGTGCCATACTGCACATTTTCCATTATCGACGACATAATGAACGAATTACTATCGCGATAATCGTTGTAAGACTTCGTCATAAACTCTTTTGCTTTAGACACCATGGCGCCATCAGGGCCGTTTTCGGCAACATTTTTGATACAAGCCAAAGCTTTGTCAAGCAACGATTGAGCTTGTTGCTCATTGGTATCAAAATTAATTGACAGCGTCAACGCATCCTTGGGATAACGAGTTAACGACAATCTGACACCGACGCCATAAGTACCGCCTTCTTGCTCTCTTATCTGCTCAGTGTACATCATTTCAAGGACTTGCTGAAGAATGTTTACTGCCAAATATGCTTTTGGAGAGTACTTATATTTTGTCTGCACTTGATAAGCAATTGTTGTTTTGGGCGTCGCCATTGGAATAGGCATATGCAAAGTGTGTTTGCCTGGCTTGGTCACAGGCGATACGTCACGATATTTCTCATGCTTTCCACCTGCAGATGGCAAAGATGCAATATATCGTTCCAGCAACGGATACAGTGTGCTCTCATCGTAGTTACCAACGACAACAAAAGTGAAGTCAGAAGCATCGGCAAAACGTTCCAAGAACATATCACACACTCTGTCGTAGTTTATGCTGTTGATGCGCTGTATTGACGGCTTGCTGACGCGTGGACTCGGTTCATAAATAACCGATGACAGCGAATCACCAAACACCGCCATTGCATTTTTGCTTCTGGAAGCAATGCTCGTTTTCATGCGCTCTTTCCATGCATTAAATTGAGTTGTATCTTGGCGAACAGTTGTGAAACGTAAGTTCACGAGTTGGAACAGCGTTTCTTCATCACCCGGGACACAAGAGCCTGTCAGCGTTTCATCAATAACGCCTACTCGTGCATCATAGCTCACAGGATGACCATCCAGCATTTTCCCTAATTCGGCTCCTGAATGGTCTCCCAGCCCACCCATCGGCACTAATGTGTTGATTACGCTGAAGTTATTATATTCCGAATCATCAAATAGTGAATTTCCACCCGGGCTATACGCTTTAAGCATGATTTCAGATTTCTTCAAATCGGAATGATACAAAATCACTTTGGCGCCATTGGACAACACCAAGTTGGTCGTACCAAGTTTTTTATCCACCGATTTCTTTACAATTTTACCGGGCTCGGGAAGCTGTGTCATCAATTGCTTCTTCACTTGCTTAACCTCATGCTTGGACACTTCAGCCTCCCAAGCTTTGGCATAAGCGGCTAACACGTCAGAGTCACTAAGTTCTGCCAACGAGCTATTTTCGTCGCCTTGCAAGGTTATAACCAAGTTGCGGTTACCCACGAGTGCCTTCATGCGCTCGTTGACCTCGTCAAGCGAGATATCGCCGAGAAATTGCTTGTAAATATTACATTCCTGCTCAATAGTGGGAGTCGCTTCATTCGCGAGGAAGTGTTCCATATAGCGATTCACATATTGGCTATTGGGGACTTCGTCTTTAACTTGCAAAGAAGCGTTTATTGAACGAACCATCGTTGTCTTCAATTGAGTCAATTCCTCATCGCTAAAACCATAAATGACGGCACGCTTTAATTCTGCGACAAGATTATTGAGCGTTGATTGCCATTGAGCATGAGTAAAGTTTGCCTGCACTGAAAATGCCAATTTGGTTGCAGCCACTGAATATTCGCCAAATGTTGCACGCGGAGCGATGAGCGCCATTGCATTTTGCTGGCTGAATTCCTTGAGACGGCTATCCAGCAATGAAACAGCCAATGCAGTTACATAGCTATCACGCATATTTTCAGTGGTGTTGCGTTGTGCAATAGGCGTTACATCAGTTTTGTAGCTGATTTTCAATGAATTCTTTTGAGATTCGGCATCATGGGCAATAGCGACAATAGGCGCCTCATTATCAGGCACTTCTACCGAAAAACGCTCGGCAAGATTCTTTTTTAGCGGTAAATCTTTCCAACATTGCTTGATGTACTGTTCAACATGGTCAACATCGACGTTACCAACGATTACAATGCCCTGTAAATCGGGACGATACCACTTTTTATAGTAATCACGCAAAGCTTTATGCTCAAAATTATCCACAACATCCATCAACCCAATCGGCAATCGACAAGAATAGCGGTTCCCGTCAGGAAATAGCTTAGGTAAAAGTTGTTCTTGCATACGGCTTGATGCGCTGTTGCGTGTGCGCCACTCCTCATGAATAACTTTGCGCTCGGCGTCAATCTCATCACTTTCCAGCGAGATATACCCTGACCAATCGTGAAGTATCAAGATACATGAATCGACAAGCTCTTTGCGAGCAGGGACGTTGGAAATGCTGTAAACGGTTTTATCCAATGACGTGTAAGCATTCAAGTCAGTACCAAATTTCACGCCGTTCTGCTCAAGATAGCTAATCAACTTTTTGCCGGGGAAATTTTTTGTGCCATTAAACGCCATGTGCTCCAAAAAGTGAGCCAAGCCACGCTGATTTTCCTCTTCAAGAATCGAGCCCACTTTCTGGACTATGTAAAATTCCGCTTGATTGCGAGGGCGTTCATTATGTTTGATGTAGTAGGTTAATCCATTATCGAGTTTCCCATATCGCACTGTTGAATCCAAGTCAACCACCTCAGCCAAGCTTCCCTGACAGAAAAACAATTGTGATAAAGAAAATAAACACGCTGAAATTAAGGTCTTTCTCATACCTATGTTGATATCAATTTGTAAGAATATATGCTTGAAATTGCAACAAATTTACTCAAAAAAATAAGTTTACACAAGTATTATTTGGGATGCATCTATAAAAAGCTTAATTTTGCAATAGCTTAATAATACAGGTAAATTGCAAACAAAATAGGATAACACAATGATTAAACAATCAAAATTGGCACTAATGTTGACAGCTGCATTAGCGAGTTCATCACCGCTAGCAGGTTATGCTGACACAACATTAGCTCTTACAGTAAAAAATGCTGAGGGGGCAAGATTCTTTATACAGTCAATACCGATGTCACGTAATTCCCAATCGGAGGAAATGGATGCAACCGACAAAGGTTTCACCTATGATTTGGAAGATTCACCATCGGGACTTTACAGTCTATCATGCATTTACAACAAGGCTCAATATATAGTTCCTATCTATGTTGATAACAGCAAAGATAAAGTCAAATTGACCGTGAACATCACCAAGAACGGGCTATCAATCAAAAATGACAAGAACAACCGCGCACTTAGCGATTATGGCGCTATCGCCGTTCAAAACGACCGCAAGTTGTGGAGCGAGCGCCCCACCGATGCAGCGACCATTGACGCAATCTTGAATCGCTACCAACAAGCTGCCGATTCAGTTCTCAAAGCCAACAAATGCAACGATGCTGTCCAAGAATACATCAAATTGTGGTCCTACACTTCAATGTACAACTCGCTCACATCGCTCCCAAATATCACTCGCACAGCGCCCGACAAGTTGCCCATCAATGCTCAGGAATACATAGGTGACCCCACACAAAAGCTGGATATGCCATTGGCCACTGCCTTTGCTATCACGCCAAGCATTGTGTACAACACCTTGCCACAAGACGGTTCTCTCGACGAGCGCATGGCTGCTCTTTACAACAACTTCAAATGTGATGCTATACGCAAGAAAGTCGGCAACCAGCTTGTTGAACAATTTGTGAGCCGTTACAACTACCAAAATGACTTTGACGGCGGTTTGGCACAACTAAAATCGGTTGTTGAAAAATACGACCTAAATGAAGAACCGGTACAAACATTTATCGCTCACCGTGCCACCATCAAGGGCAATCCGTTCCCTGAAGGCCTAAAATTTGAAGACCTCAACGGAAATGAAGTAACAATGGAGCAATTCAAAGGCAAATGGGTTTACCTGGACCTCTGGGCTTCATGGTGCGGTCCTTGTTGCTATGAAATTCCTCACCTCAAAACACTTGAAAAAGAGTTGAATAACCCTGAAGTCGTTTTTGTTTCTATTTCGCTAGACCAAAATCGCGACGCGTGGCTTGAGAAATCAGAAGCGCTCAATCTTCATGGCAATCAGCTCCACGACAACAACGAGATGCTGGGCAAAGCGCTGAACATCAGCGGCATTCCCTTCTTTGCAATCTATGACAAAGACGGCAATTTGTACCAATACAACGCTCCTCGCCCCAGCAGCGGCAGCGTATTGAAAAGTTTATTAGAAGACTTGAAATAAGCCACTGAACAAACGGTCTAATTTATAATCGGCTACTAATGAGTTGCTTAAAAATTCATTGGTGGCCGATATTTTTTTGAGAAAATATTTGCAAATATAAAAACTTCAGTATAAATTTGTGATATCAAAATGATATTAAAATAAATCATTCATAAAGACACTAAACATTCACCTTTTATTGAAAATTAATTATGGAAACTGAAGTATCTTACTCATCTGAAGCAACAACCGCAAATGGAGGTGCTTTAAAAGAGACCGACTTCACCGGTAGCGTGAAAAACGGATTTGCCATGTTATTTGTCAACCTCATTGTACTGCCGGCGCTCATGGCCTTGGACGGATATTTTTATTTGGAGAGTCTACCCGAAGTGGGCATTCCGGTTCTTAGCGTCCTCATCTTGGCATTTATCATTATGGCATGCGGATTCCGCACACAAGAGCCCAATCAAGCTCGCGTCATGGTATTCTTTGGCCAATATCGCGGAACATTCCGCAAGACAGGCTTTTTCTGGGTAAATCCATTCATGAGCACCAAAAGCGTTTCACTGCGTGCACGCAACCTGGATGTAGCACCAATCAAAGTAAATGACCGCATCGGCAACCCCATCCTCATCGGCATGATTATCGTGTGGAAGCTCAAAGACACTTACAAAGCGATGTTTGAGATTGACGCACAGACAATGGCAGGCGACAATGTCACTGTGGGCAAACGCATGAAAGCGCTTGAAGACTTTGTGCGTGTTCAAAGTGATGCCGCACTTAGACAAGTTGCCGGGCTGTATGCATACGATGAAGAAGGCCACGAATCCACCGAATTGACGCTCCGCAGTGGCGGTGACGAAATCAACGCTCAACTTGAGCACCAATTGACCGAGCGCCTCACCATGGCCGGAATTGAAGTGGTTGAAGCGCGCATCAACTACATCGCTTATGCTCCCGAAATCGCAGCAGTCATGCTACGACGCCAACAAGCCAGCGCAATCATCTCGGCACGCGAGAAAATTGTGGATGGCGCGGTATCAATGGTCAAGATGGCGCTCGACAAGCTGTCAGAAGAAGAAATCGTTGAGCTGGATGAAGAAAAGAAGGCTGCAATGGTCAGCAATTTGCTGGTAGTTCTCTGCGCCGAAGAGCCCGCACAACCGGTTATCAACTCAGGAACACTCAATCATTAATCGTCAAGTCCTCTTTTATCTCGCAAATCAATGGCTAAGAAAGAACCAACAAAAAGCTTTGTCTTCAGGGTTGACGCCGAGACCATGGATGCCATCGAAAAATGGGCAGCCGATGAATTCAGGTCAACCAACGGGCAGTTGCAGTGGATTGTCACTGAAGCCTTACGCAAAAGCGGGAGACTGAAAAAGAAAAAGAAGGACACATCCACGACCGACTGATAAACGACCTAAAAACACTGCACTAAACGACAAAAGTTTAGGCGCAGTGTTTTTTTATAATTATCGGTATATATGAAAACGGGCACAAAACATCAATCTACGAGCAGAATTAATTAAATTAACTAAAAACCATGACACTCTGCAACACAAATCGAAACATAAAACCGCCTCAAACTTATAAAATGAAAGCTTAAATGATACATTTTATCAAAAAATCACGCTTAAAATTTGGATTATTTTACATTTTGTCGCAAAATGAGTATCAAAAACACTTGACAAAGCGCATAATTTGTATTAACTTTGCATCACAAAATTCTATAATTATTTAAGCTTTACAGAATGAAGAAAAACTACTCTTATTACATCTTGCTTGCATTGATGTTTTTTACTGCACCGATGACACAGGCAGCAGTTAACACAATTAGCGATTTGTTCGGTACATACAAATTTACCGCAACAATGACAGTTACCGAAGCCGGAAAGGCATATCAAAAAGACTTCACAAACGAATGTGAAGTAACAATTGAAGAATCAAGCAGTTCATACTACCAAGCACAAATCGTGGGCCTAGCAGGTGCCAGCGGTAGTGAAACGTCAATGAAAATAGCAAATTTTGATGCTTCAACTTGCACATTTACAATCCCCAATCCAGGTGGTATTAACGGTTATACATTTGCAGACAACCTATTAGTCGGCAATAGTTCCGGTGCATATCCTTATGCTAAAGGTAATAGTCCCGAATTAACATTCACATACGACCCAAGCACTAAGAGTATGACTATAAATGATTTTACAATCGTTGGTAACGTTAATCACAGTGCACAAACATGCGACATTTTCGCAACATTCACTAATGCAAAATTGACACTTGTTCAATCAGCATCAACCGAACTTGCAGACTTAACAGGAGCATGGAACATTGTTGCCGGGACAGGAAATTACAGCACTTACGCTAATTCCACGCTCCCAACATCTTACGTGTTGACACTCAACCAAACAAGCAAGGGTGTTTACACCGCAAAATTTGACATTGAAGGAGTTCCCTCATTCTCACTCGATGGAACTTTCGATGGTAGCAAATTGACAATCAGCTTTGACAACAAAGTCGTTGATTCAACCAACAATATCTCAGTCAAAGATTTCAACTCAGCCGGTGATACAGGAACAATCACATTTTCTTACAGCAATGATGTTCTCACAGGTTTGAATCCACTATATCTAGCATCAGGTAACACTCCAATCCAATGGTGGTCAAACGCTACCGGAACTCGCCAAGCCACAGCAGATTCATTTACATGGGATGGCACCTACACCGTGAATACTAAAAACGTATTCAGCTTTGACGGTGGCACATGGGACAATCCTTTTGAAGTAACTATCACCCAAAACGGTAGTAGCTATATTGTATCATCATTCTTGGGTAAAAATGTTTACTCACTCAATTCAGGTAGTATGAGCCTTACTGTTGCTGATGACAACAAGTCTGCAACAATCTGTATCAACGGAGGAAAATCAGGTTATTCATCTGCATTCTTGATGATGAACTCTACAACCTATAAATTCTACCACTTCTGCGACATTCAAGGTAATCGTGAAACTCTATCACTCACCCGCAATGATGATGGCACTATCACTCTAGCCAACTTCGGATTCCTCATTGGCGACTGGAATGAAGCACCGACTGCCTCAAGCGCAGCTGCTTGGTATATTGGCAACACAATGACCAAGAACACAACCGGTGTTAGCTCAGTAGCAGTTGATAACAAAGTTAACATCCAAGTAGTAGCAGGCGAAATCGTTCTTGACAGCGTACAATTGGTATCAGTTTACGACCTCAGCGGACGCACAGTATACCAAGGTGTCACCGATGTAGTTAGCAACCTCAAAAACGGCATCTACATTGTAAAAGCAAACAACACTGTAGCAAAAGTATCTATTCGCTAATAAACAATTAGTGAGTAAAGACACTGCATAAAACCTTAAGGGTTCTCTATGATTATACCGTGATTATAACCATAGAGAACTCTTAGTATTAAAGAGAAGGTAAAATAAATTATATTTGTCACATAACAAGCTCTTATTTAATGAATAAAAAGAGAACAACCCAAAGGACTGCCGGAGGCACAATAGCCGGACTGTGTGTAGCAGCGCTACTCGCATCAGGAAACACTGTCGCTGTCCAAGCTGCCAATAGTGCTGCCACGGAGGTAAACACCGGCACAGCACAAACCACGAGCTCAATCAGCGGTGTAGTATATGAGCAAGCAACCGGCGAGCCACTTCCCGGCGCAAGTATCTCAATTTTCAAACGCGGAAAATTGGTAACAGGTACGACCAGTGATGCCGAAGGTAAATTCAAGATTGCCTCACCCGGTGGTGACTATGAAGTGAAAGTATCATTTGTGGGTATGACGCCCAAGAATTTTTCTTCAAAGAGCACCAACTTCAATAATTTGCAGGTATTTCTTGAAGAGAACAATATTGTTGAGGAAGTTGTCGTAACCGGATATGTCAATAAAAACAAGAAATCTTTTACCGGTTCTGTAAGTCAAATTAAGGGGGAAGACCTCAAAATGGTGTCTAATACCAACATCATCACTGCAATAGCAGCCTTAACCCCGGGTATGTCGGTTGTTCAAAATTCCTCACAAGGTTCCAACCCTAACCACGTTGAAGAACTAGTGTTGCGTGGTACCACATCATTCTCCAACTCAGGTCAAGATGTGAACCAACCCACCATCATCCTCGACGGGACAGAAATATCAATGTCAGAGCTTTATGACCTCGACATGAATGAAGTTGAAAGCATCAACGTCTTGAAAGATGCATCAGCAACAGCGCTTTACGGTTCAAAGGCAGCCAACGGTGTGATTGTCATCACTCGTAAGCCCATCAAGACCGGCACATTGAGAGTTCAATACAACTTCACCGGCAACCTCCAAATGCCAAAGTTGAACGACTACAACGTATTGAATGCCAGCGACAAGTTGAAATATGAGAAACTTGCCGGATTGTATGACGCTAACGGTGCCATTGATTCATCAACAGGCCTACCCTCTCAATATGAGCTGGATGCGCTTTACAATGAACGCTACAAACGCGTTGCCGCAGGACAAAATTCAGACTGGCTGTCACAACCTGCCCGCACAGCGCTCACCCAAGACCACTCACTGAGAGTTTACGGTGGTGCCGACAATATACGTTATGAATTGTCAGGCCGTTTTGGTGACACACGCGGTGTAATGAAGGGTGACTACCGCAAAAGATATAACGTCGGTTTCAAACTCGACTACTTCATCAAAAACTCAATTCAAATTTCAAACCGCTCAACCTACTCGGTTGTAGATACCAAGGACACCCCATACGGTTCATTCTCACAATACACACAGATGAACCCATACGACGAGATGTATAACGCTGACGGCTCAGCTAACACTAACTTGTCATGGGATGTCAACAACCCTCTATATGAAGCACAGCTGGGCAGCTACTCCAAGAGCGGTACTACATCATTCAGCAATAACACAGACGTGAGATGGGATATCAACAAGATGTTCCGCTTGACCGGTCACTTGAACATCACCAATTCAAGCGCATGGTCCGATTCATTCACCTCACCCAAGTCATTGTATTACAAGAATGAGACCGACCTGACCAAGAAAGGTCAACTTATCACATCAAACACTCGCACAACGAGCTATGATGCAAACGTGCTGGGTTCTTTCAACAAGATGTACAAAGATGAGTCACTCATCAGTGCATCAGTGGGATGGGAAGTCAGCCACGACAAAACGCTCACACAACAAACCGAAGCTATCGGCTTCTTCAACGACAAGCTTTCCTACATAGGCAACGCCGCAGGTTATCCAAGCGACCAACAGCCCTCAGGTTCACAAGCCGAAACAGCATCAGTGGGTGCATTTGTTACCGCCAACTATTCATTCCGCAACCGTTACTTTGTTGATGGTTCATGGCGAATGACAGGTTCATCACAATTTGGAGAGAACAACCGTTGGGGTAACTTCTGGTCAGCAGGTGCGGGATGGAACTTACTCAATGAAAGCTTCATGAAGGGCGTAAAAGAGAAGGTAGACTTGATGAAATTACGTTTCAGCGCAGGTTACACCGGTAAAGTAAGTTTCAGCCCATACCAAGCGATGACAATGTACAAGTACTTGAATACATATGAATACAAGAACGGTATTGGTGCTGTGCCCCTCGCCATTGGAGACGTAGACCTATCATGGGAACGCACAATGAGCTACAACTTAGGTCTTGATTACAGTATGTTTGACCACCGCCTCAACCTCATTGTTGATGCCTACATCAAAAACACTACCGACCTATTGCTAGACAAGTCACTTGCGCCGTCAACCGGTGTAACATCAGCGACCTCCAACCTCGGTGAAATGCAAAACCGCGGTCTAGAATTCCAAGTTGACGGATATCTTGTTCGCAACAGAGATTTCTACTGGAAAATCGGAACAACCGGTTACATCAACCGCAATAAAATCACCAAAATCAACCAAGCACTTGAGCAAATCAACAAGGAAAATGAAGCAATGTCAAGCACATCGCTCACTCCCCTACCACAATATGCAGAAGGAGAAAGTACCACAGCGCTCAAGCTTGTGCGCTCAGCCGGTATTGACCCTGCAACCGGTAAAGAAGTTTACATCAAGCGCAACGGTGAACTCACATTTGAATATGACTCAGCCGACAAGGTTCTCATCGGTGATACCGAACCTGCCTACATAGGCACATTCAACACCAACCTCTACTGGAACGGGTTCAGCGTGTATGCGTTGTTTAACTTCAGACTAGGTGCATGGATTTACAATACTACCCGTGTAAGCAAGGTTGAAGGTTCCAATCCAAAGTATAATGCAGACCAACGAGTGTTTGACAACCGCTGGAAACAAGCCGGAGACGTAGCGCTCTACAAGGATATTGCCGACAGCTCACGTCCGGAACAAACCGACCGTTTTGCTGAAAAAGAAAACACATTGACCTTGGGCTCACTCAACTTCAGCTATGAATTTGGAGAAAATGTGTGCCGTCGTCTATACATGAGACAATTGAGATGCGGTATCAACTTCACCGACATCTTGCGACTCTCAACCGTAAAGATTGAACGTGGTACCGACTACCTCTACAGCCAAGGTTTTGAATTCTATGTAAACGTAACATTCTAATTGCTTTTCACTTATGAACAAGATAAAAACGATAATAATCAGCAGTTGCTTGCTCCTTGGAGCCACTTCATGCAACGGTTTCCTTGACATCACCCCCGACGGGCAAGTGAAACGCGACGAAATGTTGTCAACCGACGATGGTATAGAGGATGCGCTATACGGCGTATATGCCAAGATGCGCACCAACTCGCTATACGGCCAAGAGATGTATTTCTCAACACTCGAAGTATTGTCACAGACAATGTACTGCTATGGTAATGACGGTATTACAGCGATGAGCAAATATGATTACAGCAACACCACCGTTAAGGGCGTGTTTGAATCAATTTGGACCGATATGTATGCCAACATTTCCAATGCGAACAGTATCATCAACTCTCCGCTAATTGAAAAAGCAGAGGCTTATCCACAAACAATTTACCGTGGTGAAGCCTTGGCTCTCAGAGCATTCATGCATTTTGACTTGATGAGATTGTTTGCCGAGCAAATCACCGTGAATCCCGCAGCCGACGGTATTCCATACGCAACAGAGTTCTCGCTCAAGACTCCTGACTTTGAGACACTTGCCAAGAACTATGAGCACGTACTTGCCGACCTCACCGAAGCTGAAGAGCTATTGGCTGAGGATGACGAATACAAGGATACATCGACATTCATGAACGACCGCCAAATCCACATCAACCTCCATGCAGTCAGAGCTTTACTTGCTCGTGTATATCTAACTATGGGTAACAAAGAAAAAGCGCTTGAATATGCCGAAAAGGTTATCAATCAGAGCGGTTACACATTGAAAGAGAAAACCGAAGTCAACAATGACCTCGCCGGTGTTCTCTCTCGCAAAGAATGTCTATTTGGAGTTTATTATGCAAGCTTCTACACTCAAGTAAGCGCCAAGCTACAACAAACAGTGACTTACTCATCACTCACATTGCGCGACGACTTCTTGGAGATGTATGAACGCGGCGTCAGCGGTCTTGACTACCGTACAAACGCTTACTTCACCTCAGTGGACAATGGTGGTACAACAACCTACCGTTTGAGCAAGTTTACCGACATCTATGAGTTGAACAACAACTCATCGGCACGTCCTTCAACATTGATTCAAGGTATCAACCTCATCAGATTGCCAGAAATGTACTACATCGCAGCTGAAGCACTACTCAGCAGCAACCCCACCAAGGCACTTGCTTACTACAACGAAGTTATCACTCACCGCGGTCTTGAAGCACAAGAGACACCGCTCACTCAAAGTGATATCAACACCGAGCGTTACAAAGAATACATAGGCGAAGGCCAAACATTCTTCAACATGAAGCGCCAAAACTTGTCAATCACTTCTTACGATAACACAACCGTTTATCGTCCGGAGAATAACATTTATGTAGCTCCAATTCCAGAATCGGAAAAAGAAAATCGTTATTAAAAAGAATTATGAAGAAGCTAACAAAAATATTGGCATATCTGTTGCCCACGGCTATGGCATTCACCGCATGTAGCGAGAACGACTACATGACATTTGACAATGCCAACTCGGGTGTGTACTTCACCAGCGACACGCTCACCTATTCATTCAGCGTAACGCCCATCGAGGTGAAAACCTACACCTACAAAGTGCCGTTCCGCATCATGAGCACCACAAGTGACAGCCCGCGTGAAGTGAATTTCAGCATCGACCCGGCAGGCACAACAGCCGTTGAGGGCGTTCAATACAACATCGGCAAGGCCTATGTTGAAGCAGGAGAAATCGACGGTTACATCCCCGTAGAAATCCTTCGTGACGGTCTTGAAGGCGATTATACCAACGGTTATACCAAGTACACCATCACCTTCCGACTCGAGGAAAATGAGAATTTCAAGCCCACACTTGACGAAGCGAGCCAAGTGAGAGTGCTGACATTTGATAATGCGGTTGAGCAACCCGAATGGTACAATGCATTGGGCGCAAAAGTGTGGAACAAATCCACACTGGGTGTATGGCATCCTTACAAGTTTATCAAGATGGTTGAATATTTCCACGCCATTGCCGACGTTCTTCCCGAAACATACAAGAAAATCGTAGCAGCATATGGTGAAAATCTTGAGAGCATCCCATATGGAGACCCATATGAGTATCGCACAATTTTCAAGAAATATATCTACCTCCCCATGTATAATTTCTTCAATGACCCTGCCAATTATGACATGATTATTGAGAATTATCCCGATTTCCCATTTGATTTCCCTAATCCATACTAATCAACCACGACCACAATGAATTGTAGAAATAAAATATTACCTCTATTTGTGTTTACCGCGTTGGCGACATCATTGACAGCGTGCTTCAGCGATGACACAACAATGGGCAACAAGCCCATTTCAGAGATTGTCATTGACGAGTCAACAATTAAGAGCGTCTACAACATCAACAAAAACGAGACATTGACCATAACACCGGTCATCAGCCAAACCAACGTTGATAAAGACGTTACTTACACTTGGGAAATCGACCAAAAAGAATATAGTCATGACCCACAACTAGTGTACACCGGCACAGAGCTCGGAAGCTGGAATTGCCGTTTAATCCTTGAAAATGAAGATGGCAAAACATTCTTCCCCTTCAAGTTGAACGTCAACTCACCATACGAAGAAGGACTCACAATCCTCAGCGCTGACAACGATGGACATTCAATGATATCGTTTATGCAAGCAGCAATTGAAGATACTGACGAGCCCCAATTCTATGATTACGACTGTTTCAGTGTCAACAACCCCGACATAACCTTTGCATCCAACCCCAGCGACATGGTTCAAAGCTCAGGTAGCCTCATCATCGCTTGCCAAGGCAAAAATTCGGGTGAAGATGTTCCCACCATCTACTATCTCAATGAGAAAACATTGGTGGTTGAAAATATGTTGACAGTGACAGAATATGATGATTTCAAGCCCACAATCCTCGGTATTCCGTCAATGGATGCATCAGGTGTAGCCTACCCCGTTCTCTGTGAAAACGGCTCGGTCTATGAATTCTCAACAACCGAAGGCGCACTGGTGAAGCCCACCAAGTTGAAATACAATTATGCACAAAACATGATTGTGCGCGACAACGGTAGCGGCTGGTACTTTGAACTTCTCTTGTGGGACAAGGAGATTGGTACCATTGCTCAAATTTACAACGGCTACGGCCCATACTATTGCAGCAAGAACTACCACCAAGCTCGCGAAACTTGCACCGGCACGACCAACTACTTTGACGGCAAGACCCTCTGCAAGATGACTTACGTGCGCATGACCGACGAACAAGCAACAACAGGTGATAATGAGATACTCGTGCTGGTGAGCAACGGCATATTCATTCAAAAAGTTGTGTTGAGCACAGCATTGTGGAAATACAACTATGACACTGAAGAGACATCGTTGAGCGACAACGGCGGTTTCCAAGTGGCAGCAATGGGAGAATCACCCATCACTGAGACAACGCCGACAATCGCTAACCGCACATACTATTCATTACTGTTTGGCGAAGGCAACAAGGTGCGTCGATGGAACTACACGACCTCACAATTGCTAAGCAATGCCGACGTACTACAAACCGTTGGCTCGGAAAGCGCAGTAATCACAGGCTTTGAAATGAGTGATGACCACAAAATCACATACGTGGCATTCTACGAGCCCAATCAGAGCGGCAAGAATGGTAGCGTATGGGCAATAGATACCGATAAAGGTACCGTTCTGGAGAAGTATGACAACATTTGCTACCGTCCTGTAAAAATCATCTACAAATCGAAATAAGAGTTTTTCTTCAATTATTTCCATAGAGGCGCATTTCAAGAGAAATTGAGATGCGCCTCAAATATTTATTGGTAAAATTAAATTCACAGTTTTAACCCGCCTATTTAACTGTTAGATTAAAGCCAAAATCGAATATTATTTGTAAATTTGTAATTGCTAATCGAGTAGCTCCTTAAAGATTACTTGTATATTAGAATTTTTTGTAATGAAAGAGAAATATAAAATAGCAGTAGCAGGTACCGGGTATGTAGGCCTATCAATAGCCACCTTACTCGGCCAACACCACAAGGTTGTTGCTGTTGATGTAATACCTGAAAAGGTTGACCTAATCAATCACCGCAAGTCACCAATCCAAGATGACTATATAGAAAAATACTTGGCAGAAAAAGACCTTGATATAGTAGCCACATTAGATGGTGAGTCAGCATATAGGGATGCAGACTTTGTAGTAATAGCCGCACCGACCAACTATGACCCGGTAAAGAACTACTTTGACACGTCACATGTTGAAGAAGTGATAGAACTCGTCATGAGAGTGAATCCGCGCGCCATAATGGTCATAAAAAGCACAATTCCGGTGGGCTACACCGAAGGAATTAGAAAGAAACTAGGCACCGACAACGTGTTATTCTCGCCCGAATTTTTGAGAGAGAGTAAGGCTCTGTACGACAATCTGTATCCTAGTCGTATCATCGTGGGACGACCCGCAGGGGATTCCCGCCTTGACGAAGCTGCTCATACATTTGCACAATTACTTCAAGAAGGCGCTATCAAAGAGGACGTAGAGACTTTGATAATGGGGTTAACCGAGGCAGAAGCTGTGAAGCTATTTGCCAACACTTACCTAGCCTTGCGTGTCAGCTATTTCAACGAGCTGGACACGTATGCCGAGATGAAAGGCCTGGACACCCAAGCCATCATCAATGGAGTAAGTCTAGACCCGCGCATCGGTTCACACTACAATAATCCGTCGTTTGGCTACGGTGGTTATTGTTTACCGAAAGACACTAAGCAATTGCTCGCAAACTATGCCGATGTACCAGAGAACTTAATAGAGGCAATCGTGGAGAGCAATCGCACGCGCAAAGACTTTATAGCAAATCAGGTGCTTCAAAAGGCCGGCTACTACGATTACTGCAATCGTGGAGCCTTTGATCCATCGGCCGAGAAGCGATGTGTGGTGGGTGTTTACCGCTTGACCATGAAGTCAAACAGTGACAACTTCCGGCAATCATCAATTCAAGGCGTGATGAAGCGCATTAAAGCCAAGGGCGCCGAAGTTATTATTTATGAGCCTACGCTCGTTGACGGCACAACGTTCTTCGGGAGCAGAGTCATTAACGACCTTGACGCATTTAAAGCGCAATCGCAAGCAATCATAGCCAATCGCTATGATACTTGCCTGGACGATGTCAAAGACAAAGTCTACACAAGGGATATTTTTAGACGTGATTAATAAGCGAAAAGATACGAGAAAAAGAATGGTGATGATTACCTTAAATCAATTAATATTGATTTGAAATTTGTAGTCTACGACTTTACTAAAATAGAGAATCGTATCTTTCAAATACCTAGCAATCCATGACTGTCACCGCTGATTGGCGACAGTCATGGATTTTTTATTTGGTTTATCAGGCAATTGAATCAAGAATAATATACCAAATTTCCTTTTTATTGGTAATTAAGTGAAATTTTTTCTACAATTGTTTGGAAAATACAAAGTTTAACTATATATTTGCGATTGTAATATTCTTGCAAAGGAAAATAAATAAGCAATGCGTAAAACAGCGTCAATAAATATTATGAAAATAGGATTTACACCACGAGACATAACTCGCAGTGTATCAGCCGTTTACCCCCCCCCGTTTTTCT
>CAYTFG010000005.1:1976-48907 GCA_964436925.1 uncultured Bacteroides sp. | reverse complement strand
GGATTTTTATCAATTTCTGATTTTAGAATTGGGCACCAATAAATTTTTGAGTCGAAAATTCGTTCACCACCGATATCGCTTCTCAATGAGCTAACTTTGTAAGTTTTATGTCCATCAGGATGCTTACTTATATAAATTGAGTGAACTGTTCTTCCTAAATTTTGTGGGCCTTCCTTCCAACGGCGCACATCAAAATATCTATGTTCTTCAAACGCAAATTCAATTCGACGTTCATGCTTTATTGCCTCAAGTAATTGAGTTCCTGAAGCCGTTATTGCAGGCATTCCGGCACGTTCACGCACCGGGCGCAAAGCTTCTCTTGCTCCATTTTCATCTCCTGTATGATATAAAGCCTCAGCTTGATTAAGATACAATTCAGCAACACGAAGCCATATCCAATTCTTGGCAGAGAAATCCCATGTGTTACCCACATAGCTTTCATCCATAAATTTTTTCATGTTATAACCTGTTGGTGAAGCGTTCCAATTATCATTTCCATATCGAGAATCACGGCCACCGCCAATTTCTTGACCGCTGGCATCAACATCAAAGTAAGTTTCTACGTTACGGTCTTTCCAAGCAGCACCGTCATAGAGTATTGATGCATAGAAACGTGGGTCGCGATTTTCATATGGTGATGCTGCATCTTTTGGATTATTCCAATCAAAAGCACGAGCTACACCGTTCTCTACAATTTCATAATCATCAACAAGTTCTTGCAATGGGCAGTTACCACCCCAACCGCCATAACCATTAGGAAAATTATATTGTTCAACTGAACTTAAATTGTCGCCTAATGCACTAGACGTACCCATTCTTGCAAATATAACTTCCTTGTTAGCTGAAGTATTATCTAAGAATAATTTTTGGTAGTCTTGCTCCGGGTCACCGGTTGATTTATATAGACTATATCCGGCTTGCAATGCTGCATTCAAGGCTTCTGTAGCCGCTGTTGCAGCAATTTGCCATCTGTCGCTTTTGGGTGTGGTATATCCAATTTCCGGCATTTGCACATCTACATTCATCAAATCACTAGCAGCAAATAGCAATATCTTAGACTTTAAAGCCATCGCAGCAATTCTAGTGGCACGTCCATAATCGTCACCACTATAAGTGTCGGGCAACATATTATTTTTAATAATATCATCAAGCTCACCAACCATAAAGTCAACACATTCTTGGTAAGACGCACGTTTTTGGTCGCGAATTATTGCATCATCAGCGATAGTAAAGCTTTGAGTTATAATGGGCACACCACCCCAACGGGTAATCAAATCATTATATTCAAAAACTCTTAAAAATTTCACTTCACCTTTTAGACGAGCGCGCATAGACTCATCGGTAAATGGGACTTCGTCAATGCGTTCCAGGATTATATTGGCTTTTGCAATATTGGTCCATTTAGTTGACCATCCACGGTTATCCCAGCCCCACCAGCCGCCATTCATACGACCTAAATCA
Organism: uncultured Bacteroides sp.; assembly: GCA_964436925.1. Lineage (GTDB taxonomy): Bacteria > Bacteroidota > Bacteroidia > Bacteroidales > Muribaculaceae > CAG-873. The sequence continues at coordinate 47,446 of CAYTFG010000005.1, read as the reverse complement.
CTAGGGCTAATACGTGAAAAATTTGTCAACTCACAACCGCGCAACCATGTCAATTCAGTTTCATCACATGCAGAGCTCAACATTGACTCAGTCCAACCATGTCCAACTTGATTATACACTGAGTTGACATAGGCTTTCACCAAAGATGGATCATTCCATAGGTCATCTTCTGATATTTCTGTCAATGGCGTCTTATCCAAAATATCAGAACATGCAGAAATCGAGAATGTTAACATTCCCATTAAAATAATTCCTATATATTTTTTCATCGTTTTCATGTCTTTAGAATGTTACGTTTATACCAAAATTATAGACTTTGTTTTGTGGGGTATTCCAAGCAGCCCAACCTTGTGAATTTTCTTGTGTTTCAGGGTCTATATTCTTAATGCCTGTAAATGTAAGCAAATTGTATCCACTTAAGCTTAATCTCACGCCTTTTACAGGAGAATTTGCAAACCACCTGCTTGGTAGTTGATAGGTAAGGTCAATACTCTTCAGACGTAGATAACTTGCATTGTTAAGCCAGAATGTGTTGCGATAGCCACCGCCACCGGTAACTGTTGCATCTCGATTATATGTTCGCGGATATTTTGCATTGATATTTTCTTCAGTCCAACGATTATCATAGAAATCTTTTGTAAAGTTACCAATGGTGCCGGCTTCCATAAATGTGTATTGCCAGACTTGTGCAGCACCTTGCCACAACATTGACAAATTCCAATTTTTATATGACGCGCCAATATTAATACCATACATGATACGCGGAATTGCCGGCTTATCTTGACGCACCTTATCGCTACCATCGATAATACCATCTTCATTAATATCTTTGAAACGAACATCACCGACGCGAGCTTCGGCTAAATGAGGATAGCTATCAAGCTCCTCTTGTGTTCTAAATATACCATCAGCTTGATACATTAAATACATATCTCCATTTGTGCCAATCGAAAGGCCTGTTCTCTTTTGCCATTCAAGAGTAGTTGATGGCTCATCAATAAATTCTATCTTACTATGGTTGTAAGAGAAGTTTCCGCTTAACATTAATGACCAGTCTTTGTTTAAAGACTTATTCCAACCTAATGTGATTTCTATACCTTTATTGGATGCTTTACCGATATTCTCATCAGGAAGTGTCAAACCTGCATAAGCAGGAACTGCAGCGTTGCGAGTTGCAAGGATATTGTTACGTTTGGTCTTGAATAGTTCAAGCTCAAAATTGAAATCATTTAAGAATCGTGCGTCTATACCAATATTGTAAGTATTTGCAACTTCCCATGTGATATTAGGATTTGCTGTACGTTGTAGTCGCAAACCTGTTTGCAAACCGCCATTGAGAATAGCTGCGTTATCGAAGGTATATGTTGTCATATATTGGAATGCGCTGACCTTATCATTACCCATTTTACCCCAAGATGCTCTGAGTTTAAAATAGTCAATAAATGAGATATTATTTCGCCAAAAATCTTCAGATGATATACGCCAACCAACTGATACGCCCGGGAAGAAACCAAATCGATTACCTTTTGGGAAATTCTCAGAGCCGTCATAACGCCAATTGAATTGGAACAAATACTTTTCGGCATAGCTATAATCAACACGTCCAAAATAGTTCATGCGAGCAGTTTCAGATGCAGAACCGTCATTAGTTTGTGTTGTCTTACCACCGGCAAACAGCTCATCTATTGTTGTAGAAACATAGTCTTGTCGACGACCATAAAGGTAATCATAGCGATAGGTGTGCTGTTCATACGCTACAAACGCATTCACTTTATGAACTTTATTGAATAAACGTTCATAATTAATGCGTGCGTTAAATGTTATACCTAAAGATTGGTCCATTGTCTCTGACAAGATGTTTGAACCTTGAACTAATGGATTATATTGGCCGTCATATTTTTCGTACAGATAATATTGATGTTGGAAATTTTTAGAGAATGTATCTGTTCGGTCGAAATACAAGCCGGCATTTACTGAAAGTCCTTCGGTAATCCAAGGTAAATCCCAATTCAATGTTAAATCAGCATTTAAATATGACCTACGATTTCTTTGATATCCCATTGTGTCATCAAGACCTGTTGCCGGTGAAAAATTATCTTGCTTTGAAGATACGTTACCATAATCAGTCCCCGGATACCATATATTTACCATCGGATTATATTTTATCAAATAGCGCCAAATATCTTCCGAGCCATATACAGGTGAATTTCTATCCTCCTGTTGGAATGCAATATTAAGCCCGATTTTAAGGTCTTTGGATGGCGTAAAGTCTATATTTGAGCGCACATTATATTGGTTGTAATTACTTGCGCTGTTTTTATAGAAGTTATCTTGATATTTATAGCCGATTGAAGCATAAAATGATACATATTTTCCTCCGCCTGTTGCAGAAACGTTATGAGCTGTTTGAAGTGCGTTACGCAACAATAAGTCAAAAGAATTAATGTTAGGATAATTCTCGGGGTCACTTCCATCTCTAAATTTCTGGATAGCTTCATCGCTATATGTTCCCGGAGTTATCTCATTAATTAATTGAGCATATTCGGCCGAGCTACACATTTGCGGAAGTATCGTCGGGCGACTCAGACCCACATTACCGTTATAAGTAACAGTAAATTTATCGGTCTTACCACGCTTTGTTGTAACAAGAATTACACCATTTGCTGCTCGAGAACCATAAATCGCCGCTGACGCATCTTTTAGAATTGAGATATTTTCTATATCATTAGCGTCTAGTCGTGCAAGACTTCCGGCACGATCAGCTACTCCATCAATAACGACAAGCGGAGAAGAATCGCCGGTTGTGCTAGCACCACGTATCAATAGTCCGGCATCATCATAACCCGGCTCACCACTTCTATTGTATGAGACCAAGCCAGGCAATCTACCTGCAAGTGTATTAGTTAAGTTAATTGAAGGAACTTTTACTACATCTGCACCTTTTGCAGTTGCAATAGAACCGGTTACAGTTGCTTTCTTTTGTGTTCCGTAACCCACGACCACAACTTCGTTAAGGTCTTGTGACGTGCTGTCAAGTGTAATGTTCAGTGATTGACCTGACCATACAACTTTCTTAGTAACGCAGCCGATAAATGAAATTACAATCGTACTGCCTTTTTTAACATTAGATAGAGTAAATTCTCCATCTAGCGAGGTACTTGCACCATTTGAGGTGCCTTCAACAATTACTGTCGCTCCGATGATAGGCGTTCCTGACTCATCGACAACTGTTCCTGTACAGTTTGTATTCGTATTTGCCGCTGCAATCGGTGTAGAAGAGCTACTACCCATGGCTTTTGCATTAACTGCTCCCGGCAAAATAAGGAATACAACAAGAGCTAATTCAGTTAATTTCATGATAGAAAAATTTAATAAAAAATTTTGGTATTAAAGTTTATTTATAAATGTAAGTATGTAGTCTCAATAATGCTTTTTGGCAAATTTAATAAAAATAATGTTTTCATTTACTACATAATATTGTTAAATTATGTTTTCTATGTGCTGAATTATGGCATATTTTCAATGAATGTCCTCAACAAATATAAGATACAGGGATATTGCTAAGGTTTTATTTTTTAATTAATGATATATTTATTACCTTTGATATTAACAATTGATTTTTAATCATCCTAAATCTAACAATGATGAATCTACGCAAACTTATATCGTACTTAATTGTAATTTTCTCATATACAACATCCGTTTCCATGCCACTAAAGTTGTGGTATGACAACCCGGCTAAAGTGTGGACTGAAGCACTGCCAATAGGCAATTCTCATTTGGGAGCCATGATTTATGGAGACCCTATTAATGAGGAAATCCAACTTAATGAAGAGACTCTATGGGGCGGTGGCCCTCATCGTAATGACAATCCTAATGCTAAGGATGTTCTAAGTCAAGTTAGGCAATTAGTGTTTAACGGGAAATATGCCGAAGCACAACAACTCGTTGACCAAAATTTCTGTACTCCTCGCAATGGTATGCCATATCAAACGATTGGCAGTCTTCTCCTCAAGTTTAATAATTCTGCAACAAGCCATTACTATCGTGATTTAAATATTTCGGATGCAACGTCTTCAGTAAGTTATATTGCAGATGGCATAAAATATACCCGTGAAGCTTTTGCTTCTCTTGCTGATAATGCTATTTTGCTGAAATTATCGGCTGATAAAGCCGCTGCTATAACCTTCACCGCTTCATTCACCTCGCCTATGAGCCATTCAATTAAAGCACAAGGTAAGAGAATTTACGTCACAGTAAATGGAGCTGACCACGAAGGAGTCAAGGGTGTTATTACAGATAAGACTATCATTGAAATAGTAAATACCGGAGGTAAAATTTCAGCAAAAGATTCTGTAATATCAGTTAGCAATGCTAATGAAGTTCTCATTTACATCACATCTGCAACAAATTTTGTCAACTACCGTGATGTTAGCGGTAATGCCGAATTAAAAGCAAAACAATATCTAAAAGACGTAAAACGATGGAGCTATGATGCTGCCAAAGCGCGCCACATCGAGGCTTATCAAGCTCAATTCAATAGAGTTAAGCTACAATTAGGGCCTATTGATGCTCGTGATACAATCCCTACTGACATACGAATCAAAGAGTATCCCAAATCCACAGATTTATCTCTAACCTCATTACTATTTCAATACGGCAGATACCTATTAATTTCATCGTCACAGCCGGGTAGTCAACCGGCCAATCTTCAAGGAATATGGAATAATGAGCCACTAGCCCCTTGGGATGGTAAATACACTGTGAACATCAATCTACAGATGAATTATTGGCCTGCCGAAGAGACAAATTTAAGCGAATGCCACTTACCACTAATGCAAATGCTCAAAGAATTGTCGGTAAGCGGGGCTCAAACAGCTAATGAAATGTATAATTGTCATGGTTGGGTAATGCACCACAATACAGATATATGGAGATGCACAGGAGTGGTTGACCCGGCATTCTGGGGAATGTGGCCCAATGGCGGAGCGTGGTTGTGTTCTCATATATGGCAACACTATCTTTATACCGGAGATAAAAAGTTCTTGGCAGAAATGTATCCGGTTATGAAAGGTTCCAGCGATTTCTTCCTTGACTACATGGTCAAACATCCAAAATATGGTTGGTACGTGACGTGCCCATCAAATTCACCTGAACATGGGCCATCTAACGATAACGCTTCAACAATTGCCGGTTGCACAATGGATAATCAAATAGCATTTGAATTGTTCAACAATGTCCTTTCTGCAACAAAAATACTCAATCAATCCAACAGCTATGCCGATTCGTTAAGCACCAGGCTACGCCAAATGGCGCCAATGCAAATTGGCAAATACAATCAGTTGCAAGAGTGGCTTGAAGATGTTGATGACCCCACCGACCAACATCGCCATATTTCTCACGCTTTCGGATTATACCCCGGCAATCAAATATCACCGTACCGCACGCCATTACTGTTCCAAGCCGTAAAGAACACGTTGATACAACGTGGTGATGAGGCAACCGGATGGTCAATCGGTTGGAAAATTAATTTGTGGGCGCGATTGCTCGATGGAGACCACGCTAATGTAATAATCAACAACTTATTTAAGGAACGATTATATCCAAATATGTTTGATGCGCACCCGCCGTTCCAAATTGACGGAAACTTCGGATACACAGCCGGCGTTACCGAAATGTTACTTCAAAGTCATGATGGAGCCTTACATTTGCTTCCGGCGCTGCCTTCTCAATGGTCATGTGGGGAAGTGAGCGGTCTCATGGCTCGAGGAAACTTCGTCGTAGACATGGTGTGGAGTAACAATCAATTAGATTCTGCAACTATAACTTCGAGACTTGGTGGCAATCTCAGAATTCGTTCCTACATACCATTAAAAGGCCACAATCTGAAGCCTGCAACAGGAGCCAACAGCAACGAATTTTATTCAATTCCCGAGACAAAACAGCCTTTGATATCAGACAAAATTAATGCTCAATATCCTATTCTAAATCGGGTATATGAATATGACATCAACACGAAAGCCGGTGATGTAGTTACTCTTTATCGATAGGATAAAATCGTCAAAAGCTACTTATTTTTTCAGCAGAAAAAGCTTAGTTGAATGAATAGGTAAAGTCTTCCACGTCCACATAGCCGCCAAGCGTTTTTGTTGCATAATTAAAAATTCCGAATCGGCTTCCCATGAAAAAGCGGGTATAATCAAAGACCATTTTTATCGGTCTTCCTATTTCAATCCACTTTTTACCGTCTCGGCTATAACTAAATGTAGCAATATCTTTACCTCTATTGAAATCACCATGAATTTTGAAATAAATTTTGTGGCCACTCACTTTGATGCGCTCCATTTCCTCAACTTTAACGCCAACCACTGAGCGAGTTTTAGCATCAAATTGAGACTTTTGCTCACTCATGACAATGTATTTCTGCCCGGCAACGCATTCTATTGCCAGCACTCCGCTGTCGCCATTAAAGGCGGTAAAGCCGGCCACATCGCCATCCTTCATATGACGAAAATCCACAAGGACCGTAGCGGTACATTCCGGGCCGGTCATTCGTTGAGTCAAAGTATTCGGCGCGACAAACAGATTGGGAACAACACGGGCTGTGCGCAATCTTAAAACACCGGGGCGCTCGGTCAAGCTCCAACAGCTGTCCACCGGATTGTGATTCCATTGCCAATGTAGCGATAACCGTGTAGAATTGAAATCATCCGAGCCACATATGCCCGACATATCAGCATACCCAATATTTGTATTATTTGGAATACGCCCGTTTTCATCACCAAGCATCGGCCACCCATCACTGGTCCAATTACATGGCATAAGACATGGAACACGACCAATACCACCTCTATCTTGAAATATCAATCCATACCATTGTCCGTCAGCGCCATCGACAATACAACCTTGTCCAACTCCGCCATAACCTTCAAATTCGGTTTCCAGTATTACTCGCTTTTCATACGGACCAATAATACAATCAGCCCTGTAGCAGACTTCACGACGCAACCGCCCTGGAATTGACCAATCCATTGATATCATCAACAAATAATATTTCCCGTTGTGTTTAATCACAGAGCTACCCTCAAGTAGGCCTTGCTCATCGCTATCCCTTTCAAATAATTGCAAGTCGGTACCACCTGGCAAGACATCGCTCAAATCGCGTTTTAATTCAGTCAAATGCCCTGTACCATTAAAAATATACACCCGCCCGTCATCATCAAAAAATAGCGAGCCATCATGTAAATGCTTTGGCCTTGAGAGTAAAGTCCAAGGGCCTTCGGGCGATGATGCCGTATATATAAATCCTTTGCCCGGAGCCCCGTTTGCGGTAAACCACACATAAAATAAGCCGTCATGATATCTTATTGAAGAAGCCCATTGTCCCTGCCCGTAGGCAGTAGAACCAATAAGATTATATCGGTCACCATCATCTATACGAGGGAAAACATAACTGATTATCTCCCAACGTTTCATGTCACGGGAACGCATGATGGGCGCTCCGGGCATGAGGTGCATCGTCGTGGAGACCATGTAATAATAGTCACCTACCCTACACACTGAAACATCGGGCACATCAGCATTAATTATAGGATTGCGATAATCAACTATGTTGTCAGCTTTCACGCCAAGTGACAACAGTAATAAAACAGCGCTTATTATATGTATTAGTTTAGTATTCATTAATTTACATTATTTTCTAAACAAGTGTGGCACAAATTCTTTTAAGCAACGGCGCCAAGTTAGCCATTCATGGCCGGTGCCTTGTGATATATAGGAATCAACCTTGATTCCCATCTTTTTCAAATCGTCCACAAGCTTGGCTGTACCCATATTTTCCTCGGTTCCACAACCCAAAAACAAGTAGTTGACTTGCTTGTTAAATTTTGCAGCATCAGCAAACACGCCATTATAACATGTTGCCAAATCTAAACCGAAGATAGCACCGCTAAAACCTCCAATATAGGAGAATTTATCAAGATTATTCAATGTTGTGGTAAACGTTTGATATCCGCCCCAAGAGAGTCCTGCCATTGCACGATTTTCTCTATCTGTTTTAGTGCGGAACGTCGAATCAATCATCGGAATAAGGTCTTTGATGATAACATCATAAAAAGATGCGCCATATTTGGCTCGTTCTTCGTTCACATCCTTCCCTTCTCGAGGTGTGAACGGAGCTTGAACATCTCCGCTATCCATAACCACCAGCATAGGTTCACAACCTCGTTCGGCAATTAAATTATCCATTATATTTTGCATATATCCTTGCGTACTCCATCCGGTTTCATCCTCGCCCATTCCATGCTGTAAATACAAAACAGGATAATGTTTCTTTAGATTTGTCTCATATTCGGCAGGCGTGTAAACCATGCATCTGCGCCACGACTGCTGTGACTTTGAATAGTAAGTGCACGAACGAACTTGCCCTTTAGCGACACCTTGTTGTGGCCTATAATAATCGCCTTGCGCGCCTTCCGGAACTTCTATGCCACTAGCCTCACGACAACAACCAAAATAGGTATAACTTGACGGGTCCACAACCGAGACGCCATCAACGATAAGGAAATAATAATGGAATCCGGGAGCCATCGGTTCTGTTACTGCTGTCCAATAGCCATATTGGTCTTTTTGCATTTCATATTTACGACCCCAACAATCCAATATTATATTACCTGCTTTGGGAGCATAGAATTTGAAATATGCCCGCCCATCGCCATCAACACGTGGATACTCATATCCGGGAACATTTGTAATAGCACGTTGTGTTACAGGCTCTTCATCTTTCTGCACATCAAACTGCCACCAATTAAAATTGAAAAGTTTGACACCGAGTCTCCCTTTAAAAGTAAAGTAAACATCGTGTTTACCTGCAACTTGAGCGAGAACCGGAGCAGTAACAACTTGCCATTGCTCCCATCCGCCCGTTGCAGGGACATTGAGCGTAGAAATTACGTCGCCATTAATACTATCCAATCGCACTTCTAATTGCCCGCCTCTTAACCCACTAGCAACGGAAGCTTTAAATTGATAAGGCATAGACTTAGCAAAATCCACTTCTCTCACTTTGATGTAATCTCCATTATGAATCTCAGTCACATATACGCCAACCTTGTCATTCTGTTCGGTTTTCAGCCCTCGACTGAATGCTATCGTTTCAGCTTCTTGGCGCGTATAAGGATTTAACGTACCAATAGGTTTGACACCGCCTTCAGTGTGATGTATTATCGGGAATGTGCCATCTGCATTATAATTAAATTGTTCTACCGATACGCTACGGCCAAATCCGCCACCGCCGGGCAAATGGCCGGTATGATAAAAGAAATAAGAGCTTCCTTTGTAGTCTACGACGCCACAGTGATTTGTAAACGAACCGGTATTTTCAAGCGGCATAATTTCGCCTTTATATTTCCATGGGCCAAACGGGCCTGAACTCATTGAATAGGCAATATGCTCGGGCACACCTCCGGCCGCATACAGCAAATAATAGTTGCCGTTTCGTTTATAAAACCATGGGCCTTCAGTGTATATATCTTTATATTTTTGACCTTTTGCACGTTCATTTGGCGAAGGTGCGCCAAAACTATCTTCGGTCTGTATCAAAGTTTTCACCTCACCCTTTATTGAAATCATATCGTCATTGAGTTCCGCGCAAAATACTTCAGGATTACCCCAATAAAGGTACGCTTTACCATCATCATCGACAAAAACAGTTGGGTCAATATTCGCCCAATCACCGTCTACCAGCGGATGACCAAGTGCATCATGAAACGGTCCAATAGGGGTATCGCCAACAGCAACGCCAATGGCCATCGCACCGGTTAGTTTAGAATGTAACGGCACATAAAAATAAAATTTCCCGTTTCGTTCTACACATTGCGGAGCCCATGCCCTATCATCGCCCCATTGAAATGATTCAATTGCTAAGGGCGAACCATGGTCAGTCCAATTCACCATATCGGTTGTTGAATAAACTCGCCATTCTTGCATCCAGAAGAAATCGGCATTATCCTCATCGTGCCCGGTGTAAACATATAGTCGCCCATCATGTACCATTGGCGCCGGGTCAGTAGTAAAACACGTTTGCACGATAGGATTCTGCCCTATCGCTACGCCGATTGAGCCTATTGCTAAAACGGCCGATGTGATTATTGATTTATTGTTCAGCATATTAGATGTTTTTTTGTTTTACATGTTTAATAGCTATATTCATGCATATGATTCGCTATATAATGAGGACCACATGCATGAATATAGGTGTGGTTTTCAATAGCCTCTTTTTCTACCTCTAAACCTAAAGTACCAAAATTATTAATTAAAATTTATCTATAAAAGTGAACATAAACTTTTTTATTACCAACTATATAGAATCCCGGAGAAAGCCCTCGTGTCGCCTCTTTTTTAGAGACATTAGACCTCACTTTCCGGCCTTCTATAGTAAAGACATCAACGATAGTATCATCGTCACTGATAGCGACATCTTGAAGCCCTGAGGCCATTTTAGAATAGTCATCATTGTTTGTCAGATACATATCATCAATGACAAAAGGAGTACCTCCATAAGTCCAATAGCCGATATAGTACAAGTGGCTTGAATCGACCTTCTCACTATTGGAATTATACATTTTATCGAGTGGAACCACCACTTGATTCATATTGCTCGTGTTGACATCATACATTACCGGTGTTGTCCAATAATTATTTTGGTCATATAACCTTAACGATAAGCCGCCACACACTTTCGACAACTTTGCAACCAAATATTTGTAATCTGAAAGATTTACGCCATTTGAATAATACCATCCGGCAAAGCCATATTGGCCGGTGATAACTTGGTGAGTAGATTCGTCAAAACTACCTGTCTCCCAAATTGACGGATTGAATAAAGCAGCTGTTAATGGGAATGTTGTTGAATTGACTGAAATAGTAATATTTTTTGAACCGCCCAAAGCACCTTTATAATCGGCCGTTAACACTGCATTGCCATCTTTTTTAGATATCAAACGACCTCGATTTACTTCAACCACTGAATTATCCGAACTTCTAATTGTTGCAGCTGTCGTAATGTCTTCTTTGTGTCCGTCTTTATAAACGGCATTTATAACCAACGATGTTTCGCTACCGTTCATCACGGTCAGTTCATCGCCTGACGCACATTCGAGATAATCAAGTGTTAGAGAATCCTCTGTATATCCGGTAAAGCTTGAGTCAAAGAATCGGTCTTCGCTGAATATTGGCTCGGTAGAGAACCAATCAACGTCAACATATCCACCCAAAGCCTTTGTCGCATAATTATATATTGCGAATTTATTGCCTGTAAACACTGACAAATCATACTGCAAAGTTACTTCAGGGCCAATTTGAGGGAAATAGCCATTTATTCCACTCGCATAAAATTTAGCCTTACTGGTTGTACCGTCATGACTTACAATAATTCTCAAATATATAACATCAGAGTTATATCCTTTAGCTTCAGTACCAATTACCTCTTGAGCATCCTGTTTTGAGGTTAATGAACTTGAATAGAAATAATACTTCTTTACTCCATCAATCATTTTTACGCCTACAAATGCTTGAGGGTCTTGGAATACACCGAGCCCGACAACATCACCTTCTTTCATTCCGCTAATGTCAACACCTATTGTGGCATAACTCTCGTTAGGTGAAGAATGGAAACGGAACATACGTTGAGTCAATGTGTTATGTGCTTGATAAGGATTATCTGTTACATTTGCTGTATATAGTCTCAAATATCCTGCGCGGTCAGTTAGAGACCACTTCGTTTTGTCAGAATTGTGATTCCACCCCCATTGTGGAGCTAGTTTATAATCTCTGAAAACGTCATTTGTTGCCAAATAAGTTTTCCCATATTCTGCGCCGACATTTGGCTTTGTACAAGTTTCCATCACTTTGTTATTATTGCCAATAACAGGCCATTCATCAACCCATGTTACCGGTAACAAATAAGGCAATCGTCCATGTGCTCCCCTGTCGGCAAACAACATTGTCCACCACTCACCGGTTTGACTTTGTACAAGGGCACCTTGATGAACACAATTATCGTCTAACAAAAACTTCTCTTCATATGGCCCGAAAATACTCTTTGAGCGGAAAACAGTTTGATAGGCAGGCCATCCTCCATAAGTTGAATAGATATAATAATAGCTACCAATTTTATACAGTCTACTGCCTTCTAGGCCCTCTTTTTTAGACCACGTGGCCACTTCATGGTCTTCTACCACTTCGAAGCTTTCATTCAGTTTTGCAATATGCAGAGTATTAATGCCGTACACCACATATATATCATCATTATCAAATAGTAATCCACAATCATAGAACCCTCGTTTTAACTTGGTAATCGTCCAATCTTCCTCAGGATTAGTTGCGGTCAACAGATATCCACCTTCTTGATTTGTACAGAAAAGCATATAAAATTTTCCATCATGATATTGAAGAGACGTTGCCCATTGACCTTGGCCATAACGGTTTTGCCCGTTTTCAAGGTTATAGGCGTCACTAGACTCAATGCGCTCAAGAGGATTTGCTGCAAATTCCCAATTTACCAAATCTTTTGATTTCAAGATTGTTGCACCGGGAAATATGTGCATCGTTGTCGATACCATATAGTATGTATCACCAACTCTAATCACATCAGGGTCAGGGAAATCCGCAAAAATCACAGGATTACTAAATGTCCCGTCACCATTGTCACTAGTGGCTAAATTTGTATAGTCAGGACGCGGATAATCCGTTTGAGCATACTCCTTAAACCATCGAAACACAGGATACGGACACGCCTCAGGGTCAGTCAAGAACGTATATGGTGTAGATGGATTTGAAATATCCTTATACTGTGCCAATAATTCAGGCCCGGTAAAAATCATCCAACTAACATTGCCGGTGTTGTCGGCTATTAACTTGAAGTTTGCGCCAAAGCCACTTCCGCCGGCAGTGCCGGTTGTTGCTTTGCCCCATGAAGAATTATATTTTGATGGAGCCCAATCCATTTCTGTAACCATAATTGGAGCTAAATCTGCAATAGGTGCAATCTGGTTATCCCAACCTTTCCGGAATGTAGCATAACCACCGCCGGTTGACGTTCCTATACCTTCTCCACTATCTTGCTCAGCATCACTACCATACCATCCGGGGTAAACATGAATAGCATAACCAATATTTTCACCTTGAATGGGATTGGTCGCATATCCTGCATACTGAGATTGATATGCCAAGCCCGGCACCCACAATATATTGCGACATCCTTGTGAACGCATTGCATCTACAATTCCCTGAAAAAACTCAGTCAATTTTTCAAATGCAGCCTTTCCTGAACTTGCATAATTTCCATCGGAACCTAATATTTGGATTGGTTCATTAGCCAATTCAAACATTACATTTGGGTTATTCTTTAACTTTGGATGCTGTGCCACATAGGTCCACACTTGCAATAAATATTTGTGATAAGCATCACCTACAGCTATCTTTTCAGGACAAACGCCCGGTGGTCTCATAACCACATACATTCCTTTTGATATTATATATTCAGCCATAGGTACAAATACCTCATCCAAATATTTTTCAAATCGCGTCATACTGAATGCAGATATATCATTTTCTCCTGTTACTGATATGCCCGGAGTATTTGACCAATATGGGTCCATGTGCATTCTGACAAAATTCATCTTCCAACCGGCATCCATTACACCATCAATTATGCCTTTATTGTAGGATAAGCATGCCGAAACATTATAATTAGTCCATTTGGTTCCTTGCTCGTTGAACCACGGGCTATACGTTTGTCCAAAGCCATGAAGATGCACTATATTTCCATGTCCATCTTTAAGGTATCTTCCATCTACATGCAATTCAGGCATCGCCATACCCGACCACGCATATAGATTTAATGTTGTCACCATTAGAATTGACATCAAAATCAGTCTTCCAATTTGTGAAATAGTTATTTTCTTCATTTTGTATTTTAATAAATTTAGGTAACAATTTTTTCATCACAAAGTTAAATCATCAATTTATCAATAGGCTTCAATAATGTTGCAAATGATTTTCTCTATGTTAACCGCTTCTTTAAAATGTTGCAAATATTTTAGAATATGTTACATCTCGGTTCTTTGCCTCATTTTTACTCAATTTTTCTTTTTTTAATGATTCCATGTTTTTAGAACTGATTCACAAGTCCACACAATCGTTTTATCTAAAATTTCACCCAATTCGCAAGTAATTCACGTCTTCCTTTTTTTCGATTACCGCCAAAAATACTTCCAGTCATACTTAAATACATAAGCATCTATAAACCAGCATTTTACATCACTCCATGCAACATGACGTAAAACTTTTGCAACATATTTTTTAGCCATGTTACACCACGTAAAGTACTTGCAACACAGCCTCAACTTGTTAATATTAATTTAAATTAAATTTGCGTTAGGAAAATTACATAAAAATCCTTGACTAATTAAAACCTAGAAAATTAACAACAAAAAAACGATATATGAATATGAAGTTTAAGCCAACTCTAACCATTCTTCTGGGAGCGCTAGCTTGTGCATCTGCATGTAAATCTCATGTCGGTGACATTGATCAAGCCGCCTACCCCATGAAAGACGGGATTGCTTTATTTGATTCGTTTGACTACATTGGCAACGATGATTACTATAAGCAAAATCCTTTAATTGACGAGCACTCCTATTTCAACCCCATTCTTCCGGGTTGGTATTCTGACCCTTCAATCTGCGCCAATGGTTCCGGTGATTATTTCCTAGCAACATCCACATTCACTTATTATCCGGGAGTGCCACTTTTCCACTCTCGTGACTTAATTAATTGGAAACAAGTCGGGCATATACTCAACCGTGAATCTCAATTGGTAAATATGCGTGGACAACATGTCAGTGGTGGCATCTTTGCTCCTGCAATTTCTTACTGCAAAGCAAACAAAACTTACTACATGATTACAACTAACGTTGGCGCCGGCAACTTCTTTGTCAAAACAACTAATCCTTTTGGCGAATGGAGTGACCCAATCATGGTTCCTGAAGTGACAGGTATTGACCCTGCTTTCTTCTTTGATGAAGACGGCCGCGGATACATCGTAAATAACGATGATGCGCCTAACGCCAAACCGGAATACCCAGGGCATCGAACAGTTAGACTCGTTGAATTTGACATAAACACAGACAAGTGTATCGGAGAACGCAAGATAATAGTAAACAAAGGCTGCCGCCCCGAAGAAAAGCCGATATGGTGTGAAGGTCCTCACATCTATAAAATTAATGGTTATTACTACCTAATGACTGCCGAAGGTGGTACTGCTGACTGGCACAGCGAAGTTATTTACCGCTCAAACTCCGTTTTCGGGCCTTATACTCCTTGGAATGGCAATCCCATCTTGACTCAACGCACTTTGGACCGCAATCGTACTAACCCAATTACTTGTGCCGGACACGCTGATTTAGTACAAGCTGCCGAAGGTGATTGGTGGGCTGTATTCCTAGCTTGTCGCCCTATTCAAAATAAATTTGAGAACTTGGGCCGTGAAACATTTATGCTTCCTGTTAGATGGACTGAAGATGGGTGGCCATATATTACTGAGAAAAATGAGATTATCCCCATGCAAGGTTCTCGCAAAGCTGCGACTCGCAATGATAGCACCAATTTTGGCAATTTCTCATGTCACTATGACTTCTCAGCGCCCGTACTACCTCTTGAATGGATGACACTACGTCAATCAGGTAAAAGCTTATATAGCCTAACTGAAAATCCCGGTTATTTGGCACTTAAATGTGCACCGATTTCCAGTTCACAAAAGCTATGTCCCGCGTTTGTGTGCCGTCGCATACAACATCACATTTTTGAAAGCAAGACACGCCTATCGTTCATCCCTCGCGAGAAGTCTGAAGCAGCCGGATTATTGATATTTAAAGATGAAACGCATCAATATTTTTTAGCTAAGACTCTCAACGAAAATGGCATTGAAATAGCGCTGATAAAGATTGGTGACAATGCTCAAGAAACGCTATACCACCAATCTCTACCACAAAATAATAAAGTTACCGACCTTAAAGTCTCTTCTGACGGCCTAAGCTACATATTCTCTTACTCTACAAATGGTAAAGACTGGAACACGCTGGGCAATAGTGTTGATGCATTTTACACGTCAACCGCCAATGCCGGAGGATTTTGTGGCACCACTATAGGACTATATGCTACTAGTATTAACAAATAACTCATATAATTAACTCACTATTTAATATAAACTGCCTATGGATATTGGACCCTAGAACTACTACTAAAGTGTGGTCTCTAATAACAGCTATTAGAATCATGCAATACTAAACTGAGATTATTATAACCCTATTAATTTAATTGAATTAATATCAATGAAAAATGTAATGAGATTTATTTCGTGCATTTCCGTTTTAGTCATATTCTTCCTGTGTGGAGCAACGACCGCGTGGGCTGATGTTGTGACAGGAACGGTGACTGACGCCACCGGAGAAAGTTTACCCGGTGCAACAGTCAGTCTCAAAGGTAATTCTGCGACGGGAGTTGCCACAAATATTGATGGTAAATTCCAACTGCAAGTTCCCGATTTGAAAAATGCTATTCTTGTAGTATCCTACGTCGGGTACAAGAATGCCGAAGTTAGAGTTAACGGTCGCTCTAACCTAAACATCACTATGACCGAAGATTCAGAGACTCTTTCTGAACTTGTTGTTGTCGGTTATGGCCAACAAAAGAAAGCTTCACTCGTTGGTGCCATCACTCAAGCCACGGGAGCCGTTCTTGAACGTGCCGGTGGTGTTTCCAGTATCGGTGCTGCATTAACCGGTAACCTTCCCGGTGTTGTTACCACTTCATCAACCGGTATGCCGGGTGAAGAAGACCCACAAATCATCATTCGTGGTGTCAGCTCTTGGAATGGTAGCGACCCGCTAATTCTTGTTGACGGTGTTGAACGTCCAATGTCTTCAGTTGACATCAGCTCTGTTGCTACAATTTCTGTACTAAAAGACGCATCGGCAACTGCCGTTTACGGTGTGAAAGGTGCTAATGGTGTTATCCTCATCACCACAAAACGCGGTGAAGAAGGTAAAGCTAAAATTTCTGTTGGTATGAACATGACCGCAAAAGTCATTTCTCAACTCCCCGGTGTTCTTGATTCTTACGATGCTCTTTGTGTGCGCAACACAGCCATCGAGCGTGAATTAGGTTTGGAACCCGGTTCTTGGGACAAAATCGTGCCAATGGATATTGTTTCAAAATATCGCAATCCTGCTAATCTTGAAGAAGCCGAACGCTATCCAAACGTTGATTGGCAAAAAGCGCTCTTTAAAGATTATGCAATGGCTTACAACCCGAATGTAAATATTGCAGGTGGTACAAAATTTGTAAAATACTTTGCATCTGTTGATTTCTTACATGAAGGTGACCTTTTCCGCGAATATGAAAACAATCGCGGTTATCAAGCCGGCTATGTTTACAATCGTATCAATGCTCGTTCTAACCTTGACTTCCAAATCACAAGATCCACTGTTTTGAAAGCCAACATCGCCGGTATGCACGGCCAACAAAAGCACCCTTGGGGTATGAGCAGTACCGATTGGTCAGCTACTCAATTGTGGCAAGCTGCTTACTCGGCTCCACCTAACACATTCCTACCTCAATACTCTGACGGCGCTTGGGGTTATTATCCTAGTGATACTCAAGGCTCGCCTAACTCAATGCTGAATTTGGCAACATCAGGTATTGAAAAGAAAACTACCACCCGCATCAATACTGACTTCATCCTTGAACAAGACTTAAGCTTCATCACAAAAGGCTTAAAAGCTAGTGCAATGGTATCTTGGGATAACCTCATGGTTGAAACAGGTCGCGGTATCAACGAAAACTACTCGGCAGGTGTTCTCCAAAAATGGATTGACCCTGAAACCGGTGAAGTTCACTACAGCCAAACCAATAACGCAATGAACAACTTTGACTTTAGCGAAGGTCTTGGTTGGAGTGCTCAAGGTGGCTCTGTTAGCGACTCACAAACATATCGTAACCTATACTACCAAGCTCAAATATATTGGGGCCGTAAATTTGGACTTCATGACGTATCGGCTATGGGCGTATTCTCTCGTAACGAAAGTGCAACGGGTTCTGAATTTACCAACTATCGTGAAGACTGGGCTTTCCGCGCAACTTACAACTTTGATGAAAGATATTTCTTTGAATACAACGGTGCTTACAACGGTTCTGAGAAATTTGGTCCTAACAATCGTTTCAAATTCTTCAACTCAGGTGCTGCCGGCTGGATGATTTCAAAGGAAAAATTCATGAAATTCTCTGAGAATTGGCTGGACTTACTTAAAGTACGTTACTCCATTGGTCAAGTTGGTGATGATAACATCACTACTTCACGTTGGTTATATGCTACTCAATGGTCCTATGGTAACAACTCTACACTTTCAACATCAGGTCAATCAAGTCCATATACTTGGTACACTGAATCAGTTATTGGTAACCCTGATATCCACTGGGAAACAGCTGTTAAGAAAAACCTTGGCTTTGACTATTCTTTCTTAAAGAATTTATTTGCCGGTAGCCTTGAATTCTTCAACGAGAAACGTAGCGACATCCTCGTCGTTGGTAGTAACCGTGCCATTCCTTCTTACTTCGGTGGAACAGCGCCTGCTGCAAACCTAGGTAAAATGGCTACAAAAGGTTATGAACTGGAACTTCGTCTCAATTACACATTCCACAACGGACTTCACCTTTGGGGTAATTTCAACATGACTCATGCAGAAAATAAAGTCCTTCAATATGACGATGCTGAGTTGACTCCGTCTTATCAAAAAACGGCAGGATATGCTTACGGACAAGACAAGGTTATCTACACTGCCGGTTACGCTCAAACTTGGGACCAAGTCGCAGCTATACCTAAATATGACACAGGTGACAACTTGAAGATGCCGGGTCAGTTAATTAACGTTGACTACAATGCCGATGGTAAGATTGACAAAAACGATAACACGCCTTATGGCTACACCGGCAACCCTGAAAACACCTATAATGCAACACTCGGTTTTGAATATAAAGGTTGGAGCGCATTTCTTCAATTCTATGGCGTTACTAACGTTAACCGTTACGTAGGTTTCTCTTCTATGAGTAAAAACATGGACAATATCTTCGTTTCGGACGGTAGCTACTGGAGTTCAAGCAATCCTAACGCTGATTCTCCTCTTCCTCGCTGGAATACTTCTTTCCAATCCAACAACTATTATGAAGGCATGAGATACCATTATGATGGCTCTTACATCCGCTTGAAAAATGCCGAAATCGCATACACATGGCATTCCGGTTGGGTTAAGCGCATGGGATTAAGCTATTTCAAACTATTCCTAAATGGTAATAACCTATGGGTATGGACTCGCATGCCTGATGACCGTGAGTCAAACTTTGCCGGTACAGGCCTCGCATCTCAAGGCGCATACCCTACTCTGCGTCGTTTCAATCTCGGATTTAAGTTTGATATCTAATTTTCTGTAAGTTATGAAATTGATCAAAAATATATTTAATATAAGCATGTTGGTTGCATCGATTATTGGGCTTAGCTCTTGTACCGACTACTTGGACAAGGCGCCTGAAGCCGACCTCTCTGAAGACGATGCATTCCAAAATTTCCGTAGTTTCCAAGGTTTTACCGAAGAAATTTACAACTGTATTCCCGACTTTGCCAAAGGTTATTGGAACAATTCATGGAACTGGGGAGAAGATGAGATTCAAGCTCTTTCTATCAACTACATGATGTGTTACAAAATTGATAACGGTGATTTCTGGGGTTGGCAATCTGAATATGACGGCTGGCAATCAGGTTTCATGGATAGAAACAGTTTTGCTCCTTCAGGTGACCGGTTTGCCAAGTCTCTATGGAAAGGTGCTTGGTATGGCATCCGCAAATGTAACTTAGGTCTTGCTAACCTTGACCGTCTGACCGATGCAACTGTTGAAGAACGCAACGCTATCGCAGGCCAATTATATTTCTTCCGCGGTTGGTTCCACTTCCAATGGATGCAATATCTCGGTGGACTCCCTTATATTGACGAAGTTCTTCCAAGTGACCAAAAGTTGACACTTCCACGATTAAGCTATGCCGAATGTGCCGAGCACGCAGCTGCTGACTTCCGCAAAGCTGCCGACTTGCTTCCTATCGACTGGGATAAC
Organism: uncultured Bacteroides sp.; assembly: GCA_964436925.1. GTDB lineage: Bacteria > Bacteroidota > Bacteroidia > Bacteroidales > Muribaculaceae > CAG-873. The sequence continues at coordinate 27,226 of CAYTFG010000005.1, read as the reverse complement.
TCTTCAATCGGTACAGCAACAAAGGGTAATAACCAACTTCGCATCAACAAAATCATGGCTCTTGGTTATTTAGGTAAAGACCTTCTTTGGGCAGGCTCACCATTGATGAACAAGGAATCTACCGGTAGCTCTAACTACAATGTTGATTTCTGTAATCGCGCAGCTGAAGCTTTCGGTGAACTACTTCAATTAGTTGAATCAGGTCAAACCCAATATGCACTTGTTGACTTTGAGAACTACAGCGACTTGTTCTACACGATTGACCGCAATACACTTATGCCAGGCTCGACCGAAGCTATTTTCCGCGGACCTTCATACGGATGGAACGACTCTAACTGGGGACAATCTCGCGATTATGGAGGCAAGAAGGTTACTGACAGCCAATGCTGGTGCTCACCTTGTGCAAACTACGTCAATTACTATGGTATGGCTAATGGTCTTCCATTGACTGATGCCGATTCCGGCTTTGACGAACACTATCCATGGAAAGATCGTGACCCACGTTTCTATCACGACATCAAATTTGATGGTTGCCAAATGATTTCGGATAACGCATCACTCTCAAAGAGCGAGCAAATTCTCAAATATGCCGAACTCTATACTGATGGTAACAACCGTGGTAATGATGACAGTCGCACCGGTTACTTCATGTACAAATTTGTTGACCTGACAAACAACAAATTTGATGAAGGTTGGGGTTGGGCTCATGGTTTCCACCTTCACATTCCCTGGATGCGTCTTGCCGACGTTTACCTAATGTATGCCGAAGCTGTCGCTGAAGCTAAACAGAATCCTAACGCATCATCAAGCAATTTCTCAAAAACTGCAGTTGATGCTGTGAATGTTATTCGCGACCGTGCCGGTGTTGAACACGTTAATGCTAAATACTCATCTAGCCTTGACGGTTTCATGAGTGAATTACGCCGTGAACGCGCTGTCGAGCTTTCTTATGAAGGACACCGTTTTAACGACTTGCGTCGTTGGCTTCTCCTCGATAAGAGTCCATATAACATTAAGACTTCTCAAGAATTTACTCGCGATGGTGAAATGGACTACAATCACCCTGAAAATAATAGAGTATCAGGCTGGCGTGAAAGTACTATTCTCACCCGCAACTTCTCGGAAAAGCACTATTGGTTGCCGATGAAGACAAGCGATACCGAGCTATATCTTGAATTCGCTCAGAATCCCGGATGGTAATAATTTAAAGATTGAATATCAATGAAAAATATATCAATATTCTTAATTGTGGGAGCTGTGGCCTCTTGCTTCTCAGCAGCCGCTCAAGATGACAACTTGACAGCTCACCTCGACTCGATTGATCGAACCATCCATGTGGCTTTCCGCACTGTTGACGAAAGTGACATTCAAGGTGGCGTCTCTACAATCAACGTCGAACGACTCTCGCAGAAAAACTATTCAACCTATAGCCTAGACCTTCAAGCTGACATGACCAACTACACTTGGGGCATCGGTAATGAATTAGTTATGGTTGATGGTGTTCCTCGCGATGCCAATAACGTTCTTCCTACTGAAATTGAATCAATAACCTATCTCAAAGGTGCTCAAGCAATTGTCCTTTACGGTAGTCGTGCTGCTAATGGCGTGGTTTACATCACTACAAAACGCGGTCACAACGACGGGCTCAAAGCATCAGTAAGAGGTAACGTTTCCTTATTCGTTCCGAAGAGTTATCCCGAATATCTCGGCTCTGCTGAATACATGACTCTTTATAACGAAGCTCGTGCCAACGATGGCCTTGATGCGGCATTCAGCCAAGAAGATATCTACAATTACGCTAGCGGTAACAACATATATCGTTATCCCAGCACAAACTTCTTCTCATCTGACTACATCAAGAAATCCTATACTCGATATGACGGAACTGCCGAATTTTCAGGTGGCGGTAAATATGCTCACTTTTATGCCAACATTGGATTGTATAACGTTAATGACCTCATCGCATTTGGTGAAGGTAAAGACAACCACACCACCCGTCTTAACGTGCGTGGTAATGTTGACTTAACCATCAACGACTGGGTTACAGGTTACGTTAATGCTAATGCAACATTCTATGATTCTCGTAGCGACAGATCTGACTACTGGAGTCAATCAGCAACATTACGCCCTACTAACCCCGGTTCATCTCCGTTAGTTCCTCTTATCCCTATTAGCTTCTTGGAAGAAAACGACGAGAATTCTTGGATTTTGGTTAATAACTCGCACTACATTGTCGACGGCAAATACCTCCTTGGTGGTACTCAAAACTACTCTACCAACCCATTTGCTGCCATGTATGCTGCAGGTTATAACAAATACACCAGCCGTCAATTCTACTTTGACGCAGGTGTAAACATTAATTTGAACAAACTCGTTGAAGGATTGGCATTCCACACTCACTACGCTGTAGACTATAGCATGAGCTACAACACGTCTATTGACAACAGTTATGCCACCTACGAAGCTTCTTGGAACAATTATTCAGGCTCTGACTTGATTACTTCTTTGACTAAATACAACGAAGACAAGCGCACAGGTACTCAAAATCTTTCATCCAGTTCAGAACGTCAAACAATGATGTTCTCAGCCGACTTCACCTACAACAAGACTTTTGGTGATGTTCACAATTTTGATGCATTACTTGCCGCTAACGGTTTCCAATTGACTAATACCGGCGTATATCACCGCACCAGCAACGCTAACCTAGCTCTAAGATTAGGCTACAACTATGACAAGCGTTACTATGCCGAACTTAACAGCTCAGTTACCCACTCGGCAAAATTGGCACCCGGTCATCGCAACGCATTCTCTCCGGTTGTAACCCTTGGATGGAATTTAGCAAAAGAAGAGTGGCTAAAAGAATCTGACGTCATCAATAACCTCCGCATCAATGCCACTTATGGTATCATCAACCAAGACATTGATATTGATGGTTACTACAATTGGAAAGGCGTCTTCACCTCGGCCGATGGTACTTGGTGGGGATGGAGTAACATTGCCAACTCTATTCAAACATTTGATGTTCACCGTTCAACCAACGAGGACCTCACATTTGTTAAGCGCAAAGAATTCAACATCGGTGTAACAGCTGAGTTGTTCAACAAAAGCGTAAAATTCAATGCTAATTTCTTCAATATCAACAACTCCGGATTGTTAGTCGAAAAATCAACTCAATATCCGAGCTACTTCTCTTCTTACTGGCCTGTTGCATCATTTATCCCTTACATCAACTACAATTGTAACCGCCGCACCGGTTTTGACTTCGCTATTAGCGGACAAAAACGTATAGGAAATGTTGACGTAGCTCTTGGTGTAAACGGACTTTACAGAACAACAAAGAACACTAAGATTGATGAAAATGTGGAATATGAATGGTTACGTTCCGAAGGTAAATCAACTTCTGCCATTTGGGGTTATCAATGTCTTGGCTACTTTGCCGATGAAGCTGATGTTGCCAATTCTGCAACTATCAACTCTAACACAAAACCCGGTGACCTCAAGTATGTTGACCAAAACAACGATGGTATAATTGATAGCAACGACCGCGTTGTCATTGGTGATTGGGCCGACAAATTCACTTTAGGTCTAAACTTGACTTTAAAATGGAACAACTTCACTTTGTTTGTTGCCGGTAATGGTGGATTTGGTGGTAAAAACATCAAGAGTTCATCTTATGATTGGGTTTATGGTGATGGCAAATACAGCGCTGTCGTTCGTGGCCGTTGGACTCCTGAAACAGCCGAAACAGCTACATATCCTCGTCTGACGACTCTCGGTTCTGAGCTCAACTTTGTCAACTCTGATTACTGGTTGTACAATACCACTCGATTCACTCTCGATAAAGTACAGCTAACTTATGACTTACCTCAACAACTCTTCAGAGATAAGTTTGTCAAAGGTATTCAAGTTTACATGAGCGGTAGCAGCTTGGCTACTATCAGCAAAGAGCATAAATATCTTGAGATGAACGTGGGTTCTTCACCACAAACTCGTTGTTATAATCTTGGCGTAAAGCTTGATTTCTAATCTATAAATAGAAATATAATCATGAAAAAATTTCTATCAATAATAGCTATTGCATGTGCTCTCTCCAGTTGCGATGACCTGTTCACTCCGGCCATTGAGAACCAACTTGATGCTGAATACATGTACAATAACCCAACATACGCTGAGAATCTGTTGGGAAATGCTTATACTCGTCTTCCCAATGGTAGCTACCCATTCACCGAAGTTGCTACCGACGATGCTGTCAGCAACCAAGCGACAAACAGCTACCGTCAAATGGCATCAGGAACATGGACCTCACAGTCCAATCCTGTTGAAAGATGGTCATCTTGCCGCATGGCTATCCAATACATTAACCTATTCCTGTCAGAAGCCGATAACGTGCATTGGGCCGATGATGAAATAGCAGCAAATCTCTATAACGCACGCCTCAAAGGTGAAGCATACGGTCTACGTGCACTTTACATGTACTACCTGCTTCAAGCTCATGGCGGATATGACGAAAGCGGAAACTTGCTCGGCGTTCCCATCGTTACCGAACCCGAAGATGCAAGCACTAATTTCAACTATCCACGTGCTACATTTGCTGAATGTATGGAAGCTCTACACAGCGATGCAAAACTCGCTCTTGACCTTCTTCCCACTGAATATGGAGATGCTGCCAGCATGTCTACACTAGCTGCCAAATATCCCGAAGCTACCTCAGCTCAAATCACTCGTGTTTTTGGCGAGAAATTCAAAGGTCGTATCTCGGGACGCATCGTTGAAGCAGTTCTTGCGCAAGCAAATCTTCTAGCAGCCAGCCCGGCATTCAGTGACCACTCAGGTGTTACTTACGCCGATGCAGCTCAATCAGCAGCAACTGTTCTTAACCGCATCAATGGCGTTCAAGGTATGGACCCAACCGGTTGGACTTGGTATTGCAACATCGACGACATCGAAGCTATGGAAGGAACTTCAGCCCCGGCTGAAATCCTATGGTATAGCGGTCGCAGTCAAAGCAATAGCCTTGAATCGGATAACTACCCTCCTACCCTATATGGTAACGGACGTGTCAATCCAACGCAAAACCTTGTTGATGCATTCCCAATGCTAAACGGTTACCCCATCACTGATAGCCGTTCAGGTTACAATTCTCAAGCTCCTTATGAGAACAGAGACCCGCGTTTAGCTGCGTATATTCTCTACAACGGAACTCAAGCAGGTGTTGCCAATACGACTATCACAACTGCTGCCGATGGTACTGACAATAATGCGCTTAACAAGCTTGATGGTAGCTCAACACGCACAGGTTATTACCTCCGCAAGTTACTCCGTCAAGACGTTAACCTTGACCCGAACTCAACTACAACAAAGTACCACTATTCGCCTCGCATACGTTACACTGAAATTTTCCTTGACTATGCTGAAGCTGCTAACGAAGCTTATGGCCCGTTAGCTACCGGTAGTAATAGTAGTTATTCTGCTTATGATGTTATCAAGGCGATACGTCAACGCGCAGGTATTGTCAATGATGATTACCTCGAATCAATCAAAGCCAGCAAGGAACAAATGCGAGACTTGATTCGCAACGAACGTCGTATCGAGCTAAGTTTCGAAGGCTTCCGTTTCTGGGATATTCGTCGCTGGAAACTAGACTTGGCAACCATCAACGAGACTGCCAAAGGTGTCAGCATTTCTAATGGCATTTATTCTATCATCGACGTTGACACTCGCAACTATAAAGATTACATGTATTACTGCCCTATTCCCAAAACAGAGCTCCTGAAATTCAGTGAACTCCTTCAAAACAAAGGTTGGTAATCATCATTTTAGAACCTTACAAAACGAAAACAACAATTTATGAAAAAGTCTATATTAGCCCTAATGGTTGCCGGATTAGTGTTCAACACTTCTTGTGAAAACGCTGATAAGGAATTCCCCGACTATGACACCCAAGTCATATATTTTGCGCAACAAGGTTTCTGTCGCACAATTACGATTGGCGTGGACGGTGATTACAACACTGACCTTGACAACGAGCACAGCTTTGAAGTATATGCAACCTTGGGAGGCATTAATACCAACAAATCAGACCGCACAGCTGTCATCGAAGTGGTTAACTCACTTGCTAACGGTTGCAAATTTAAAGACGGCCGCGAAATGAAGGTTATGCCATCTTCATATTATGAAATTGAATCTAATAAATTGACCATTCCCAAAGGACAAGTTATTGGATGCATCAAAGTGCACTTAACCGATGCTTTCTTTAATGACCCCGATGCAACAACCGGCAACTTGGTAATACCTTTTGTATTGACTCAAGCTTCTGAAAATATATTGACCGGAACTCCGGCCGATGGTGTTACCAACCCAAATAGATTGGTAAGCGAAGACTGGACTGTCCAACCTCAAGATTATATTTTCTACGCTGTAAAATACAAAAATCTTTATCACGGCACTTGGTTGAGCAGTGGTACTGATGAAGTTAACAACAATGGTACAATAACCACAACCGTTCGCAAGCAACAATACGTTGAAAAAGACGATGTTAGATACTTGACCACCCGTTCTCTTTCTACTGCTGTCTACACGTTTGAATACATTGTCCCTACAGTTAACGCATCAGGCGCAACAGTTGACAAGACTATATCCTGCGACCTATTGCTCAACTTTGATGACAACGGCAATTGCACTATATCAACCGATACTCCCAATTGCACCGCTTCAGGTTCAGGCAAATGGACTGAAAATGGCGCGACTAAAGCTTGGGGTAACAAAGACCGCGATTTAATTGAACTAAACTACAACTTCACCATCAACTACGTGGCTAACGAAGCAACAGGTGAATACGGCTTCTATTCTCTCAAAAGCACTGATGAGAGACTCGTTGCTCGTGACCGTCAAAACTATTTTGAGACTTTTGACATCGTTGTAGAGTAATTTACAAACAATCTAATTATGTATCAATCATGAAATTACATAATAAGTTTCTGGCTATCATTCTTCTTGGCGTTGCCACAAGTGCATGTACAGATAACCCCGATATCTTCAACATGGATGTGGACAAGCCCGAGACTCTAGCCCAATATGAGTACTTAACTCAGTACCAAGAATTGAAATCTTACCTCATCGGTTCTAACCACACTATAGGACCACGTTTCCGCGTAGGAGCAGGTGTTACCGCTTCAGAATTTACCGCTAAGAGCTTACAATATCGCTTGGCGTGCGCTAACTTCCAAGAAGTAACATTCGGTAACGCCATGAAATATGCCTCTTGTGTGGATGATAACGGCGAAATGGATTTCTCTAACGTTAACAGCGCACTGGAAGCTGCTTTAGACGGAGGATTAAGCGTCTATGGTCACACCCTTTGCTGGCACGCTCAACAACGTAAAAGCTACTTGGAAGGCCTTCTCGCTGACCGTAAAGTTGAGATTGACCCTGATGCTGCCGTTACTGTTCAAGACAGCTACGTTGATTTTTCTACATTCAGCGAATATCCTTATTACCGCATGAGTGACCTTCCGACCATCAATAGTAATGGCGAACTGGAAATCACTAACACTTCTGAAGGCAAAGCCAACTGGGAAGTGCAATACTTTGTCGTTGACAACCCCACTGTTACTTGTACAGTGGGCAACGACTACAAGTTAACAGCCATGATTAAAGGTTCTTCTGATGGCTCTCTCAACGTCAACATGGGCGATTGGAGCGGTCAAACTTCAGCAACACTTGAATTCACCAACGAATGGCAAGAAGTTACTATCGACCTCAAGTCAGTTCCTGCTGAAAGCAGCTTTGTTGTTTTCCAATCAGGAGCATTTGTGGGTACTATCCAAGTGAAGTGGATAAAAGTATTCCACAGCGAATCGGCCGGGCCATTGACCTATTGGGAAGAAATGGTGTCAAATGGTGACTGTGAAGGCTCTGATAATTCTTCTATCTACGCTGTTGAAGGCGCCGGATTGACCAATTGTAGCATTGTCACTGACCCAACCGACCCCACCAACCGTTGTGCGAAAGTCAGCATTATGTCTAACCCATCTACCGCATGGGACGCTCAATTCTTCATCAAAGCTGACCGTCCGCTAAAATCCGGTACTAAGGTTAACGTAAAATTCCGCTATCGTTGCACCGATGAACGCTCTATTGATACTCAAGCTCACGGCCAACCAACAGCTTATCACCACTGGGCATTTATCGGCACTCTCAACACCACGACCAGTTGGCAAGACCACGAATACACCGGTACTATATCTGCCGACCAAGCAGGTACTGACGGTTGCTATTCTATCGCATTTAACCTCTCCAGCACAGATAATGCAGCAACATTCTATATTGATGATATTTCTTGGCAAGTGGAAGTTGAATCTTCTACCGGCGGAATTCCTCTCACCGATGAAGAGAAATATGACATTGTTGACGCTCAATTGGAACGTTGGATTTCAGGCATGATGGAAGCTTGTGACGGTCGTGTCACTTCATGGGATGTTGTCAACGAACCTATGACCGACGGCTGGCCCATCACTGTCAAACATGCTCAAGACGGTGGCTCCGATGACTTCTTCTGGCAAGATTATCTCGGTGACGATTATGTGCGTAATGCCGTTAAATATGCACGTAAATACTTCGCCGAATATGGTGGTGAAGGTAAAGAGCTTCTGTTATTTGTCAACGACTATAACCTTGAAGCCGCATATAACAACAATGCTAAATGTGAAGCCTTGATTAACCAAATTAAAGAATGGGAATCAGATGGTATCACTAAGATTGATGGTATCGGCTCACAAATGCACGTAACCTACAGTCGTAACCCCGAAACTCAACAGAAAAACGAAGATTGCATCATCAATATGTATAAACTTTTGGCCGCTTCAGGTAAGCTCATCAATATTTCTGAGCTCGATATGGGCATCAGCGATGAAGATGGCAACACCGTTCTGACCACAGACTATACTTTTGAAGACAAGAAAGCCATGTCAGACTTCTATAAGTTCATCATCAACAATTACTTTGAAATTATTCCTGCTGACCAACAATACGGCATCAAGCAATGGGCTATTACCGATAGTCCTGCCGGCTCAGGATGGCGCGCAGGCGAACCTATCGGATTATGGGATGAGAACTATAGTCGCAAACCTGCATACGCCGGATTTGCTGAAGGTCTTGCAGGCAAATAAGGTATTTAGTTTTTTAATTAGTTTTGTTTAAGGTTTGATCACTTTCAAAGCAAGCGGTTGGCCGCCATAGTTAGGTAGCCAACCGCTTTTATTTACCCCCTTATCTATACCGGTTTAAATCTTAATCTTCAGTAGTGTTCTCTTGAGTGACTGGTTCTGAAACCTTTCCCTGTTGTTCGACATAAGTCTTTGGAGAAACGCCATATAAATTTTTAAAGCAAGTTGTAAATGTTGATGCATTTTTAAAGCCAACCAGCAAGCTCACTTCCGATACTGTCAAATTCTTCTCAACCAAGAGTCTTGCACCTTCCTTTAGTCGCAAGTTTCTCAAGAAATCTCGTGTCGTTTGATTAGTCAGTTCTCGCAGCTTACGATGCAAATGAGCGCGTGAGATGCCAAATGTTGTTGCCAACTCATCCACCTGAAATTCAGGGTCATTCATATTTTTATTGATAACGCGCATCAAGCGCTCCATAAATCGTTCATCAGCCGACTGCACATTTATTTCAGCCAACTTATCTTCCTGATTTTGATTTCCGGCAAAAGCATTTTTCAATCTACGATGACTTTGCAATAAGCCCTCAACTCGAATCATCAACAGCTCAATATTGAATGGCTTGGTTACATAAGCATCAGCGCCTATCTCAAGACCACTCATTTCATCTTCTTCACTGCTCTTGGCGGTTAACAATATTACCGGTATGTGATTCAGATTAATGTTTTTCTTGATTTTTGATGTCAATGTTAATCCGTCCATTTCGGGCATCATCACATCACTAATGACAATATCCACCGACTGTTTAAACATATATTCCAATGCTTCTTTTCCATTAGCCACCAAATAAGTGCGATATTTAGCGCTAAATTCGTGTTGCAAATATTGACCGATTTCCAAGTCATCTTCGACAATCAAAACTCGTTCATTGCGCGAAATTTTTACCGAAGGAATTTCAAATTGAGGCGTATTGTCCAACGCCATCATTTCATAAGACTTGCTCTCAGATGACATTCGCTCTTGGTTCGCTTTCATTTGCTCGGCAGTGAGATGAGCATTACCCATTGGTATTCTCAGCACAAAACGAGTGCCTTGACCCGACGGATTATCTTGAACCGTAATAGTGCCATAATGCAGTTTTACTAAGAGATAAGCTAAGTGTAACCCTACTCCACATCCACCGATATTATTGTTTGACACCTGATAAAAGCGTTCAAAAATCATCTTCTTTTCGTCATCAGGAATACCTATTCCATCGTCGGTCACATCAACTTCCACATAATCAGCTAGTGCAACCGTGGGCGCTTGCTCATCGTGGCCTGTTGTCACAGAAATATTAATATTTCCGCCCTTAGGAGTATATTTCACAGCATTAGACATTAGATTCATCATTATCTTATCAAAATTTGACAAATCTATCCACACATCCAGATTTTCATATCCTTCATGTGAAAAAGTCAAGTCCAATTCTCTCGAAACACAAGCTTGGTCGTAAGTTTCAACTAAATCACTGATAAAGCCTATAATATCAGTCTTCTGAAATGCCATTTTCATTTGGTTCTTCTCAATCTTTCGCATATCCAACATTTCATTCCCCAAACGAAGAATGCGATGAGCATTGCGTGAAATAATTTTGTAAGAACTTTGGCGATTGGCATCATCATCCGACGACATTAACTTCTGTATCATATTCAATACCAGAGTCATCGGCGTGCGTATATCATGTGAGATATTGGTGAAGAACTGCAACTTCGCCTCACTGATTTCGCGTTCGTGAGCTTGTTGCAGTGCAGCACGTTTACGCTCATTTCTGAGACGTTGCTGATTATAAACATAATAACCTATCATTATTGCCATAGCGATATATATGAGTTTTGCCCACCATGAAGCATACCAGGCCGGAGCAATATCGATAACGATAACCGTTTGCTCAGATTCTATACCATGATCAACGGCCTTGATATATAACTTGTGCTTACCTGACTTTATATTACTGAAATTGATACGATTTGAACCATGAGGCAATAGTTCCCACTTATCATCATCCAAGTGATATTTATAATCCACTCGTCGACCGCCGTTCAACTCTCGTGTACCAAATTCTATTGTGAATGAATTATCATCATGGCTCAGCTTAAATTTCTTAGCATTAAATATCGGACAATCAATAATGTTTCTGCTGCCCGACTTCATTCCGGCTCTAACAGCTTTACCATGAACATAGAAATCAGATACGCGAACTGTCCATTTCAATCCTTCCTTGGAAATATCAGCCGGATTAAAATAGGTAATACCTTCGGTTCCACCAAAATAGATTACGCCATCATCACCTCTGAATGATGAATTTTTATAGAATTCATTGCCCTGCAAACCATCTTCTTCATAGAAATTGGAAAATACTGCGTCACTTTTATGCATTCTCGATAGTCCTTGATTTGTTGAAATCCACAGATACTCACCAACATTAACCACTGAATAAACCGAGATACTTGGCAACCCATTGGTTGTATCATACATGGAAACCTTGTTGTCCTGACTAACCTTCAATAATCCGCCCGATGTGGCCAACCACAATGTGCCATCTTCATCCTCGGTTATTGCATTAATAAATACATCTGAAGCCAATTGCTTTGCCTTCATTGTCTTTAAATCAATTATATGCAATCCAGAATAAGAACCTGCATACAACTTCTTTCCATCCTTGGATATCAAGATAGAGCAAATCCATTTTTCACTATACCCCTTCAGCGGTTTGACTGTGCGAGATTTTGGGTCATAACAATAAATTCCCGCACCCATTGATGCAATCCACACCTTTCCGTCAGGGCCTTCAGTAAATCCATAGATGTGTTGTACTGCGCGTTTTTCCTCATCCAGCAATGTCAATGGTTCAAACTGCCCCGTCTTTTTATTAAGCCATCCGGCGCCTTTATCAAACGAGCCAATCCACAAATTGCCTCGACTATCTTCAAATAAATTTATAATCAACAACGGCAATGTAGCCTTGTAATGTTCAGCGCCATGGCTATTGAGTTTATAAACGCCCTCATTATCAGTTGCCACCCATAGATTCCGCTCGCCATCTTGCAAAATTGAGTTTATACAAGAATTTCCAATACAATCAGTCAACACCGACTTACTGCCAATATATTTGAACGGATTTTTATGGGTAGGTATCATCAAGAGCCCCTTCTGATACAATCCAACCCATAGATTTCCGGCATCATCAATTATTAGGGAATGAGCTTTTTTGGTTGACAAGTCCAGCAAATCTATCGTAAGGGGCTTGGTGTAGCCGGTCAAGGCATCACAAGTCATCACGCCATTGCCATCAAACGCTACATACAACTGCCGATTCTTATCAGGGACAATACTTCGCAACGGTGTATAATTGTCAGGGAAAGACACAAAAGGCACTAATTGTCCGGCAGTTTTATTATATCGCAAAATACCCTTATGCGGTGTTCCGAAATAAACTTCACCGCTATCGGTTGTTGCCATGCAAGTCACTACAGGGTCACCACTCTTGCCCAAGAACTTAGTGATTTTACCTTTAGGATTAACCCTAAACACGCCACCATCTTCCTTTGATAGCCATAGATTTCCTTCCTTATCCTCACAAATGTCATGAATTAAATCAAACTGAGATGACAACTTAATGCGACGGTAAAAGATTTTTGTTTCATCACCGGATATTACAATTTCACGCAAGACATTACCAACACATATCAATGTCCCGTCAGCACGCTGTATAACTCGTCTTATGGCCATAAATCCATTATCCGACGGATTCTCTTCCACAGCCACTGTAGAGAAATTATCTCTATCAGGCATATACAACTGTATTCCGGCTCCGGTAGCCACAAATAAGTGGCCTTTATCATCCTCAAATAAAGAATTCACATAGTTATGCGCCAATGATGTGGAATCACCGGGGATATTCTTGTAAATAGTAATTTTGGAGCCATCATAGCGGTTGAGACCATCTTCAGTTGCAACCCAAATCATGCCATTGCTATCTTGACAAACTGAATTTATCAAACTGCTTGACATATCATGACTTGAAGTGAATAACTTGGGTGATTGTGCAAGTGTAGATAATGCTGAAATAAGGAATAATAGGCTCGAAAACAGGGCACGTAAATAATTATTCAATGGCATCGTATATTAGGTTAAAAATCGTTTTATTTTAGACTGTAAAGTTACTAAAATTTCACATTAAAAGCGCATCACACCCGCTATTTAATCTTTATTAACTTAAGCACTCCCCTTCTCACCCATTGAGCTCGTTAGAATCCCTCATAAACACGAAAAGAGCCAAGTTCTCGAAGATCTTAGCTCTTTTTTTCTTGCGGAGAGAGAGGGATTCGAACCCCCGGAGGTGTGACCCTCAACGGTTTTCAAGACCGCCGCAATCGACCACTCTGCCATCTCTCCATTGTCATCATGACTTGACTCATCTCGCTTGATGTGTCGTTGTTGTCATTTAACGAGTGCAAAGTTAGGGATAATTTTTGAACTGTGCAAGTCCATAAGAGCGTGAACATGGCTTAAAATGGGCATTTCTAAAACACATTAGCTATTTGCTCTACCACCCTAACCTATTCATTTTCTTTACGGTGCATCTTCCCACAACAGAGCTAACTGTATCAAAAATGCGCTTCAAAAAAAGTTCTTATTTTTAAATATTTTAAGATTTAGCGATTCAAAATGAGCGTTTTTATTCCATTGATGATGTAAATTCCGGGAACGAGTTGTGAAGAAGGGACCAACCTACCATTTAAATTGTAAACCGCTGTTGTTGAATCAATTGGCGCAGCTTCAACATTATTCAATGACGATGTATTGTCTTCAAATACAACAGAATAGCTATCGGGGGCATCATTTGTGGCAGTCACAAGATAAGCTTGCCATGCAGGAATTTCTCTATTTTCACCGTCTAGTTGGCTCAAAACGGGATTTGAATCACTATCAGAAGTCAATTTATATGCGTTTATTGATTGTGGAATAACATATTGCAAGTATGTACCGCTCAAAATATTTTGGTCAATCGGCGCTGCCGACACTGCATCGGCCTCAACAACAGTAAAATTGTAAGATTGAGAAGCATCGCCGGAGATGATAACCGGAGTATTTGCCGGAATACGATTGGTAACTGATGAGCAAATTGCCTTTGTGCCTGACAGTTGCGTTGCAACATATACCTTTGGCGCATTTTTGCGGATTGTTCCAAGGATAGTCTTTTCGGCTTCAGGAATAGTCAATTCAAAAGGCGAATAAAGCGTTGCTAATCCATTGTTATCCAACGTTATCGTCTTGTAATCATCGGACCAACGCCCAGAAGGCATGCCCATAACCTCACCTTGTTTGGGTGATGAAAGGATAATGGTAACTATCTGTGAATCATTATCTACCAACACTTTATACTGAGCTCTGCTCAAATCAACGACATCAGTACCGTTATCAGTTACGAGCGTAAAGGTTTCATTTTCAGCACTTACAGCGCCCTTATTTTTGATAAACAACGTACCGCCATTGTAAAAACGAGTGATTGACTTGGCTTGTGCATCTGAGCCAACATACTCAACCATAGCATTTTGGTCAGTTTTCTGAGACAATTTAGTCAACGCATCGGCTGTGCGAAAATCGGTTGGAGAGACTGTAAAATTATCACCAAAATTGATAATATTTACCGCATAAGGCGTTATAGACGTGTGAGTTGGGATGAGTCCCGACGATGTAGTAACTTTGCTCAAATCAATCTTCTTCAGTTTGAATAAATCCAAGCCAACATACTTCATGAGCGATTTCCCGAGGCTGACATAATCACTATCGTTGTAAAATTTGAGCAACTGTTCAGAATCTTGAGCAATGGAAGACAAAGTTTCCAATACGCTCGGTGAAGAAATACACGTAACACTGTCTTTATCAGCCGATTTAGAATTTACGACTGTACGCTTTGCCCAAGAATTTTCCGAGATTTTGACGCCTAAATCTCCCAATTTGTCAACAAGCGACTTTAGCTGTGAATAACCATCAATGCGGTCAATGTAAGGAATTTGCTCAAGCATTGACGCAGAAATGGTATATTGCTTGGAACCGACACTAACGCCAAGACGAGAAACAAGCGAATTGAGAGTAGCATCCATTGATTCACCAAGAGAAATGCCAATTGAAGAATTAAAGTAAACTTCCTTAGGCTCGGCATAATAGCGCCCATCAGGGCCCATATAATGACCATTTGCCGAACGGACAGTGTATCGCCAAGAGCCGTCATCATCGGCTTCAACCGGTGTGATGTAGTAGTAAGTTGAAATCTCTTGTTCATTAGCATTTCTGCCATTTTGAGATGTGAGATCGGCGGTATAATCTTTGAGTCCATCAACGTCAAGAAGACGGGCACCATAAACGGCCGTTCCGGCATTGATATTCACAACCGGGAGGGTTATCGTTGATGTAAATTCGTCGGAAGTCGTTAAGTATGAGACATCTGACAACAATGATGTTATACCTGTAATTGCAGAAAATGAAGACAAATCCATGTCAGCTACAGCGTTGATGTTGACTGTGCGCTTAATTTGGTACCACCCTTCAGAATAATCGGGAGTTTGAGCCCAAGCGCTAAAATTACACGCACAAACGGCTACAGCACAGATGAATGACTTGGACAAACGTGATGATAATTGACTAGTTTTTATCATGTATATGAATTGATTTTTGATTGCAAAGTTAGCGCATTTTTCTGATTTATAGGACACTTAGCCCCATTTTTGGACAAATGGAGAATTTTTCACGAAAAAAAGTTGAGCTTGTAACGATTTTTGAGACAAGATTGATATAACTTTGCAATCGCAAAAGTAAACAAGACTCTCAAATTAAACGAAACATGGAAGAACCGATTTTAAACGAACATAACAAACAAGAATATCCACCAATGCACACAGCCGAGCACCTTCTGAACGGTGAAATAGCACGTCGATATGGCTGTGGACGAGCATTCAGCGCACATGTTGAACGTAAAAAGTCAAAACTTGATTACCACATGGACAAGGCATTAACCGACGACGAGATACGTTCATTGGAAGATTATATAAACGGCATTATAGAGCAAGATATCGCTGTTACAGACGAATATATCACCCAAACCGAGGCAATGAAACGTTTTGACATGAGCCGACTTCCGGAAGGCGCATCCGAGACAGTCAGAGTGGTAAAAATTGGGGATTATGACCAATGCTTATGCGCAGGAACGCATGTAAAAAGCACCGGCGAAATCGGGAGATTCCGCATATCAAGCAGTCGCTACCAAGATGGTGTACAGCGACTTGTATTTAAACTTGATGAAAATTAGTCAATGATTTTATATCGGCCCACTTTACGAGGTTTTTCAGCAGGATATTCGCCTGCATGATAGCCAAGAATGACAAAACAACGAGCAATCATGTTGTCAGGCACTTCCCAATCTTTCAGCAATTGGGCGCCTTCAGGATTGTCAAAAGTCTCCTCACCACGGGCAATAATGCAACTGCTGATACCAAGAGATGTAGCCATAAGGACCATATTTTCGGCAGTGCAGAACGCATCAGGGATGCTGTACAAGAAATTGCGTTGAGCAAAGATTATTGCCACAGATGCCGCGCCATAAAAACCGCTTTTGATAGTTGGGTCATCAATGATTGACGGTTGTTCTTTCGACACATAACTTCCGGCCAAGCGGGTGCGGTCCATACAACCGACATTTAGGCGGCCAACTTTCTCCACCATTTCACGGTTGTGGATTGCGACAATCATAGAGCGCTGACCTCCACCGGCATTAGGCGCAAACAATCCGGCTTGAATAATTTGTTCCAAATCAGATTGTGATATTTGAGCGTCGTTATATCGGCGAATGGAGCGACGAGATTTGATGAGTTTTAATAAGTCCATAGTTTAAGATTTAATTTCTTTCCAGCACTGTGGGTCAGGGGCAAAAAACGAATGGTGATAGCCATAAGCGACTGCAGGACAGCCACGACAAAAACGGAGGAGCTCACACTTGGAGCACTTTTCCATTTTCTCATGTTGGCGATAAAAGTTTTCATTTTCTCCGGTGAAGATGTCATAAAGCGGAGTAACGACATCATCAGAGCCTGCGCCAAATATACTACCAACAGGTGATTCAAAACGGCGACAAGCCATAACTTTTCCCGTTGGGAGAATAGTTAAGTGGCAATTAGCGCAATTGCAACCATCATAAATGGTATCATCGTCCAAGCCCTCAGGAATTTTGAATAATCCTTTCTCATAAAGGAAAAGTGTCCAAAGATGGTCCTTGAGATTGAACGTAGTGTCAGAATCCTTGTAACGCTCATAACGCGTCCACAACGTTTCGAGCAAAGCGCGATAATCAAGCGGTTCAATGTGAGTGCGCTCGCTGATAGCTTTAGCTTGAGAAGTAGGGCAATAACGTCCAAAAGCAAATATATCGACATGATGCTCCACTACGAGGTCAACAATCTCAGGAATCTCATGGATATTGGTGCCGCTAACAGTTGTCATGACAGCGCAATGTATACCTGCACCACGGATATAGTCTATAGCTTGAAGAGTGGCGTCAAAAGAGCCGGGCTTGCGTATCATATCATGGGTTGAACGCAACCCGTCAATGCTGAGCTGATACTTGCGACAGCCAAGCGCCTTCAATCGTTGACACACTTGCGGAGAGAGATGGAATGGATTTCCCATGATAGTAAATGGAATACCCTGCTGATGAAGCACCGTGAGAATATCCCAGAATCGAGAGTGCAAGATGGGGTCACCGCCTGTAATATAAAAATATGGCAAACGATTCATGCGTTGGCACATATTTCGGCAAGTATCAATCACCGACAAGCAACGCTCCCACGACATCTCCACCAATCGAGGATGCCCCTCACTAAAAATATAGCAATGCTCACAACGCTGGTCGCAAACATCGGTTATGTGCCACTGAAAAGCAAAGTATTCCATTTACAATAAGCTTGAGCAGGTGAAATTACTTATCACCGGCACCACATGCTGAACCGCATGCAGCTGGTTTTTCTTCTTTGTCACCGGAACCACAAGCTGAGCCACAAGCTGCAGCAGGTTTTTCTTCCTTGTCGCCGGAACCGCAAGCAGAACCACAAGCAGCAGGAGTTTGAGCTTCAGCGCTGAAAATGCTTTGTGCGCTATGACAAAAACCGAATTCGTTAGAACGCTTCATATTACAATGAATTTTAAAGTGAATAAATTGTTGAATATTATTAAAATAAATAATACCTTTGTACTTACAAATATAAAGGCACTTTTATTTTGTAAGTACAAAGATAGGAAACAAATCTATAATATCCAACAAGTCACAGAATAATAAGTTAGTTACTTTTTCGTCAAAATTGCATAAATAAACAGGTTTAAACGAATAAATTCATGAGCAAAAACGACATGACAAAAAATGGCATAATCTCGCCGGACTATCCAACATGTCCGTTCAGAAATATAATTTCAAGATTTGGCGACAAATGGTCATTCTTGATTCTATATTTTCTCTACCAAAATGGCGAGCCAATTAGATTTAGCGCACTCGAAAAGAATATTCCGGATATATCATCACGAGTCCTCTCATCATGTTTGAGGACGCTAGAAGCTGATGACATCGTATCACGCAAAGTATATCCTGAAGTTCCGCCCAAAGTGGAATATTCGTTGACACCACTTGGAGAATCACTAATGCCACACTTGATGTCATTGACCACATGGGCAATTGAGAATTTTGACCACATTATCGCCCACAGGGTAAAGTACGACAAGAAAAAATAATCAGAAATATACATAAAATGTTATTCTTATTGATAAGAAATAAATTAGGACTAAAACATAACAAAAAATGAAAGTACTATTGATTAACGGCAGCCCGCTGAAAGAGGGCAACACATTCGTATCATTAAGCGAAATTGCCAAACAACTAAAAGTTCAAGGTGTTGATAGCGAAATTCTTTGGATAGGCAACAAACCGGCACGTGGATGCATAGATTGCTGCACTTGCCGAAAACAAGGCCTTGGCCGTTGCGTGTTTAATGACGATATGTGTAACGTCATCATCGACAAGATGGCAGAATGTGATGGCATTGTACTAGGTAGCCCGGTATATTACGGACAACCGTCAGGACAACTGTTGTCACTGCAACAAAGAATGTTATTCTCAGGCGCCAAGTCATTCCAAGATAAACCGGCAGCTGTGGTGTGTGTTTGCCGCCGTGGAGGTAGCTCTGCAGCCTTTCAAACGCTCCAAATGCCGTTCCAAATGTGCAATATGCCAATCGTAACATCTCAATATTGGAACATCGTCTTCGGCTGTCAAGAGGGCGAAGCTGCACTCGATATTGAGGGAATGCAGACAATGAGGACATTGGCCAACAACATGGCGTGGTTGCTCAAAAAGATACATAACGAGCCTACGACAACGACTCCCGAGCGCGAGGATTGGCAAGCAATGAACTTCATTCGCTAAACATTTTTCAGATTCAGATTAATACTACGTCCCGATATGCGTCACCCCAATAGCATATCGGGACGTAACTTTTTTACTTCTACCCTTCATAGCCGGCGACGGGCTCAGACGTGATGAAAATTGAGTTTAGAAGGGCAAAAACCTTACAGTTTATAAACTTTAGTTTGATATTATTTAGTAAATTATAATTTATTCTGTAAATTTGCATAACTATTCCAAGAAGCACATAATTTAAAACATATATACTAACTCAATTTTCAACTATGCAAAAACTTTACATTCTAGGTCTGGTTTTGTCCGGGTTATTACTCCCGAGTGCAGTGTCGGCACAATCGCCATTTGCCGATGCAGCAACAACCAAACCGGCCAAAATTGCGACAACAGCATCACGGCTGAAAGCGCCGTCAAGATGTGAGGAGTCAATCAGTCCATTGACTAAACTTGATGGACATGTAACGCAATCGGCATCAAAACATTTGTCGAAGGGCGTTACAAAAGCTGTGAGTATTGACAAGATTCCATCGTCAACGATAGAACTTGATTACACTCAAGACGAGGCGTTTTACACAGCTAGTGTTACAAAAATTTCGGTGAAGGATGATAGCATTTTTATATCTAACTTCAATAACCGAGGCGGTGTTTTGGCCGGGACTGTCAACAAGACAACCGGTGATGTGTCATTTCAACGTCAATTGGCCTACACCAGTGCAACATACGGGACATGTGACCTCGTCAACCCAACAGATATCACAGCTGCTGTTACGGGAAATATTGATGAAGGGGTGCTGACACTCTCATCATGGGCCATCATGATTAACGAGGGTGATTATGCCGGATATTCATTGGGCAGTATTGTCGGTAGTTCGACATTTAAAGCGCCGAACACCACTATGGACGTAACCCGTATCTATTACGACAGTGACAGTACCAGTTACGACAAAGCCGAAAGTTATCCCGTGATATGCGAACAGAGCGCGACAAACGAAATAACGGTCTACAACTTTCTTGGCGACGGTTACAAGTGGCAAATACGCATAAACGGGGATAAGACGTTGACAATCATACCACAGAAAGCATTTGCCGACAGCAATTACGGCACATTCTTTTACTATGAGTTTGACCCGACAAGCGAGTTAACATATATGACTCACGCAATCAAGGGAACTGCCGAGAATAACACATTGACTTGGGGCGGTGCAGCATTGCACACCAGCAATGGTAAATACTATGCCAAGCGATATCGCAACTCGACAATTTCGTTGCCGTTTACGCTCACTTACCCAACAGCCTCAACTCAAAGCGGTTTCAAAGGTTCAGGTACAGAAAGTGACCCATATTTGATTGAAAATATAGCTGATTTGCTGGCGTTGAGCGATAGCGTCAACATCAATACGCCAATAAACGAGACATTGAAGTATGCTCGTGCGTTTGAGGGTAAATATTTCAAGCAAACGGCCAATATCAATGCCAAGGGATACAATTTCCCACCGATTGGCGGTAACGACGATTATTACCGTTTTGCCGGTCACTATGACGGAAACAGTAAATCGATTCAAAATCTGTACATTGATACAGACACTCGCGGATATGCAGGCTTGTTTGGAGCTGTTGATACAGTAGCGACCATCAAGAACGTGAAGCTAACCAACCCGACAATCCGCACCCGCAATTATTACTTTGCCGGAGCTCTTGCAGGTAATTGCCTCGGCAAACTTGACAACTGCTCGGTAACCGGTGGTGACATCGAGGGATATCTCTCAGTGGGTGGCGTGGCAGCACAAGCAGGAGCATCAACCAATTGTAGCTTCCAAGGTACAATTTCAGGATATTCTCAATTGGGCGGTGTATTTGCGGTAACTCGTGAACCGTGTTCAAATTTGAGCGCAACAAATACCACAATTCGTATCACCGGAACGACATCACAATGTAACGTTGGTGGTGTGATTGGTTCGCTCACCAGCGACCGTGGTGGAAAATTGACCGACAGCTACTTCAGCGGAGACCTCATTCTCACGGCAAGCACACAGTTTGTTGGTGGTGTAGTTGGCACGACAGTCAACGTGGAAGTTGAGAGATGTTTCTCAATAGCAAAGATTTATAACGAGGTAGAAGGTAAAACGAGTAGTGGTGCCGGTGGTATTGTCGGCGCAATTGCAGTTACCGATATCACAGATTGCTATTTTGCCGGAGAGAACCTCATAAAGGGCTCATATTCAGGCGGTATCGCCGGATATGCGATAAACGTTGTAAGCAATAACACATCATTCAAGACTTACAACAAGGTGACCAACTGTTATGTATCAGGATTGGTAACACCGGGAACAGAACGCGATTACACACCTTACATTGGCGTGTTTGATACTCGTACCGAAGGTGTTACGCCGGTCGTAACCAATTGTTACTATGACAATCAATTGTTACCATTAATCAAGACCAGCACCGGTTCAAAACCACAAAGCGCATTTTTCAGTACAACAAACGATTTGACCGGATTCAGCACCGACACATGGGTATTTGCCGACAACATTTATCCTCGATTGAAGGGTATTGAATCAAATGCAGCAGCCTATGTATCAGCCGCTTCTATCATATTTGAGAATGAGCGCGAAAACGTTGAGACAATCACCACTGATTTCAAAGTCAGCACAGCCAACAGCGTAAAATGGTCAATTTCCAAGAATGGCAGCCTCGTAACTGACGGATATGGCGTTGACTTAACTCAATCAACCGGTCAATTCCACCTCAACGGAACATTTGCAACCGATACAATTGTTGTCTCAAACAGCAACAACAGCAAGTTTCTCACCATAAAGTTGGCACCGAGCAGCATCTTCTCAGGTAGCGGTTCAGAAACCGACCCATTCATTCTCGCAACAAAAGAAGACCTCATCAAGTTGAGCCAAGCAACAAACGACAATAAGTTGTCATTTAACGGCGCATACTTCAAAATCACCAATGATATTGATTTGCAACAAGATGAATCATTCAAGGGCATCGGATGTTCAGGTTCGACAGGTGCGACTTATGGTTTCGGTGGCATCTTAGACGGTGATAATCACTACATTCACAACATCAAGATGGTAATGTCAAGCCTTGATAATAATGGAGCTGTTGCTTCAACCGGAAAGGGAACAAACTATGGTTTCGTAAACAACTTGAAAGCTGTGGGAACGGTCAAGAATGTGCGTATAGCCTCTGACTGTAAATTTGTTTTCTATTCACGCGGAGCAGCCGTAGTTGGCTACAATTATGGCGGATTGATTGAAAATTGCCGTAACTATGCCGATGTAATGGCTTATTCAGGAACTATTGGCGGTATTACCAGCTACAATGGAGCAAACAAAACGACAACAGCGGTAGTGCGCAACTGCTACAATGCAGGTAACTTAACCGTTGGATATCAATATGTTGGTGGTATAGTATCAACCAACTACGGAACTGTCGAGAACTGTGTAAACACCGGCGAAATAAAGAATGACATTTTGTGTAGCAACTACAAAGTGACAAGCCTATCAACAGCCGGAGGTATAGCCCATAATAATTTCGGCAAAATGTCTAATGTAGAGAACTTTGGAGCTATATATGCCGGAAAATATGCCGGTGGTATCCTCGGATGGTTCAACAATAAGGGTGGCGAAATTATCAGCTCAGCGTTGAATGTTGGCATTGTTGACTACCGCGGAAATGAGGTTGGCACAATTGGAAACATCGTTGGTAAGCTCTATCAAGAAGGCACAATGGAAAATGCTTATTACGACGGTCAAATTTCCAATCAAGAAGCAGCTCACGGAAAGGCACATGAAGGAGCATACGCACTTAGCACAGAAAAGCTTACCGACGGAACTGTGATTGAGGGCTTAAGCACTGAATATTGGCAGTATGAAAAAGGCTACTACCCTATCCTGAAGGCGTTTGCTGACGAACCGGCAGTTCAGGCAGGGCGACAACTTTATGTCAACTTTGGCGACAACACAAGAAGCGACGCAATAAAAGTGGACAGCAAACTCACTACCAATGAGAACCTTACGCTAAGCTTGGCACAAAACAATCGTGCATTCAGCCTCTCAGGCAAGACTCTCGAGATGGACCCGGCAGACAACCTAAATGACACACTTGTAGTGGCTTATCAAACATACGTTAAGCGAATTCCTATTGTTGCCCTACCCGACTCACTTCCGGCACCGACCGTAACAGTTAACGACAACAAGGCTTCATTCAGCAGCAGTGTGGAAGGTGTTGAATATCACTACACTATTGACGGTTCAACCCCGACAAAAGATTCGACTTCATACACCGGAGAATTCACCATTCCCGAAGGCACCACGGTGCTCAAGGTTATCTCAACCAAGCACAACTACTACCCATCAGCAATAGTTGTCACCGACGTTTCAGCATCGGGTGTTGATGACGTTACCGTGGGCAGTGAGGTTGAGAAAATCACATACTACACTCCTGATGGTATCGAAGTGGCTAATCCTCAATATGGTATCTACATTATCGTGACTAAATACACTGACGGTAAGACTACGGTCAGCAAGAAGATTTTAAAGTAGACACCTAGATATCAATAAGTTACAAAATATGGCAGTAGGTCTCCTATTGCCATATTTTTATTATATGGCTAAAGTTCAAGCGATTGGGATACACATTTAATTATTTTATACACTTGTTGATTTACTTTAAAGAAAAATATTTTGAAAAAGACTTGACATTGGCCTTAAATTTTACTAAATTTGCAGAAAATTTAGAAAGCTTCAAGGAGTTGAACGAAAAATCTAAATTTCTAAGGTAAGGCAGACATAACAGTTACGCTATTGAGATTACACCGTGAGAAGAAAATCTATTACTACTTGCATAACGACAGGTTGAAAGTGCTAATTTTTAGGAACCAATACGCAAGCAATTATTTGACTTCACGCACAATGAGCTATAAACAACATTAGTAATCAGTTTTTAATTAACAGATAGCTAGTCAACAATGAGTAAGCCAACATTGTTGTGATTTATATGCGTACCCGCTGAGCTAAAATAATACAAATCAATATACAAGATATACAATTTTATCTATCAACAACACAATGAGACAAAACTTACAAACATTAATTTCGAGATGCGCCTATTTAGTGATAGGCTTAGCAACTGCGCTACTAACCCAAAGTGCAAACTGTGAAGAATTGACCGAAGAATTCTTGACAAGCCACAACGTCTATCAAGCATATATGACCGGTCCATGGGCAGGCACATACCAAGGTTGCTATGACTACAACTATGGCGGTGCATACTTTGAAAGCAACGGTGACGGCAGCTTGAAACTCCACAACTTCTACACCGACGGCATTGACGTCGATGCTACCCTCTCAAACAATTCTCTCGAAATTCAGCTAAAGGATTACAAAATAACCCGCGGCAAATATTCAGGCTACACCGCAACACTTGTGCCAATCTCATGGGAATTTAATACCACAACAATTGAAGATAAAACATACGCGTATATCGTTCCAAATAAATATTATGACTATTCGCAAAATTACAAAATACAGCTCTACTACCAATATGGCGACTCTTGGGATAACTGGTCAAT
>CAYTFG010000005.1:0-1876 GCA_964436925.1 uncultured Bacteroides sp. | reverse complement strand
ATTCCCGGCCTGATTATTGATATCAAAGACGCCGAGGGGAAAACAGTTGATGCGCTTTCATTTATTGACGGATATTTCTCAGTGAGAGACGTGCCCAACGCTAAAGCACGCGACTACGACAAAGACGGCAAGCTGATACGCGAATACAACGTCACAACGTCATGGATTGAAACCGGCTTGTATATCAGCAACCTCAACTGTCGAGGCTTGAGAATCGCAACGAATCATGGTATTTCGGCAGGGCTCGTTGAAATCACCGCAAGTTGGCCCGAATGGACAAACGAGTTGTGGTATCGTTCACAAACAATCGGCGTGACAACAAGTTTCAGCAACTTTGAATCACTTGGTTACCAAACCATCAACAACAAAGATGCTTACTGGTATAGCTACGACCCCGAGCCAACGTTCTGCGAAGTGGTAAATGACGCATTTGAGCAGCAAAAATATAAGAACGGAGGCACAGCCGAAGAAGGTGAAGTTCACGGAGAATTTTGCGTTACCGGCAAGGATGTTGACCACAACCACATTGACACTAATTGTCCTTGGATAGACTGTGACGGCGACCGATTAACACGCGGTGGGTATGCGATAAAATTGTATAACTATGGCTTGCTCAAGAAGGGTGTCACCAAAGAAGACGGAAGCAAAGACTATCTTGAAGAATATTCATATACCGAAATAACCGGAACAGATGCCGACTATACTCTTGGTGTTGATTTGGATCTCGCGGCATTCGGCGCTAACAAAAATTGCATATATGTCAAGGGTTCAATCATTCCGCAAAAGAATACATTGTTTGTTGACCACTATGAGCTGTGCGTCAAAGCCGACAATAAAGAAAGTGTAACGCAGTTCCCAACCGTCGATGAGGGCCAACCGTTTGCCACAGATGATGACGAGTACACCGATGTCAATGATTATCGCGTTGCTGCAAATGGATTCCCGAGGGCAACAAATTTATATAATTTGGGAAACATAGGCTCAGCAAGCGCAAATAGCGCCACAAGAATAGCTCGACTGAGTAGCTCAAGCGAAAAGAGCGATAATGCTGACGATGTAATTGAATTTGAGAAACTCATTTCGACGTCTGACTTGACTGAAGTCGCAACGAATCCGCGCGATTACCGATTCTATGTCAAGGCTATATATAAGTCAGAGTATTATGACGAGGCCAAAGGTATAAATCAAGGTCTTTCACCGACATATCACGCCATAAGCGCATTTGAAGGGCAATTGACAGGCGTGGAAGATGTGAAAGAGAACGGTAGCAATGTGGCAATCACCGGCGGTCAAGGCGAAATCAATATCGTTGGTGAGTTTAGCAATGCCACCGTCTACAGCGCATCAGGAGCTGTTATCTATAGCGGCAATAGCAACGCAATCGCAGTGCCATCAGGCATATACATCGTAAAAGCTGACGACACAACGGCAAAAGTTTTCATAAAGTAAGATAGTACATTAGTATCTACTAGTTCATGGGCGCAGAAACTCCTCGCAGTTTCTGTGTCCATGAATGGTGTTTGGAGGGGAGAGTTAGGGCGACACAGAGCAAAAGAGATGTAAAAGAGTTCCGTCTCTGCCAGTAGGAGACATTGGCAGAACCCAATTCGGGCAAGTGAAATGACACAGCTACTTCACAAAACGGAACTTCTACACAAAATTAGGGCTTTATTTTGATTAATCATCAATATTAACTAACTTTGGTTCAAATCCATAGCCAACGCATCTCATTATATGCAAGAACTTATAAAACCATATTTCCTTATATTGCCGGATTACGGATGCTGTTTAGGCAACTTTGTTACCGATGACAGCAACCTATCATACTTTTGTGACGATGATACCATCGAACTTGAAGGGTATGATGATACTCCTT
>CAYTFG010000004.1:5183-49025 GCA_964436925.1 uncultured Bacteroides sp. | reverse complement strand
ACCCATTGGCATGTACAGCGTTCAACGCCGACTTCGATGGTGACCAGATGGCAGTCCACCTCCCGTTAGGAAATGAGGCAGTGCTTGAAGCTCAAATGTTGATGCTTGGTTCACACAACATTTTGAACCCTGCCAACGGTGCTCCTATCACCGTACCTTCACAGGATATGGTACTTGGTCTTTACTACATCACTAAGCTCCGCAAGGGCGATAAGGGTGAAGGCACTAAGTTCTATGGTCCTGAAGAAGCACAAATCGCCTACAATGAAGGCCGTGTAACATTGCACGCACCTGTAAGCGTTGTAGTAGACGATATAGATGAAAATGGCAATCCAATCAACCACCTTGTAGAGAATACTTCGGTTGGTCGTGTATTGGTTAACCAATATGTACCAAAGGAAATTGGTTATGTAAATGAAATCTTGTCAAAGAAGTCATTGCGTAACATCATTTCTAAGGTAATCAAGACTTGTGGTATTCCACGTTCAGCTCAATTCTTGGATGATATCAAGAACTTGGGTTATTACATGGCATTCAAGGGTGGTCTATCATTCAACCTTGGTGACGTGATTATTCCTGCTGAAAAGGAAGAAATCGTGAACGAGGGTTATGCACAAGTTGAGGAAGTGATGAATAACTACTCAATGGGTTTCATCACCAACAACGAACGTTACAATCAGATTATCGATATCTGGACACACGTTAACTCACGCTTGACCGATATCCTCATGAAGCAAATGACTGAAGCAAATCAAGGTTTCAACTCAGTATTCATGATGCTTGACTCAGGTGCTCGTGGTTCTAAGGACCAGATTCGTCAGTTGGCCGGTATGCGTGGTCTTATGGCTAAACCGCAAAAGGCAGGTGCTGAAGGAGGTCAAATCATCGAAAACCCGATTCTTGCGAACTTCAAGGAAGGTCTATCAGTGCTAGAGTACTTTATCTCTACCCACGGTGCTCGTAAGGGTCTTGCGGATACAGCGTTGAAGACAGCCGACGCAGGTTACTTGACTCGTCGTCTTGTTGACGTTGCTCACGACGTAATCATCAACGAGGAAGACTGTGGTACATTGCGTGGTCTTGTCTGCACCGAAATCAAGAATAATGATGAGGTTGTAGCATCATTGGGCGAACGTATCTTGGGCCGTGTATCAGTTCACGATATTATCCACCCATTGACCAACGAGGTAATCGTTGCAGCCGGTGAAGAAATCAACGATGAAGCAGCAGATATCATCGACGCATCACCAATCGAAAGCGTAGAAATACGTTCAGTATTGACTTGCGAGTCTAAGAAGGGTGTTTGTGCTAAGTGTTACGGACGTAACCTTTCAAAC
The DNA here is from genome assembly GCA_964436925.1 of uncultured Bacteroides sp. GTDB lineage: Bacteria > Bacteroidota > Bacteroidia > Bacteroidales > Muribaculaceae > CAG-873. The sequence goes on along the minus strand of CAYTFG010000004.1, from coordinate 47,688 downwards.
AACCGCTTGGTTCAAAAGGGTGAAGCAGTCGGCGTAATCGCAGCACAATCAATCGGTGAGCCGGGTACTCAGTTGACACTCCGTACATTCCACGTCGGTGGTGTTGCATCAAATATCGCAGCCGTATCTTCAGTAACATCACGTTATGATGGTATCCTCGAAATTGATGAATTGCGTACAGTAGAATCAACCGAAATAGGTCAAGACGGACGTCCGGTACAAGTAGTAATAGGCCGTCTGGCAGAAATGCGTATCATCGAGCCAACTACTAAGATGATGTTGACCAGCGCTCAAATTCCTTACGGTTCTAAGTTGTACTTCGATAACGGCGCAACCGTTAAGAAGGGTGACGTAATCTGTGAATGGGACCCATTCAACGCCGTAATTGTCAGCGAAGTGGGTGGTGCTATCAAGTATGAAAACTTAGTAGAAAACGTAACATATCGCGTAGAAGCTGACGAACAATCAGGTCTTCGTGAAAAGATTATCATCGAATCTAAGGACCGTACCAAGGTTCCTGAAGCTAACATCGTCGATGCTAACGGACAAATCGTTAAGACATATGCACTCCCTGTGGGTGCTCACTTGATGGTTGACGAAGACGGCGAAATTAAGCCCGGTGAAATCTTCATCAAGATACCTCGTGCAACAGGTGGTGCCGGCGATATCACCGGTGGTCTTCCTCGTGTGACCGAGTTGTTTGAAGCTCGTAACCCATCTAACCCTGCAATCGTATCAGAAATCGATGGTGAGGTAAGATTCGGTAAGGTAAAACGTGGTAACCGCGAAATTTCAGTAATCTCTAAGCTTGGCGAAGAAAAGAAATATCTTGTTCCGCTATCAAAGCAACTTCTTGTACAAGAAAACGACTATGTGCGTGCCGGTACACCGCTATCTGACGGTGCAATCACACCAACTGATATCTTGAATATCATGGGTCCGACAGCAGTACAAGAGTACATCGTGAACGAAGTACAAGATGTATACCGTATGCAAGGTGTGAAGATTAATGATAAGCACTTCGAGGTAATCGTACGTCAAATGATGCGTAAGGTTAACATCCTTGATCCGGGTGATACTTGCTTCCTCGAATCACAAATCGTTGACAAACGTGACTTCATGGATGAAAACGACCGTATTTGGGGCAAGAAGGTAGTAACCGATGCCGGTGATTCAGACACCATCAAGCCGGGTCAAATCATTACCGCACGTAAGTTGCGTGATGAGAACTCAGCTTTGAAGCGTCGCGACTTGCGTCCAATCGTAGTGCGTGATGCAGTGCCTGCAACATCAGAGCAAATCCTACAAGGTATTACTCGTGCAGCACTTCAAACTTCAAGCTTCATGTCAGCTGCATCATTCCAGGAAACTACCAAGGTTCTTAACGAAGCAGCAATCAACGGTAAGGTTGACTCTCTCGAGGGTATGAAGGAGAACGTAATTTGCGGTCACTTGATTCCTGCCGGTACCGGTTTGAGAGACTATGATAGACTTGTAGTAGGAGGTAAAGATGACATCGACGAGGTGTTCATGGACTCTGAAAAAAGCGAAGTAGTAAGCGAATAAACTAACGAACTACAATAGATAATGCGAGGTCGATAGCCAATAGGGCTACCGACCTCGTTTGCTTTATATAGCAATTAAAAAAGGTTAATACCGTGAACGGGCTGAAATATTTTGTAACTTTAAGCGTCTAATTTAGTACCATTAATAATTAAGGTAACTTGCTATGATAATAAAGCTAACTGATATCAATAAAACCTACCCCGGAGCTGTTCCTTTGCATGTCTTGAAGGGGATAAACCTTGAGATAGAGAAGGGCGAACTGGTGTCCATCATGGGCGCTTCGGGCTCGGGAAAGTCAACGTTGTTGAATATCCTTGGAATTCTGGATAATTATGATAGCGGAGAGTATTACCTGGATAATGTTTTAATCAAGAATTTAAGCGAAAATCGTGCTGCTGAATTGCGAAATCGTATGATAGGTTTTGTGTTTCAGTCGTTTAATCTCATTGCTTATAAGGATGCTGTTGAGAATGTGGCATTGCCGCTGTTTTATCAGGGCATATCGCGACGTAAGCGCAATAAATTGGCCATGGAGCAATTGGAACGAATGGGGCTTGCCGAGTGGGCTCACCATCTTCCCGGCGAGCTTTCGGGCGGTCAAAAACAGCGTGTGGCAATTGCCAGGTCGCTAATCACTCAGCCGTCAATCATCCTTGCTGATGAACCCACTGGCGCTTTGGATTCAAAGACCTCGCGTGATGTTATGGAGGTGTTTAAGGACTTGAATGCGTCGGGTATGACTATTGTTATAGTGACTCATGACCCGAACGTGGGAGCGGCCACAAATCGCTTAATACGCATTTCTGACGGCATAATAGAGCAGCAATGATAGACCTCGCAAAGGAAATATTACAGAGCTTGAATAACAGCAAGCTGCGCACAGCTTTGACGGGCTTTGCGGTGGCGTGGGGCATTTTTATGCTTATCACGTTGCTGGGCGTTTCACGTGGCGTCTATAATTCGGTAAATTCCAATTTTGCCGACCAAAATTATAATGCACTTGAGCTGTGGGGCGGATTCACGTCAATGGCTTATAACGGGCTAAAAGAAGGCCGAGCAATAGAGCTTCAAAATCAGGATGTCAGCGTGCTGAAGGAGAAAAATCGCGGCTTGGTGGCAACTGCAACGGCGACAGTAGAGAACCAGTCGGCAACTTTCAGCTCGTTGAAGGAATCGCTGTCAATGGGATACACCGGTGTTTATCCTCAGGCCGATATTGACTATAAAAAAGGCATAGTGGCGGGGCGGTGCTTGAATGACCAGGATATGAACAACAAGCGCAAGGTGATTGTAGTGAATGAAACTCTAGCGCGTCAGTTCTTCCCAAATCGCTCAAATGAAGATATTATAGGTAAATATTTGACTTGTAACGGACTTTCATGGGAGATTGTGGGTATCTACCGTCATGATTGGCGCACGGATGCGTATGTGCCTTTTTCAACGGCAATGATGCTCTCTGAGAATAAGAACACAGTGGGTTCAATCCAAGTGACACTTAACGGGCTTGAGACTGAAGAGGATGCCGATGAGGCCGAGCAAAAGCTGAGAGCGACGATTGGGCGCCAACATAACTTTAATCCTAACGATAATTCGGCGGTTTATACATGGAATAAATTTAGCGGTTATCTTAGCGCCAACGAGGCGATGTCGATATTGAATATTGCCGTGTGGATAATAGGCATATTCACGATGTTGTCGGGGATTGTGGGCGTCAGTAACATTATGTTTGTATCGGTCAAGGAGCGCACCCATGAGATAGGCATACGCCGCGCTATAGGTGCCAAACCGCGCAATATTTTGACTCAAATAATCCTTGAGAGCGTTACTATTACTACGTTCTTTGGGTATATAGGCGTGTTCTTGGGGATTGTCTCAACCGAGATAATCTCGAAGCTTGCTGAAGATTCCGATATATTGAAAAATCCCACTGTGGAGATGTCAATTGCTATAAGAGTAACAATAGTGTTGATAGTTGCGGGAGCGATAGCCGGATTATTTCCTGCCATAAAAGCTACCAAGGTGAAACCTGTAGAAGCACTAAGAACTGAATAACGATGAGAAGTCCCATATTTGACATAGAGAATTGGAAGGAGATTGGTGTCACGCTGGCTCGTAACAAGACGAGGACGTTTATGACGGCGTTTGGCATCTTTTGGGGCACTGCTGTGCTTGCCATGCTTTGGGGCGGTGCGCAGGGCTTGGAATCGCTCATGCGCATGAAATTTGAGGGCTTTGCCACCAATATGGGCATCGTTATGCCCCGCGCGACGACGATGTCTTATCGTGGCTTCCAGAAGGGCATGAGCTGGTATCTGACACGTACGGATGTGGAAAATATACGCCGAAGTGTGCCTCACATTGACAACTTGTCGGCGCTGAACCAGAGCCGTGCAACGGTGGTGTATTCCAAAAATAGTAAATCGGTGTCGATTACAGGCATTGAGCCGGAGTATTCTAATATTTTCACGCCGATAATCTATGATGGCCGATTTATAAACGAGGTGGATAATGCGCAGTCTCAAAAAGTGTGTGTGATAGGTCAGAATCTGGCCAATGAGCTGTTTGGCGCTGAAAATGCGTTGGGCAAATTCGTGGAGATAGACCGCATATATTACCGAGTGGTGGGCGTTGCCGGCCAAAAGACGGAGATACAGATTGGCGCGAGAATAGATGATGCGGTTCTTATCCCGTCATCTACCATGCGCAGGACCTATAACATGGGCGAGAAGGTGGGTATTGTGATGTTTACCACTGAGCGAGGGTATAAGCCCGGGTCGTTGAAGCCCAATATTATGAGAATTCTGAGCATGAGGCATCCAATATCGCCAAATGATGAAGACGCGTTGACGTTGATGGACGTGTCAGAGCAGTTTGAAGTGGTGGATAAGATGTTCCTGGGATTGAGCTTGCTGGCGCTGTTTGTTGGCGCAGGAACATTGATGGCCGGAGTCATCGGTGTGGGCAATATCATGTGGGTTATCGTGAAGGAACGAACTCAGGAAATAGGAATAAGACGAGCTCTTGGCGCAAAACCGAGGGATATAATTATACAAATCTTGTCGGAGAGTGTTGTGCTGACTATCGTTGCGGGACTGGCGGGAATATGTTTTGCCGTAATAGTCTTGGCGATAGCTCAATATGTGACTGAAGCAACATTCCAATTGAAATTTATACATGCAATAATTATCATGATGACATTTATTGTACTTGGAACACTTGCCGGATTAATACCGGCGTATAAGGCAATGAAAATCAAACCTATAGAAGCTATTAATGACAAATAAATATGAAAAAGTTTTTTAGAATTTTACTATGGATTATAGTCGCTGCCGTGTTTGCGGGGACTTTTGTGTACCTGTTTATCAATTCTCAGGACAAGGAAGAAGTGTATGAATTGGTGACCCCGTCACAAGGCGATGTACAACGCACAACAGTATTGACCGGCAAGATTGAGCCGCGCGATGAGATTGATATTAAGCCGCAAATATCGGGTATTATTTGCGAGATAAATGTCAAGGCTGGCGACGTGGTTAAAGCCGGAGATGTCATTGCAAAGATTAAGGTTATTCCCGAGGAGTCTCAACTGTCATCGGCACAGAATCGCATAAATTTGGCAAAGATTTCGCTGGAAGATGCTCGCCGCAAGTACAACCGTGATAAGGGATTGTATGAGAAGAAGGTTATTTCGCGTGAAGAATATGAAACGACCGAGGCAACTTATGATAAGGCGCGTGAAGAGCTTGATGCCGCTGTTGATGCTTATAAGATTATAAATGAAGGTGTGTCATCACTGAATGCTACGCAAAGTAATACGCTGGTGAGGGCAACAATTGACGGCTTGATACTTGATGTCCCGGTCAAGGTGGGTAGCTCGGTAATTCAAGCAAATACGATGAATGACGGCACTACTGTTGCCACGATTGCCGATATGAATAATCTGATATTTAAAGGCAAGGTTGATGAGACTGAGGTGGGTTATTTGGCGTTGGATATGCCAATGGTGATAACTATCGGTGCCGTTCCTGACGTGCAATTTGATGCCGTAATCGAGTATATCTCACCGAAGGGCGTCGAGGAGAATGGCGCAAATTCGTTTGAAATCAAGGCTGCAATACACAATGTGGATGCCGAGAAGATTAGAGCGGGTTATAGCGCTAACGCTGATGTCATCTTGGATAAGGCGGTGGGCGTAATGACAATTCCTGAACGTGTGATTGAATTTGTTGGCGATAGCGCGTTTGTGTATTGTTTGAAAGATTCGTTGCCTAAGCAGGTGTTTGAGCGTAAACCGATTGTGCTCGGCGTCAGCGATGGGTTGAATGTGGAAGTGAAATCGGGCATTGACAAGAATGTCAAGATTAAAGGTGATGTCATATAATAGCTCTGTAAGATGAAGAAATACTTGTTAATAACGGCTGCAATATTGGGCGCTACGGTGCCGGTGAATGCTGAAACGTGGACGCTGGAACAGTGCATAGACTATGCGGTGGAACATAATTTGACGGTCAAAAATCAGGAAATTAGTAAGTTGAGCGCTGAGCTTGATGTTGTTGAAGCTAAGGATAATTTTTTGCCAAATTTATCAGCGTCGGCGAGCCAGTCATTTAACTTTGGACGTGGTTTAACCGCCGAAAATACTTATGCTAATCGCAATACATCTAACTTCCAGTGGGGCGCATCAATGAATATGCCTCTATTTCAGGGATTGTCAAATGTAAGGCAAGTGAAGTATGCTAAGGCCAATTTGCGCAAGATTTTGTATGACTATGAGGCTGCCAAGGAGAACATCACGTTGAGTGTTATCAGCCAATATTTGCAGGTGCTTTATTGTAGCGAGATATTGGACGTGGCTCAGAAGCAGAAGGATTTGTCGACGGTGCAGTTGGCTCGTAGTCAGGAGTTGCTTGATGCCGGCAAAATACCTGAGTTGGATATTTATGAGGCAAAGTCGCAGTTGGCGCAGGATGAGCTATCGGTTGTGAATGCGACTAATGATTATGAGTTGGCGCTTGTTGACTTGATGCAAATGCTTGAATTGAAGCCTGGTGGAGATTTCACGGTTACACCGTTGTCAGATGAAGAAACTGAAATGCTGGGTGCAAATCAAGTGTATGAGAATGCGTTGAGCAACAATAACTCGATATTGTCGGCCAAACAAAGCATAGAGGTCGCCGATAGAAGTATAGAATTGGCTAAATCAGGTTATCTGCCGAGGCTGTCGTTTAATGCCGGGGTAGGGAGTAGCTATTATAAGATTTCAGGCTTGGAAAACTCTTCATTTGGTAGTCAAATGAAGGATAACTATAATACCTATTTGGGCTTTTCTTTGTCAGTCCCCATTTTTGACGCTTTTTCAACACGCAATAGCATCAGAAAAGCGCAGGTGTCAAAGATAAATGCTGAATTGCAATTGCAAGATGCACAAAATCAGTTGTATAAATCAATACAACAGGCTTTTTATCAATATGTTGCATCTAAAAAGAAGTATGAAGCAAGTGAGGTGGCTGAGGCGTCTTCTCAACAGGCGTTTGTGGCTATGCGCGAGAAGTTTAGCTATGGAAAGGCTAACGCAACTGAATTTGAGCAAAGTAAAACGGCTTATATAAAGTCGATGTCGGAGCGCGTGCAAGCTAAGTATGAAACTATTTTGCGCTACCGCATTTTGCAGTTCTACAACAAGCATTAATAGCTATTTTACAAGGGAAAAAGAAGGGCGGCGCATCAATCACGATGTCGTCGCCCTTACACCATAGTTGTTTTATAAATAAATAGGAATTACCTAAAATTCTAAAGGTTATTTGCTTAGATTGAATGTAATAGTTGAGCGTATATCGGTGGATGATGAACCGATGAAGGCGTGGAACTTACCTGCTTCGGAAGTCCAGTCGCCGGCTTTGTCATCATAGAATTTCAACGCATCTTCACTGATGGTGAAGGTTACAGTCTTGGTCTCACCGGGTTGTAAATCAACTTTTTGGAAGCCTTTGAGCTCTTTGACGGGACGAATAACCGATGCATTGTCATCACCGATGTATAGTTGGACAACTTCTTTGCCGGCAACTTTGCCGGAGTTAGTTACGGGCACAGATACGGTAATTGTTTCACCGGGGGTGATTGTTGATGATGAAACGGATGCTTTGCCGTAAGCAAATGTTGTGTAGCTGAGACCGTGGCCAAATGAATATTGTGCGGGGATTTTCTTGGTGTCATACCAGCGATAACCCACGAGAATGTCTTCTTTATATGCAACGTTGATGCTGTCACCGGGATAGCTTTCTACGCCGTAGAAGTGCGCACCGTTGTCTTCAAGTTTGCGAGGGAACGAGAATGGTAGCTTGCCTGAAGGATTTACTTTTCCTGAAAGAACATCGGCAATTGAATAACCGCCCATCGAACCGAGATACCATCCTTGAACGATTGCGGGGATTTTGCTTTCCCATGATGTCTCTACGGCGTTACCACTGAGTAGTACAACGATTGTGTTGGGATTAACAGCTGCAATTTCGTTGATGAGTTGTGGTTGGCCGAAGGGTAGGGCATATTCGCGACGGTCGGTTGATTCGCAGTCTTGGTATGCATTCTTGTTTAGTCCGCCGATGTAGATTACCAAGTCGGCATTCTTAGCTGCTTTTACTGCTTCGGCACGTAAAGAGTCTTGAGTGCTTTGCGGAATCACTTCTTCGCGTTCATACATTGGACGGCCTGACTTGTAGCCGGGAGAGTAGGTGATTTTGTCGCCGTAAATTTGCTTGAGCGCATCAAGTGGTGATACCATCAGACGAGCTTTTAATTCGGATGAACCGCCACCTTCGTTGAGACGAAGTGTCGCATTTTCGCCAACAACGAGGATGTTGTTGTAGCGATTGGCGTCGATAGGAAGCAGCTTGGCTGATTTTTTGTTTACCGGTGCATTCTTGAGCAACACGATAGCTTCGTTGCCAATTTGGCGACACACGTTGTAGTGCTCTTCAGAGCAGAGTGAGCCGAAAGGCTTAGAAGTGTTCATGCCTGTGCGGAAGATGAGGCGGAGAATGTTGCGAGCTTTGTCATCAATTGTTGACATGGGAACTTCGCCGCTTTGGAGCATTTTGAGGTATGGATTAGCCAAGTAATAGTCGTCGTAAGTAAATTCACTCTCTGAGGTCAAACCGTTGGTATATGAGCCCATTTCGATGTCTAGACCATATAGTGCAGCTTGCTTGGTGTCGTGTGCGCCACCCCAGTCGGTGATTACGCATCCGTCAAAGCCCCATTGCCCGCGCAAAATCTTTTGAAGAAGGCGTTCGTTGTGGCAAGCGTGTTGGTTGTTGTATTGGTTGTAAGAACCCATGATGGACCATGCGCCGCCGTCAATAACGGCTTTTTTGAAGGCGGGGAGGTAGATTTCATAGAGAGCGCGGTCGCTGACTTGCACGTTGATGTGGCCACGCCATCTTTCTTGGTCGTTGAGGGCGTAGTGCTTAACGCAAGCTGCAACTCCGTTTTTTTGGAGATTTTGGATGTATGGAACCACCATCTCGCCTGCGAGGTATGGGTCTTCACCCATGTATTCAAAGTTACGGCCGTTGAGCGGTGTGCGGTAGATGTTGACACCGGGGCCGAGGAGGATATTCTTGTTGCGGTAGCGTGCTTCTTCACCAACGGCTTTACCGTAAATAGCTGACATATTCGGGTCCCAAGTGGCTGCTAGAGCGGTGAGCGCGGGGAACACTGTTACTGAGTCGGATGTCCAGCCGGCATATCCCCAGTCGTTCCAATCAACTTCAGCTCTAACTCCGTGAGGACCGTCGCTCATCATTATTTCGGGGATTCCCAAACGAGGAACTCCGGCACTTGAAAACTTGGATTGAGCATGGCATAGATTAATTTTTTCTTGCAATGTCATGCGTGAAAGAGCATCGTCAATTCTTTTTTCAATGGGTTGTGAAGAATCGAGATATATGGGCGTCTGTGCTGCCACTGCGCCCGAAAGGCCTAGTAAACAGGCTAATGCTAATGCTGATTTCTTCATATCTTTGTTGATTTTTATTTGGTATTAATAGTTATTGTTGTCGAGGTTAGGTCTTGGGCTGCTGCTGAGACTGTGATGTTGCCTTCAGCGCCGTTTGATTGAACGATGAGAAGCGCTTTGCCATAGAATGCTTTGCGGTTGTCGGCCTTGAAGCGTTCGTGAGAGATGGGACTGCCGTTGTCAACACCGGCATTGAAACCTGCGCCTGATACCGAAAATGTGATGTCGTTTTCGGCCCAAGGGCACAAATTCCCGTCTTTATCAACGATTTCAGCGGTAATGTAGCAAAGGTCGCTGCCGTCGTGTGTAATTGTCGGTCGGTCAGCTGTGAGACGTATTTTTGCAGGATTACCGGCTGTTTTAATCTCTGTTTCTGCGACAATTTTGCCGTCTTTGCGGCTGACAGCCTTGACTGTGCCGGGCTGATAGCTTACGCGCCATGAGGCGTGTAGCTTGTCGTCGGTTTTTGAGCGTGTGCCTTGTGAAACACCGTTGACAAAGAGCTCTACTTCATCGGCATTGTTGTAGTATGCCCAAAGGTCAACATCGCTACCGCTTGTCCAGTTCCAGTGTGGGAATAGGTGCAGAACGTTGATGTCGTTGCGCCATTCGCTCTGGTAGAGGTAATAAACGTCTTTTGGGAAGCCGGCGAGGTCAACAATTCCAAAGTAGGAGCTTCGTGCGGGCCATCCGTAAGGGGTGGGCTCGCCGATGTAATCAAATCCGGTCCATACAAATTGACCGGAGATGAATTTGTTGCGCTTTACGTTGAGCATTGTGGCTTCGTGGGTATTGCCCCAGGGAGTACGGCAGTTATCGTAGGCTGAGCAAGCGTAAGAGGGGTTGTAATAGGGCTTATCCCAGCGCTCGGGGCAAATAATCACTGAGTCGGAGGGCATGACGTAATATCCTCGTGTCATCAGTGCTGAAATGCTTTCGGTGATGATAAACGGCTTGCCGGGGAACGATGTGGGGACTTGAGCAAACCAATCGTCGTGGTAGTTGTAACCGATGATGTCAAGAGCGCCTGATTTAAACAAGTGGTTCCCGGGGTCGGGTTCGTTGCAACCTGCTGTAATTGGGCGAGTTGGGTCGAGCGACTTGACAATGTCGGCTAATTTGATGGTCAATAGTGAGTTTACACTCAAGTCAGAGCTTTCGTTGGCAAGTTGTGCCGAGCCGTGCCCGAAGTTTAGAATCAAGTTGGCTTCTTCAAGTGATAATGTGTCGGCTTTAACGTCGGTCCATTGCTCGAGCACTTCATTTCCGATGCTCCACATGACGATTGACGGGTGGTTGCGGTCGCGTGTGATTAGGTCAGTGAGGTCTTGTTCGTGCCATTTGTCGAAATAGCGCGAATAATCGTGATTGGTTTTGCGCTTGCGCCACATATCAAATGATTCGTCCATGACGAGAAATCCCTTTGAATCGCACAAGTCAAGCAGCTCCGGAGCAGGTGGGTTGTGACTGCAACGTATTGCGTTACAACCCATATCTTTGAGTATTGACAGTTGACGTTCAATAGCTCGACGATTTACTACTGCTCCGAGTGCTCCGGCATCGTGATGGAGACATACTCCATTAATTTTCATCTCTTTGCCATTGAGAGAAAATCCATTTAGTGCGTCAAAATTAAAGGTGCGTATACCGAAAGTAGTCTTGTATGTGTCAACTACTTTATTTTTTATAACTAATTCAGTAACAATTGTGTAGAGATATGGATTCTCGGGACTCCACAACTGGGGCTTCTTTATTGAGAATGATTGTTTGTTGCTTTTTGATGAGGCTTGGGCAACTTTGGTGCCGTTTTGGTCGTAAATGACGGACTTGACGGCATCAGGTGTCCCGTTGATGTCCAGTCGAAGGTTCACGTGGTTGATGTCGGGGGTGGTAACGTATGAGCCCCAGCGATTTATGTGAGTGGGGGATACTTGTCTAAGCCAAACGTTACGATAAATGCCACAACCGGAGTACCAACGTGAATTTGGCTGTTCTTGGTTGTCGACTTTTACCTCAATGAGATTTGTGGTGTTGTAGTTGAGGTATGGGGTTAAGTCATAAGAAAATGAGGCATATCCATAAGGACGTGTGCCTAATGTGTGGCCGTTGATGCTCACTGTCGCATTCATGTAGACTCCGTCAAAGTCGATGAATGTGAGCTTTGTGCTGTCGCTGACGGTGAACGTTTTGCGGTACAATCCGATACCTCCCGGAAGTGCGCCACCGCCGGTGCCTGATGGGTTATCGATTGAAAAATCACCTTCTATAGCCCAGTCATGAGGCAATTTGATGGAACGCCAGGTGTTGTCGGTTTCAAGACGGAACTCCCAGCCGTCATTAAAGCTGACGGCGCGGGAGTCTCTTGCAAAAATTGGATTAACAAAAAATATGAAGAATAAGATACTAAATAGAAATCTTTTGAGCATTACCATCATAAGTTATAACTTTTCCGTTGTAGTTCTTATTGTAAGGTACCGGGCTGTCTTTGCTGACCTTGACAATGTTGAAGTGGCGTGTTTTCAACATACCGTCAAAGTCACCTTGACGCTTACTGATTGAGAGAGTTGAGGTTGCGTCGTCATATATGAATGTGATAGTTGCATATTTGCCCTTTTCGTAGTTGTAGTTGGTGCCTTCATCTTCATAGAGGGTAAATGTGCCGTTTTCACCGCCGTAAACATAGAGAGTGATATTCTCAGCGGGCTTTTCGTCAGTCCATTGAATATCAGGTCCGAATGGAATGATTGAGCCGGCGCGTACAAATAATGGAATGCGTTCGTAAGGAGCGTCAACTGTTTGTTCTCCGCCATTGACTGCTTTACCGGTATAGAAGTCATACCATTGTGTCGATGTTGGGAGGTAAACATTGCGTGAGCGTGCTCCGTATGTGTAGACGGGCGCAACGAGAATTGACGGACCGAACAAGAATTGGTCACCGATGTTACGAACAGCCTTGTCGCTTGCAAAGTCCATTACAAGTGGACGCATGATTGTGTAGTCATCGAAGTGTACTTTTGCTGCCAACGAGTAGATGTATGGCATCAAATCATAACGCAAGTGAGTGTAGTAAAGAATTGATTTATAGGCGGGATGGCTTTCGGGAGCGAGGTTGAATACTTCACGATAGGGCCATTGTCCGTGTGCGCGGTAAAGAGGGGCAAATGTACCGAATTGGTACCAACGAGTGTTGAGCTCGCGCCATTCTTTATTGGCTTCATTTTCACGTCCTGTCTTGTCGAAAACTTGTTGACCTTCAACAAATTTGTTTTGAACGCAGAAGCCGCCGATATCCATTGTCCAGAAAGGAATACCACTGATTGAGAAGTTCAGACCGGCTGAAATTTGGGCTTTCATGTCTTCCCAGCAAGTGCCTATATCACCGCTCCAAGTAGCTGTAGAATAGCGTTGTAGACCTGCAAATCCTGAGCGAGTGAGGAGGAATACACGTTTGTTGGGCTCAACGCCGCGTTGTCCGTCATAAATTGCTTCTGCATTCATGTAGGCGTATGCGTTGAAGTATTTGGTTGAGGGACCAAGCGCAGTCGGTCCGCAGAGGTCTTTACGATATTGAAGGTCAGTGCAATCGCGGATATTTGGCTCGCTGGCATCCATCCACCAAGCGTCAATGCCTAGGGGGTAATAGTGGTCTTGAACTTGCTTCCAGAACAGCTTGCGAGCGTCAGCGTTGTAGGCGTCATAGAAGGAGCCAAGGTAACCGGGGCCAACCCAGTCGCGAATGCTGTCTTTGATGGCTTGTTGATACATCCAGCCTTTTTGGTCAAATTCCTTGTAGTGCTCTGTTGTAACGTAGAATTTTGGCCAAACAGAAATCATGATGCGGCCGTTCATTGCGTGGATTGAGTCAACCATGCCTTTTGGATTGGGGAAACGGTCGGTATCAAATTCGTGGCTGCCCCATGAGTCTTCGCGCCAGTGGAGCCAGTCGAGAACGATGTTGTCGATTGGAATGTTGCGACGACGGAATTCAGCAAGTGTGCTGAGAATTTCGTCGGATGTGTTGTATTTCTCGCGGCTTTGCCAGTAACCCATTGCCCATTTTGGCATGATTGGTGCTTTACCGGTGATTGTGCGGTATCCGTGGATTACGTCGTCAATGTTGTCGCCGTAAACAAAATAGTAGTCAATTTGGTCTTGCATTTCGCCCCACCATGACATCTTTTGTTGCTCTTTTTCGTCGCGAGGGCTGTAAGCGCGTAATCCACAATAAGATACGCCGCCATCGGGAGTCCAATCTACCTTGATGGGCACTCGTTTGCCGGCTTCAAGATTGACTGAGAATTTGTAACTGTTTGGGTTCCAAGCAGTACGCCAGCGTTCAGGTACAACTTCTTTGCCGTCTATTGTAACTGTTTGATAGCCTGCATAATAAAGGATAAATTTGTATTCTCCGGTTTCGGGAGCTTCAATTTCGCCTTCATAAGTTACTTTTGCGCCGTTAAATTGGAAATTTTCGGGGAGATTGACCACTTTTGAGAGATGCTTTTCGCGGTCGAGGTGCTCAAAGTAGAGCGAATCTTCACGTCTCACGAGTGTTTCTTGAGATGCATCAGCAGGGGTGTATGTGCCTGTTAATGCGCCTTCTTTGCCATCTTTGTCGTATAGCTTGAAGATTGCGCCTAATTGCTTGTAGTCTTCGGGATTACCCCAACGACACAATGAGTAGCTGTCCCAGAGAATGCCGTAGTTGTCGGTTGAAACGATGAATGGCACTGAGACCTTGGTGTTGTATTGGAATAACTCTTCGTTCTTGCCTTTGTAATTGAATTCGTCGGATTGGTGTTGGCCTAACCCGTAAAAGCCTTCGTCATCGTCAATTGATTTGAAAACTTGTTGGACGGTGTAGCCTTTGGTGCCTTCAACTTCTATGGGCTTGAAGTGGCGACCGTTTTCGTCTTCGGCGAGGACCAAATTGCCGTTAGCATCGTAGAAATTTACATTTCCGTTGCTGAGCGTAACAGTGGCTGTCACTTGGGCGGTCTTTACCGAGACTGTTGAGTCGGATTCTTCAACGCTGAAATCTGTTTTTTCGGTTGGAGGAACAATGATTAGACTTTCTGCGGTGGAAAAATCTTTTTCGGGAGTTGCCGATACGCGGATGATTTTTTCACCGAGAACTTCCAATCTGACTTTGCGGACATCGGTGGGATTGCTTTGCGGAATGTTTACCGTAATGCCGATGTCGTTTTTCTCATACTTTGCCGAGGTACAAGCTGCCAGGAGCCCTACCGCACAAAGTAGTGAAATTTGTTGGAGTTTCATGTCGTTTTTATGTTATTAAATTTTTTACTGATTCAAGATAAATTTGCTATGACAAATTTAGCAAAATGAAGCTCGATTTGAAATAGATGATGTTATCTTGAGGGCATGAAACTGTCAAAGCTCGGTGAGTAATGTTTTATTTAGGGGTATAATTTGTTGCTTTGCACTCTTTCTCTTGATAAACCGACGGTAAAACGCCAAATTCGTCGCGGAAGTATGAGCTGAAATATTTGGGGTTGTTGAACCCTACCTGATAGGCAATCTCGGAGACATTCAATTGGCTTTCGCGCAGAAGTTGGGCTGCGCGTTTGAGTCGGAGTACTCTGATGAATTCGACAGGAGTTTTGCCGGTTACTTGTCTCAATCGTTTGTAGAGGTGGACGCGACTCATGCCGAGGTGGCGGCTGAGCTCTTCAACCGATAAATCGGGTCTGGACATATTGTCTTCAACGTATTTGATTGCTGATTCAACAAATTTTTCATCCAAGGACGTAACTTGAATGTGTTTAGGCTCCGGATCAATCAGGTTGTTGCTGTTTTTTGCTCTTGTTTCAACAAGCTTTTTCATTCGGAGTAGCAATAAATCGCAGTTGAAAGGCTTGGTCATGTAGTCGTCGGCACCGACGGTTAAACCCTCGACTTTTGCGCTAACATCATGTTTTGCCGAGAGAACAATGATAGGAATTGACGCATAATGCTTGTCTGATTTCAAGTGGCGGCAGAGTTCATTGCCGTCCATCTTAGGCATCATGATGTCAGTCACGATGATGTCGGGAGTGTGTTGCTCTATCTGCTCTAGCGCTTCAACACCGTTAGTGGCGGTTATGACTTTGAAATCGGCTGATATTTCATCGCGCAGGAACGTGAGCAAGTCGTTGTTGTCATCAACTATAAGTGCGACGGATTTATTGGTATCTTCTAGAGTATCAGTGGCGCTGTTTTCTCGACTTTCTGTTTTTTTGCTGTCAGCTGACTCACTTTGACGAATTGGAATAGTGACGATGAACACGCAGCCGTGGTCGATGTTGTCTACGACTTTGACCGAACCTTGATGTAGTTTGGCGTATTCACTAACGAGGCTTAGGCCGATGCCCGAACCGCTGGATAGGCTTGTGTCAGTTTGATAGAAACGGTTGAAAATGAGAGGCTTGTCCTTGTCGCTGATGCCAATGCCCGTGTCAGCAACTTTAATGACCAAGTTGTCGTTATCGCGATTGATGGCGACGTCAACGCGTCCGCCGTCGGGAGTGTATTTAAATGCGTTTGACAGCAGGTTAAGGATGATTTTGCCAAGCTTATCCGCATCAAATGTCATTGTCAGAGACTCTTGAGACGAATAAAATGTCAGCTTGATGTTTTTCTTCTCGGAATATCCGTCAAATGAGTCGCATAAATTCTTGATGAAAGCAATTACATCGCCTTCAGATGGTAGAAATTTTAATCCTGTGATTTCGTTTTTGCGGAAATCAAGTAGTTGATTTACAAGATATAACAGGTGGTTAGCGTTGTTGTGGATGATTTCGAGACGGTGATGCTGCTTGTCGTCAGAAGTTTCCTTCAACATCGCTTCAAGTGGAGAAATTATCAGCGTTAGAGGTGTGCGCAATTCATGGCTAATGTTAGTGAAGAACCTGAATTTCATTTGGTTAACCTCTTCTTGTTGCTTTATTTCGGTAGCTTTTTTCTGTTCGATGTATTTGTCGCGCTCGCGTTGCTTGATAAATCGCATCATGAATATTATGATGAAAATCAGCAATATAGCGTATATGATATATGCCCACAGAGAACGCCAAAAAGGAGGGTGAATGATGATTTTGAGCGTCGCTGCCCGGGTGGATTCATAGCCGTCGTTATTAGTGGCCTTTACCTCAAGGGTATATGTGCCCGGAGTTAAGTTTGTATAGGTAACTTGGTGCATATTTGGCGCACATTTCATCCAAGTGTCGTTGAATCCGATGAGGCGATAATAGTAGGTCGTTTTTTGCGGAATTATGTAGTTGTCAGTTGCAAAATGCACGGTAAAATCATTCTGAGAATACCTCAAATTTACGGCTTCGACATCGTTTAACGACTTGTCTATTACGATGATACCATCATGTTTTTCTCCAACTTTGATTGTCTGGTTGAAAAGGCTTAGGTCAGTGAACATTACGGTTGGGCGTTTGTCGTTATATTTAATCAGCTGCGGGCAATAAGAATTGATGCCATACAATCCACCAATCAAAATTTCGCCCGAGTGTAGCCGGTGGAAAGAACGTTGATTGAAGTCACTGTTTTGAAGTCCATCGCTTTGGTTGTATGAGTGAGTTGTAAACGAAAGCTCTTGAGTGCTGTTGTTACGTGTGGTCTCAACTTTTACCAATTCCGCGCCAATACTTGCCCAAAGATTGCCTTGTATATCTTCGATGATACCGAGTATGTAAGGATTGTAAAGCCTTGATTTGATGGGAACTACGTATATTCGGTCAAGTCGTTCATCGTAGACATATAAGCCTTCACAAGTCGCTATCCATAGAAGTTTGTGGGAATCAATCAGTAACTGTGTGATATTGGGGTTTGCGAAAATATCTTTGCTCTCATGAGAACCTATCTTATTGGTAATCTTGTAATTGTGAGTATCCATTATAGATACGCCTTGAGTCGTTCCAATGTATAACTTACCGTTGCTGTCCAAGAAAAGCGAGTTGACGTAATCGCTGATAATGTGAGAGTTGCGAGTGTTGAATGTCTCAAAAGTCTTAGTTGCAGGGTTAAATAGCTGGATACCACCGTTTAATGTGCCAAGCCATAGCGCTCCATCGCCATTAGAGATTATTGACCAAATGTTTTCGGAAGCAAGACCATCACTTGTTTGATAATGAGTAAATTGGCCGTTATCGTAGCAGATTAAGCCACCGCGATAGGTGCCAATCCAAATTTTATGGTCGTTGGCAGCGAATATGCTGGCAATTGCGTAACTTTTGTTGTCCTTGTTTGGACAAGTAATTGTTTCACAGTTATTTGTGGCCATATTCCACTTTATCAGATTACCCGAATCCGTTCCAACCCAAACGATATCGTTACCGGAGCTTGTAATGCAATTCACGTCAGGAAAGCTGTTTAGCTTGAATTTGAACATGTTAGAGTTGTACTGGTAGAGGCCTTTCTTGTAAGTTCCAATCCAAACGTTTCCATCCGGGTCAGTGTAAAGCGCTGATATAGTGTTGTTATTTAGCCGTTCGGTGTTGGATAGCGATAATAATCGGCCCTTCCTGCAGTTGAGAATGTCAATACCACGTTGGTCCTGACCAATCCAGATATTGCCGGATTTGTCTTGAGTTATGGCTCGAGGAATTGCAAGATTGGTAACGTATTGAGCTAAGTTGGTGTTGAGACAGTGTTTATTGAGGTCAAAAATCCAGAGGCCGTCAATGCTGTAACACCAGGCTTGATTGTTTCGGTCGCAATAAATGCGATATTGTTGAGGGACAATTGATAGGACTGAATTGTAAATGGAAGAGTCTTTCCATTTGATTTTGTGAGATTTGGCATCGACAGCGATTATATTTCCCAATTTATTGACCATGAGAATCAAATCGCCACACTGAGTGATGTCGGTAACATCTTGTGCGGTTAATATGTTATTAGAGTCGACAAGTTTTGTAACCTTATTTTTGCCGTCAGGAAGGAAATAAACGCCGTTGTAAGCATCGTATATCCACGTGCAGTTGTTGCTGTCAATGAACATCTTAGATGGGTTGAAGTTTATTCCGTATTTATTGAAGAGGCCTGTTAAATCGCGGATGAAAACGTCATGCTTGCTGTCATAAACCGTGTAGTCATTGCCACACTGGATGAGAAGGTACCCGTTCTTTATTTCCTGAATGGATTGGATGTAATTATCGGGCATAGATGTCGAATCCTCTTTGATGCAGTAATAATTTTTGAAGTCATGGCCGTCAAATCGGTTCAATCCGCAGTCTGTGCCAATCCAAAGGAATCCTTTAGAGTCTTTGAAAATGGCATTTATCTTGTTGTTAGATAACCCATTATCGACGTCGTAATGCTTATAAGAGTATTCTTGCGAATTACAGATAAGAGTAAACAAAAGTACGAATAAGGTAAAAATAAGTCTCATTGTAAATGATATTAAGGCACAATGTTGTTATTGTGTATTTGCAAGACAAATTTAGGAAAAAAGTGTCAAATAGAGGGCATAAAACTCCAAATATTTTATAAATATAAAGCTAAATAGCTAATAACCAAATAAAAAGAGCATGGTTGGTTAACAAATTATACCATAAAAATAAACATCGGAGAGAGGGATATTTACTAAATGCGTACCTATAATACACAATTTAGCGATTGTCTTTATATAATAAAGAATAAATTTGCGTGTGGATAATTGCCTTAGTCAATACCAACCGCATTAAAGACAATTTCCTTATAATTAAAAATACTAATTAACCTGTAAAACTAGTGTATCAATGAACAGAACGCTAATTAAAATGTGCCACTTGTGGCATGCGTGTCGAGTAGCGATGATAGCATTATTGGTGCTGTGTGGGGCAGGCGTGATAAACGCACAAAGCCTAACAGTGACCGGTACTGTAACGTCAGCGACCGACAATGAACCTTTGATTGGTGCGTCAGTAATTGTGAAGGGCTCATCCTCCGGGGCAGCCACAAACATAGACGGCGCATATTCTATTACGGCATCTAAGGGTGCAACACTCGTGTTCTCGTATGTAGGCTTTGCTTCAAAAGAGGTAAAAGTGACGGGCGACGTGCTAGATGTAGCATTGACCGAGACCGCCGGTTCGCTTGACGAATTGGTAGTAGTTGGTTACGGTGTACAAAAGAAGAAACTTGTCACCGGAGCTACAGCACAAGTAAAGGGTGATGACCTAGCCAAGTTAAACACTACCAGTCCGTTGCAAGCAATGCAAGGACAAATGGCCGGTGTAAATATCTCATCAGAATCAGGACAACCCGGTTCCAGCATGAAGGTTACCATTCGTGGTTTGGGTACAGTGGGAAATGCCAGCCCGCTATACTTAATAGATGGTATAGGTGGTGATATTTCAACACTTAATCCAAATGATATTGAATCAATTGATGTATTGAAGGATGCAGCATCAGCAGCAATTTATGGTGCTCAAGCAGCCAATGGTGTTGTATTAATTACAACCAAACAAGGACGTGAAGGCAAGGCTAAAGTAACATTTGATGCTTATTATGGATGGCAAAAGGTTGCCCGTAAGGCACAATTGCTAAATTCACAACAATATATGACCATCATGGATGAACAAAACGTAAATGATGGTAAAGCGCCTTATGATTGGTCTTCAATCAATAGCATTTGGAATCGTGATGCTGAAGGTAATGCGACTTCAGTAATCGATACTGATTGGCTTGACACAATGCTTAACGACAATGCAACCACCCAAAGCTATACTCTCGGTGTAACCGGTGGAAGCAAGACCAGCACATACGCTTTGTCGCTTGGTTATATGAACCAAGAAGGTATTGTGGGAGGTAAAGACGTTTCAAATTACTCTCGTTATAATTTCCGTATCAATAGTGACCACAAACTATTTGATAACATCTTGACAGTGGGTGAACAAGTAAGCTTTGTGTATGTAAAGCAAAGAGGTATCAATGTTGGTAACCAATATAATAACACATTGCGTTCAGCATTTGGAACTTCTCCACTTGCACCTGTTTATAGCGACAATAACTACTTTGACAGCCCATACAATGATACTACCAATTCAGATTGGTACAACGCTGATGGTAACCCTTATGGCTCAATGATGACCAATTCAAATAACTATACCAAGACAGCGACATTCAATGGTAACGCTTATGCACAATTAGAGCCAATCAAGAATTTGAAGATACGTACAGTGCTTGGTGCTGTTTACAGTTCAAGCGATTATCGTAGCTTCACACCGAAGTCACACTTTGGATACTATGATGATGCCTATGATTCAGCTTATACAAAAGTAAGCCAAAACATGAATAATAGTTTAGGTCTCACTTGGACAAACACAGCTTCATATGATTGGAACATTAAAGACCATTCATTCAATGCCTTAGTGGGTATGGAATCTTATCGTTACAGCGGTACTTATCTAGGTGCTAGCCAAGCCTATCTAAAAGAAGGTTTTGATGATTGGAATCACGCATATATTGATAACGGTACAGCAGCAACAACCGATAAGGGCTTGAGCGCATCAGGTAAGCCTCATGATGAATCACGTTCAGTATCATACTTTGCACGTTTAGGATGGAACTATGATGAACGCTATATGGTTAATGTAACTGTACGTCGTGACGGTTCATCTAAGTTTGCTTCAGGTCACCGTTTCGGTACATTCCCTTCAGTATCAGCAGGATGGAACCTTAGCAATGAAAAATTCATGGAAGATGCATCAAGCTGGCTTAACTTCTTGAAGATTCGTGCAAGCTGGGGCCGTGTAGGTAATCAAAACATCAGCAATTATCAATATCTAGCACCTATCACTTCATCAAATACTCACTATTATTTCGGTAGTGCAATTGGTGCAAATGGTGTTTATGATAACAGCTATGCTTCAAATCTAGCAGATAACTACGGTGCATATCCAAGCCGTTTTGCAAATGAAAATGTAACTTGGGAAACATCAGAACAAACTAACATTGGTTTTGATGCACGTGTACTTAACAGCAGACTTGATGTAAACTTTGATTTCTATATCAAGAATACAAAAGACTGGTTGGTAGAAGCACCAATCTTGGCAACTTCAGGTAGCGGTGCACCATATATCAATGGTGGTAACGTAAAGAATACCGGTGTTGAATTGAATCTTACATGGCATGATAACATTGGTGACTTCGCATATAGCGTAGGTGTCAATGGTGCATATAATAGAAACAGAGTTGGTTCAATTCCTACAGAAGATGGAATTATCCATGGTAATTCAAACGAATTGTATGATAACGCAACAGAATTCTACCGTGCACAAAATGGATACGCAATCGGTTATTTCTGGGGCTATCAAACAGCCGGTATCTTCCAAAACGAACAAGAAATCAATGATTGGATTGCCGCAGGTAACGGTGTTCTCTTGAGTGATGTTCGTCCCGGTGATGTAAAATATGTAGACCAAAACCATGATGGTGTAATTGATGACAATGATAAAGTAGACCTCGGATGTGGTATGCCTAAGTTTACCTTTGGTTTCAACATCAATCTATCATACAAGAACTTTGACTTAGGAATTACAGCAAATGGTAATGCCGGCAATAAGATAGTACAATCTTATCGTAATCAAGGTAATAAATATGCTAACTATACAACATCAATTCTTGATCGTTGGACAGGTGAAGGCACAAGCAACAAGATGCCAAGCGTATCAAATACCAACCGCAACTGGCAATTCTCAGACCTCTATATCCATGATGGCGATTTCTTGCGTATAAGCAACATAACATTAGGCTATGACTTTGCAAAATTACTCAATGTAAAGGCAATCTCACAAGCACGTCTCTATGCACAAGTTCAAAATGCGTTTACTTTTACAAAGTATGACGGAATGGACCCTGAAATCGGTTATGGTACATCAGATTGGGTATCAGGCGTAGACCTTGGTTACTACCCACGTCCACGTACTTTCTTGTTTGGTGTAAATCTAGCATTCTAATCCTCTAATACTTTAAATGATGAATAAATTAAAATATTCCATATTGTCACTATCGATAATCGCCTTGGCATCAGGCATGACGTCATGTTCTGATAGCTTCTTGGATGTCGATTCAAAGACAGAATCAACCACCGGCAACTTCTATAAGACCGAAACGGATGCATGGCGTGCGTTGGTAGGTTGTTATGATGGCTGGCGTCAAATTTCATCAAATCCGGGCGTAAATATATATGTAGCATCAACAATTATGTCAGATGAAACATATGGCGCAACAGGAAATGGCGATGACCGTAGCTATCAGGTAATAGACCGTTTTGATATCAACCAATCACCGAGTAGCTTAAATATCTATGAGCAAGATTGGAAGTCCTATTATGCAGCAGTTTATCGTTGTAATGAATTCTTAGCCCATGAAAATCAAATTCAATGGACTGAAGGCAGTGGTAAACATGAGGTTTACATAGGCGAATGTAGAGCAATAAGAGCATTGTTGTACTTTGATATGGTTCGTTTGTGGGGTAATATTCCATTGAAGCTAGAGCCGGAAAATGATAACCCTGTACAAGCAGCTCCATCAGAAGTATATGCAGCAATTTTTGATGACCTTCAATATGCAATAGATAATATTCCGGGCAGTGACCACTCAAATCTTTATCCAAGTGCAGGACAAGGCGCAGGTCATATTACCAAATATGCAGCAGAAGCAATGAAAGCACGTGCATATCTATATTATACCGGATATTATGGCGAAGAACCTGCAGGAGTAACCAAAGCTGATGTTTTGGAGAATCTTGAGGATGTAATCAGTAATGGCGGTTACAAGTTGGTTGATAACTTCAAGAATTTGTGGCCGGCAGCATCACTTGTAGCAAATACAGATGCACTCGGTTGGGACCAAGAAAAATCAACCTATGCAGGTGATAATAATTCAGAAGTTGTTTTGGCAATGAACTTCACCGGCACACAAGATTACAATGGTAACAATGATTCAAACCGTTGGTTGGTAATGATGGGCGTTCGTGGCATGAGCTTGGCACCATATCACTACGGCTGGGGCGCCTGCACAGTATGCCCGAGCTACTTGAATAACTTTGCTAACGGTGATACTCGTTATACAGCATCAGTAATCAATATTTCAACTGAAGGTTTCACAGATTTGGATACTTATTCAGATGCATTGGCAGACCAACGTGAATACACTGGATACACAGTAAAGAAGTATACTCCGCTAGGATTCTATGATGGTAGCTCAGCTAACAAGGAAGATGGTTCAGCCGGATTCCAAGAAACAGGTATCAACAGCTGGGTATTAATGCGTTATGCTGATGTATTATTGATGGCCGCTGAATTAGGTTCACCGAATGCACAAAGCTATTTTGATCAAGTGCGTGAACGTGCAGGATTGGAATCAATCAGTGCAACAAAGGAAAACATCATGAAAGAACGTGCGATAGAGTTTGCCTTTGAAGGAATCCGTTATTGGGACCTTCTACGTCAAGGTGTAACAACAGCAGCCAATGCAATTGCAGCAAGTTCAGGCTCAGTGTTGAGCGGTGGTGTTAGTGACGAAGTATCAATCCAAGCCTCAAGAATTATTGAGACAAAGGGATTGAGCCAAATACCATACAACCAAATTACACTATCAAATGGTGTTTTGAAGCAAAATGCCGGATGGTAATAAACAGCAAATAAAATAAATAACAATGAATCTAAAACATATATATTCATTAATAACATGTGCGTTGCTGATGATTGCGACGGCTTGTTCGCCTGATGAATTTGAACTGGGCAATGCCAACATTTCTTCAGAGGATTTGGTTGAGGGTATTGCGTATACAGTGGATGTTGATCAGGCAACCAACACAGTGACCATGAAGAGCCTTCTTGGTTCAAAATATGTTACCAGTTGGATTCACCCTCAGGGCACAACTACAGCCGAGAATGCGACAATTCGCGTTCCGTTTGCAGGTGACTATGAAATTCAATTTGGAGTAATGACACGTGGCGGCCTTGTTTATGGCGAACCGTACAAGATTACCATTAACAACACTAATGGTGACTTGCTTACCGATCCTATTTGGCTAAACATCACCGGTGGTGGTCAAGGCCACTCAAAGACATGGCGTATAGACTACAATGAAAACGGTTCAATAGCTCACAGCGGACCATTCTATTTCAAGGGTACCGATGATTGCTGGGAATCAATTACATTGGGTCGCGACCTTGGTGACGGTGCAGATTCATGGGCTTGGGATGCAGATGCATCAGTGCTCAGCTGGATTGGTATCAATCCTGATAACTTCGCTCAATTGACATTTGACCTTATTGATGGCGCTCACGTAGCAATCAACGGTGAAATCAAGGGCTCATATACAGTAGATACCGATAACCACAAATTGAACTTGCCCGAAACAGCATTGTGGTATGATACCGATGCTCCAACATTCGCTCAAGATTGGTATTCAATCAAACTTCTTTCATTGACTGAATATACAATGCAAATTGGTATTATACGTGCTTCAGATCCATGCTTGATTTGTATCAACTATGTAGCAGCTGATTGGGATGGCACTTATCCTGATGGTGGTGGCATCGCTAATTCACCTGTAGAAGATCCATACGATGGTGATGGTAATGACACATTGACCACCACAACCACTACCGAAAAGACTTGGACTCTTGTTGAAGATGCTCCATATGATTGGTATTGGTGGAATGGTGCAGCAGCAGAATGGCAATCAAATGGTTTTGCTTCAGCAAATGACTATGGCAAATCATGGTGCCCTGCCGTTGATGAAGACCAAGTATCAGATTTCTCATTGACAATGAGCAAAAAGGACAGCACAAGCGGTACTTTCGTGGCTAACACTGTAAATGGTGAAGTTTCAGGTACTTACACAACCGATGGCAAGACCTTTAAGTTCTCTAAGAACGTAACATGGTTGCGTGCAGTGGGTTCACAATCAACAATTAATATTACCACCGATGAGCTCACAATCGTGAAGTATGAGGATGGTGAAGAATTGTGGATGGGTACTCCTGTACAAGTAAATAGCAAGGGAACAGCCACTGAATATCTTTGCATCAAGTTATTGGAAAAGAAAGCTAGCAGCAGCTCGGAAAACGGTACTCGTATCGTTGTAGATAACTCAAAGATTCTATATGGAGACCTCGAAGGTAAAGATAACCTCCGTATTGAAATCTTCAATGCATGGGGCTCAGGAACAGCATCAAATCCACCACTTGATATCACAAAGATTAAGTATAAAGAATCAATCAAGGTGACCTTCACCGTATCAGGTATCGGTACATTGTCAACTCCTGTAACTGCATTCTTGATGAACTCATTAGCAAATGTGTGGAACGCAACAGATGACGGTTCAGTAACAGCAACAATTACCGGCGATGGCACTTACACAGTATCAAGTGTGGGTAAAGGTTCAGGCGCATCAGCTGACAGCTTTGTATTCTGTGTAGATATGGTTGGTTTGGGAACAGCAACATCAACCGATTTAAAGACAGATGACAGCGGAGTTTGCCCGAACATTAAGGTAACAGTCGATTCAATCTGGCTTGATAGAGCCGAATAAACTTACCTCAAAAAGAAACAAATGATGAAAAATAAAATAATTAAAAGTCTATTGTTAGCCCTAGCTTGTGTATTCACGTTTTCGGCTTGTAGTGATGATGACCCATATATCAACACTACACCCATTATCAACAGCGTGGTAACAACCGAGGCTGAAGTCACAGCTTATTCAGCAGTTCTGAAAGGAACTGTTGATGGGCTCGGTGGCATGGCATCAAGCTCATATAAGGTTGGTGCATTGTACTCAGAGAGTGAAGACCCTCAAACAACCGGTGTAGACGTATCCGGTAGCTATGACGATGGAAACATCTCAGCAAGCGTTGAAGGTCTTGAAACTAATAAGGTTTACTATTATTGCGTGTATGTTACATTGCAAGGTCGTGTAAGCTATTATGGTGAGGTAAAATCATTCATAACTACTGATGCAAAGGTTACTTCATCGGCAAGTTCAGATGTTACAGCATCAAAGGCTCTTATCACTGCTTCAGTAAGTGGTGTTGATGGTGTACCTGTAGAAATAGGTGCAGGTGCTAAGGTGTCTACATCTCCTGTAGTTGAGGATATCAAGAATGGCCTAGACATAGCAGGTGGCCTTGTGGGTAATACACTTAGCGCAAATGCATTAGGCTTGTTACCTAACACAACTTATTACTACATTCCTTATCTATCACTTGGTGATGGTCACGTTTATGGAGAAGCAAGCAGCTTTACAACCAACAACTTTACTCCCGAGTTTGTAGACCTTGGTCTTTCAGTACTTTGGGCAAAGACTAATATCGGTGCTGAAGAAGTATCTGACTTAGGTTCACTTGTTGGTTACGGTCAACTTGATGTATTGAAACATTCAACAGATATTGCTGATTACACAGTGACATCCGACATCTATGGTAGCGCAAATGATATTGCAACAGCAAATGAATTTGGTCGTATGCCAAAGGCTGATGAAGTAAAGGAACTTATCCAATGTACAACTCATGAGTGGACAACCGTTGACGGTGTTTCAGGTGTTCGCTTTACCGCTTCAAATGGAGCATCAATCTTCTTGCCTGCAGCAGGTAGCCGTACCGGTCAACTTGTTTCAGATGCAGCAACAATCGGTAACTACTGGTTAGGTCAAGTTGATGGAACCAATAATAACTTTGGTAGAACTCTTCAATTCTCATCTAATTCGGCCGGTCTTGAGACCTTGGCACGTTATGTAGCCGCATCAATACGTCCGGTTAAGAAGCAACCACAAGCATTCCAAAAGGCATTGCTCAATACCACATGGTACATTGACTTGGATGCTGACGGTAAGTCTTATCTTTGGGATGGCCCGATGTACTTCTACGGAAGTGATGATTCATGGTTGACAGTTAGCGATGGCGATGCCGTTGTTGGCGATTCTTGGTCATGGGAACCTGCTTGGGGTGACATTTCATCTTGGATTGGATTCACCGCACAAGAATTTGGTTCAATGGAATTCACAGCTGATGGTAAAGTCATTGTGAAGAACCTTTCAACCAATAGTAGCTATGAAGGTACTTATACTGTAAACGAGAGCAAGCGTACAATCACATTGAATAATGCTGAGGTACTCCATGTTCCTGGTGATTTTAAGAACGTATCAACTGATTTGAAGATTCTATCACTTACCGATAAGAAGATGCAAATCGCAATTATCCGTAGTGATGGTCAAGCATTGAGCCAAAACTATATCAGCGGTGAGCAAAAGACATTCTACTCTAAGCCGGTATTTGATGTTAGCTTCTGTGATTATGATGGCCAAAACAGTTGGCCGACAACTGTCAAATCTGAAGCATTAGAGGCAGGTTCAACTTACACTATCGCTATTGAAGAACCGATGGCCGCAGGTAATGTTGTTGTCCTTGATTTCAAGGGCTTGCGTAAAGAATATCCATATGCATTTATCCAATTGGATAAGATTACTCTTGATGGTAAAGCTATCTCGTTTGATGCCAACAAGATGAAGTATGGTGACATTGAAAATAATGGTAACTATCGTATTGAAATTTTCAATTGCTGGGGTTCAGGTACCGCATCAAGTAGCCCATTTGGCGATGGCGGTGCTCGTACAAGCGAACCATTACTTGCATGTAAAAACAAGATTGAGCTCACATATACAGTAGTAAATCTTAAGGACGCTGATGATGCTAACGGCTTTGTTGGCGGGTTGACAGTATGTGATAGCAATTGGAGTAGTAGCTGGCCTGATGCAAAGGCACCTGTCTATTTCAACGGTGGCATTTCAGATACACAACAATCCATTAAGTACAGTGGCTCAAGAGTTGACGGTATGATTGACTTGGTAGAATTCCAAAACGGATTTAAGAAATATCCAAATCTACAAGTTCGCTTGGATCAAGTCTTGGTAGACGGTACAGCAGTGCCATTTGATGCCAACAAGATTCTGTATGGAGACTTGGAAGGAAACGGTAACTATCGTATTGAATTGTTCAATACATATGGTTCAACCGGTAGTAGCTTACCAACCAGCAATCCATGGAGCTCTTATTCAGCAGTTTCTTCAGGAAATGCAATCCCCGCATTGGGCTTCAGCAGTTCAATTGAAGTAAAATATACAGTTCTTAAATTGTTCTAATTAGTTTTATGAGAATGGAGCGGGGGAACCACGCTCTCGCTCCATTTCTTCTAATTTTAAATCATATAATCGTGAAACTAAAAAATTTTCTTTGGCTTTTAGTAGCCGTATTAATGAGTTCAGCATTAGCCTCATGTGGCGATGATGAGCCGGAGATTCCAGTATCAACTGATTTTAAGATAGCCACAGAAGCAATCAAGGCATTAAAATCGGGTGGTGAGTATTTAATAAAGGTCCAATCAACGATAAAACCAACGTTTACATCGAGTGAAGTGTGGGCCACAATCAAGAGCGTTGAAAGTTCGGGTTCATTGAATCAGATATGGACAGCGATTGTCAACGTGGAAGCAAATAGCCAAAATGACGAGCGAGTAGCAAACGTAGATGTCGTAGCCGGAAGCAATCAAGGACGTGTGACAATCACCCAAGTTGCGGCTGACGGACTTTACATATCTTCTTCAGAAATTCCCGAAACCGTTTCACAAAACGGTGGCACATATAAAGTCGTTTATTTGAGTAATAACGACGCCCAAATAACATCATCAGCATCATGGGTAAAGGTGACTTCAACCGACGGACGTTCTTCAATGACTGAAAAGACAATTTCAGTGGCAGTTGAAGCAAACAAGGGCTCGGAACGCGAGGCTACAGTAACCATTGTTGCCGGAGATAAGACCGAAGTTTTGAATGTAAAACAAGATGGTTATACTTCAGCAGGCCCGGATAAAACCGGAATGGAGAAATCGGCTAAGGAAATTGCAAAGTCAATTGTTGCCGGATGGAACATTGGTAACACCCTTGAAGCAATAGGTGGTGAAACCGCATGGGGTAACCCCAAAATCACTGAAAAGCTTATCCAATCAATCAAGGCTGCAGGATTTAATGCAGTTCGACTCCCGGTAGCATGGGACGGCTATATTGAGGACGCTTCAACTTATAAAATCAAAGATAGCTGGTTGGATAGAGTAAATGAAATTGTTGGCTGGTGTGTCAGCAATGATATGTATGTAATCGTCAATATCCACTGGGATGGCGGTTGGTTGGAAAACAATTGCAATGTAACAGGCGATGCTAAGGCAGCAATCGTGGCTAAGCAAAAGGCATTGTGGACACAGATTGCCACCAAGTTGGCGGGATATGATGAACACTTGTTGTTTGCTGGCTGTAATGAGCCGAATGTCTCTACAGCTACTGAAATGAGCGTATTGGCAGAGTATGAGCAAGCCTTTGTTGATGCAGTGCGCGCAACAAGCGGAAAGAATTATTACCGTACGCTGATAATTCAAGGACCGTCTACCGATATTGATAAAACATCCAGTCTATTTGGCTCAATGCCAACTGACGTTGTCAGCGACCGTTTGATGGCTGAGGTTCACTACTATTCACCATGGCAATTCTGTGGCATGGAAAAGAGCGATGAGACATCAAACTATAGACGTGCATTCTTCTGGGGCGAGGGTAACTATATCTCGGGCTCTGACCGCAATGCAACTTGGGGCAAGGAAGATTACATGCTTGATGAATTTGCCAAGATGAAAAAGAAATTTGTAGATAACGGTTATCCTGTAATCCTAGGTGAATTTGGCGCCATCAAGGATTGGTCAAATGAAATCTCTGATGCAACCGAAAAGGCGGCACACAAGCAATCACGCTATGATTTCAACATGAAGGTGACACGTGAAGCAAAGAATTACGGCATGGTTCCATTTATGTGGGATACCGGTGAAGGCATGAACCGTACATCAGGCGAAGTAACCAGCGATGTTATTATCCCTGCTGTAATTGCCGGAGCTGCTGCCGGAAAATATCCATATTGATTTCTCTTAGATTAATATATTGAATGTATTTAGGTAAATGTAAAATTAAAATAGTAAAAGTAGATATAATGTATTAGTAAAATGGTATTCTAAGAAAAATTCTAAGGTAAAATTAAGATTTACGGCCCAAATGATAATGTGAATTATTGCTTGGGCCATTTTATTTGCGTAAATTTGAAGTAATAAACTTAAACATACCTTGTAATGAAAAGAATAATACCCCTAACTCTATTGTCATTGCTATCGCTATCAGCAAGAGCGCAAGACACTTTACAGATAAAAGTATCGGAAATAGATGAGCCCATGATGACAGGCTTGTATGAGCCAACATGGGAGTCTATGGCTAAGAATTACCAAGTACCGGAGTGGTTTAGAGATGCCAAATTTGGGATGTGGGCACATTGGGGACCTCAGTGTGTTGAGGGTTCAGGAGACTGGATGGGCCGTCTAATGTATGATGAAGGTTCGGATGCTTATAACTATCATGTTGAGCACTATGGACACCCATCGGAATTTGGATTTAAGGACGTTTTGCCGCTAATGAAGGCTGAAAATTGGGACCCTGAAAAGATAGTTGCGTTTTATAAGGAAGTTGGCGCAAAATATTTTGTAGCGATGGCTAATCACCACGATAACTTCGATATGTATGACAGCAAATACCAAGAATGGAATGCTAAAAATATAGGTCCTAAGCAGGATGTTATAGGCCGTTGGAAAGCAGCCGCCGATAAGGCAGGGTTGCCGTTTGGAGTGAGTGTGCATGCTGATCATGCATGGACATGGTATGAGACAGCGCAACGCTATGACCGTAAGGGCGATAAAATGGGTGTTCCTTATGATGGCTGCATGACCAAGGAAGATGGCAAAGGTAAATGGTGGGAAGGCCTTGACCCACAGAAATTGTATTGCCAAAACCACCCGATGAGCAAAGGCGGCTGGGCAGAGTGGCAACTTTCAGGCCAATGGGATTGGGGAAATGGCGCAGCATTGCCATCGGTTGAATTTGCAACCAATATATATGACAGGACTGTGGACTTGATTAATAAGTATAACCCGGATTTCATATATTTTGATGCTACAGGCTTACCATTGTGGCCCGTTAGTGATGCAGGCTTGAAGATAGGGGCTCACTTCTACAATCACAATATGGCTACACATAATGGCAAAAATCAGGCTGTGATGACCGGTAAAATACTTACCGAGGAGCAAAAGAAGGCCATCGTGTGGGACGTTGAGCGTGGAGCACCTAACGAGATGATACCGCAACCATGGCAAACTTGCACATGCTTGGGTAACTGGCATTATAACCAAAAGTATTATGATGAGGGCTGGTACAAGAGTGCTGCAACTGTTGTAAAGATGCTCGTAGATGTTGTGAGCAAGAATGGTAACTTGCTGTTAAGCGTGCCGTTGCGTGCTGATGGCACATTTGATGATAAAGAAGAGGCTATCTTGAAGGATTTGGCTGCATGGATGAAGGTTAATGGCGAAAGCATTTACGCAACACGTCCTTGGAAGATATTTGGTGAAGGTCCCATCGCAAGTTCTGATATACAGATTAAGGAGCAGGGCTTTAATGAAAAGGCATACGCTAATTCAGGTTCTGATGAGATAAGGTTTACACAAACGGCTAAGTACTTGTATGTTACCGCGTTAGCGTGGCCAACAGAGGGTAAAGAGGTGATAGTTAAGTCGTTATCCCTTGGTAATGAGCTGTATCCGTCTAAAATTAAATCGGTTGAGCTAATAGGCTATGGCAGAGTGAAATACGACCGCACAGAGGACGGTTTGAAGATATATTTGCCGGAAAAACAATGCAATAACATCGCTCCTGTATTTAAAATCAAGAAATAGAGGCAGTTACAGAATTGGACATAAAAATGAGTGACTTGGCTGGTAATCAGATGGTTAGCGGCTGAGTCACTTCTTTTTGCACGGTCATGAGCTAACTGTGTGAGTATTAGCTAAATGAGTGTGCGTGAGTTAACTGTGTGGTGCAGTGGCGGTTAGCAGTGGATGTTGAGGTGTGGCCACAAGTTGTTGGGGATGTGTTTCCACAGCCATGTGATGATGCGCCAACGGGTGTCGATGGTGGCAACACGTTTGCGACGTTCAATTGCTTTGGTAATGAGTGGCGTAACATGGTCCAGCGACATGAGGAGGGGGTAGTTGTTTGCACCGTTGAGGAGTGGCGTGTCTATAAAGCCGGGGCGGATGTCTGTGATGTCCAGGGGCACTTTTTGGGAGTGAGCAAGCTGGTCGATGGCTTGCAGGTAGATTGATTGGTAGCTTTTGGATGCGCTGTAGGATGCCGAAGTGCCCAGCCCTTTGGTTCCTGCAATAGATGTTACTGCGGCGATGTGGGCGCGCTCTGAGCGTTGGTTTTCCTTGAAGTAGTGGAATGCATGGTTGATTATGCGAGTGAAGCCCAGAACGTTTGTACGCGCTGTGTCGAGGTCTTGTGAGGCATCCAGTGATGGGTTGTTGAAACCTATGCCTGAGACGTAAATGAGCGTGTCTAAGCCCGATATTTGGTCTATGAGGTCGTCTAATTGAGTTGTGGCGTTATCGGCTGTTACATCGAGGCTTGTGTAGCGCACGTTATCGGGATAATGGCGTTGTAGGTCTATGAGCGGTTGCACACGTCGTGCGGCAATGCCTACCATGTGGCCTTGTTGGGCGTAAACGTGGGCTAAACGTTGTCCGATGCCTGATGATGCACCGATGATGATGATGTGTTTCATGGAGGGGAGGTGTTATGCGTTATTTTGTGGTTGAGTTTTGCTCGTTATTTTCTTCAGCGTTTGGAGTTTCGGAAGGTTGAGCAGCTGGTTGTTGCTCGGGAGAGTCGGTAGCTGTTGTCCCTTGGCTTTCCACGGGTGGAAGTGTTGCTTCAATGTCTTCTACGCTGAGGCTCTTGGGCTTGTTGAGGGGGAGGCGGTACATTATAGATAACGCACCGGTGATTTTGCCGTTGCGTGAGCCGTAACCGGGGATGTACCAAGGTTCACCGTTTTCGAGGGTGCTTTCGTGAAGGATTGAGTGGTATTTGAGTGCCCAACCTGCTGATATATTCTTGAATAACTGAACTTTAAGTCCGATAACAAATTCGCAGAACCCTGCCGAAGCTTTTTGGCGAGGGATGTTGAATGTTTCGGGCTCGTTCCAATATCCGTTGCTGACGCTAACGTCGGTCACATCGAAGTTGAATGAAGTGAAGCCGTAGCGCAACCCCACATAGAATTGGTAATCGGGTGTGGAGTTGTAGAGGAAGTTGTAGTTTACGCCAATGCGAGCGTATGGTGCTAGAGGAGTTTTGTAGGTGAAATTACCGTCATCGGGAGTGTTTGAGGCAGTGCCCAGACCGAGCTCAATGATGGGTTTGTAGCGGTTGTATAGGCTTAGTTCGCCTGATACTTCAGCGCCACCGTATTTTTGGCCGAATACGCGCATCAGCGGGTCCCAAATGTTGAGGCCTACGGTTACCGACTCGATGAGTGGATAGACCATTATTTTCTTGGCCTTAATTTTTACTGAGTCGACCCATTCTTCGCCGGTGATAGTGTCGACGTAGACGATGTTACCATCACCATCGAGGTAGTGTGTGGTCATGCGAGCGCGACGGTTAGCGTTGATGTATGCGGTGTCGTTACTTAACTCGTTGATAGACATTGTTGTAGTAGCAGCGTTCTTGACGGGCGTGATGCGACGTTGCGCAGAGCAAGGGGTTGATGCAGAGGCAATTACAAGAATGATGGATGCTAAAGCTATTTGAATTAAGTGTCTCATTTTCAGTAATATGGTGGCTCCGAGGGGTTATTCGGTGCGGAAATAGATGCGAATGTTTTCGATTTCGGTGTTTGTTACGAGAGGGTTGTCCATGACGACTGAGTCTACAAGGTGGCTAGTGTGCTGAATATTAGATACTTTGTAGTAGTACATAGCACCACATTCTTCGGAGGCGAAGTATGGAATCGACGTGTAGGTGAATTTAATGGTGTCATTAAATTCATCGTAGTTGATGTCTTCATCGGTGTAGTGGATGCAGAATGATACGTTGTCGTAGGCGGGGCGGAATGGGAGGTAAACTTGTGAAGCTGACTGATTTGAGCTAAGCAGGAGGGAGTCGTTAGGAGCTCCAACGCCGTAGATGTCGAGAGCGCTGATGGATATAGCTTTACCCTCGGAGGAGTAGAATCCCGCGAGGGGCACACTGTTCTGGTTGTCTAAGCAACCGTTTGTGTTGCAGGATGTTATTGCAACGCAGACAGTGAGTGCAGCTAATATGAAGCTTAGTATTTTCCCCATTTGACTATCTCGTCAATCGGTTTGCGTTTCTTTTCGGGAATGACAGCGTCGGCATCGGGGTATCCAAGGGGGATGATGGCGATTGGCTCAACGTTGGGAGGGAGGTTGAGGCCTTGTGTAATCAGAGTGGTGTCGAAGTTGCAGACCCAGCATGTGGCGAGGTCGAGAGATGTTGCAGCTAAGCACATGTGTTCGATTGCGATAGCAACGTCGATGTCTGTGTGGTCTTTGCCGTCGGCGGGGCGTACCCAGGCTTGGTCATGAAGTCCGCAAGCGATGATGTAGACGGGTGCTGAAGCAATCCATGGGCGGTCGTAGCTTTTCTGCACGAGCTGGCGGCCTTCAGCATCGGTGATGACGATGAATGACCATGGCTGGCGATTGCAGGCTGATGGGGCTTTCTGAGCGGCTTCGAGAATTGCTAGTATAATCTCGCGTGGTACGTCGGTTGGGGCGTATTTGCGACATGAGTAGCGAGATTCCACGATGTCGTAGTATTGAGGATAGTTATTTATTTTCATTGTTGTTTCAGTTGGGTGTTGCGACGTTGATGGTTTGGCTTATCTCGTAGTGGTTGCGGTTGCTGGAGTTGCGGGCAACGAGTTCGCCAACAAAACCTGCGAGGAATAGTTGTGTTCCGAGAATCATCAAGACCAGTGAGATGTAGAAGTAGGGTGAATCGGTAACGAGGATGTAGTGGTTTCCGTGGGATAGGTTGTAGAGCTTGATTGCACCCACGGCGATGACTGAGATGAAGCCGAGGATGAACATGAGGCTACCGAGGAGACCGAAGAAGTGCATTGGCTTTTTGCCGAATTTGTTGGTAAACCAGAGTGTGAGGAGGTCGAGGTATCCGTTAACGAATCGGTCTAATCCGAATTTTGTTTTGCCGTATTTGCGAGCTTGGTGTTTGACAACTTTTTCTCCAATGCGGGTGAAACCTGCGTTTTTAGCGAGGTAAGGGATGTAACGGTGCATGTCACCGTAGACTTCGATGTGTTTAACGACGTCTTTGCGGTAAGCTTTGAGGCCGCAGTTGAAGTCGTGTAGGTTGTGTATACCGCTAACTTTGCGCGCAGTGGCGTTGAAGAGTTTAGTGGGAATCGTTTTGGAGAGTGGGTCGTAGCGTTTTTGTTTCCAGCCTGAAACGAGGTCGTACCCTTCTTTAGTAATCATGTTGTAGAGCTCGGGAATCTCGTTAGGGCTGTCTTGGAGGTCGGCGTCCATGGTGATGATGACGTCGCCTTGAGCGGCGTTGAACCCGGTGTTGAGGGCAGGAGATTTGCCGTAGTTACGGCGGAAGCTGATGCCTTTAACTGCGGGGTTTTGTGTGCTGAGCTGTTGGATTATGTTCCAAGAGTCATCGGTGCTACCATCGTTGATGAATAGAATTTCATAGCTGAAGTTGTTGGCTTTCATGATGCGGTCAATCCACGCTTCCAGTTCGGGGAGCGATTCAGCTTCGTTGTATAGAGGTACGATTACCGAGATGTCCATGTTATAGTGTTGTGGTTAAAGTTTTTAAAGTGAAGTAATGTCGCTGTTGTTGTCTTGAGGCGTTTTGACGGGGCGCAGGCGAATAATCCAAGTGAGAATCATGGATAGGATTGAGCCTGTGAAGGTGCCGAGGAGGATAGTCTCAATGACGATTTGAATAGCGGTGGGTATTAAGTGGTTGTCGGCAATCTTTTGTAGCTGGTCGGCTATTTCTTGACCGCCGTCAATGGAGTTGTAGACAGCAATAGCGGTTTTGACCTCGGTGATGATGAATTCGGGTTGAATCCATTTGAGGAAGATGTACATAACGAGGCCGAGGATGATAGAGGCGCAGGCGAAAGTAATGATGCCTTGGAGCCAAAGCTCGGAGAAGAGGCAACGGCCGTTGTTGTTGATGTAGGTGAGCTTTAGGCGCTTGTAGATTATAACGGGTACACCGATAGCCATCAGTGTGCCGAAGTAGCCCACGATGGGGAAGTAGAGTGATAGGGCCGATAGGATAAACATTATGGAGAGGTAAATTCCGAAGAAGAAACCGTCATCGGCGCCACGTGTGTATATTGACTTTGAGTCTTGTTGCATAGTTCAAAAGTGGTAATCGTTGCTTATCAATGACAAAGTTACGAAAAAAGTGCCTACTTATGTTAGTTTGGAATCAAAATTGTGTGTATATTTGTCGTAAAGATTATATAATATTATAAATGACGATGAAGTTAGTTTCGTGGAACGTGAATGGACTGCGTGCATGCTGTGGCAAGGGGTTTGTAGAAAGCCTTGAGCGATTGGATGCTGACTGTGTGTGCTTGCAGGAGACGAAGTTGCAGGAGGGCCAGATAGATTTGAGTATAGATGGCTATGAGTCTTATTGGAATTATGCCGAGAAGAAGGGTTATTCGGGTGTAGCGGTGTTTACGCGACGCAAGCCGTTGAGTGTAACTCGGGGCATAGGAATAGATAAGCATGACCATGAGGGGCGTGTGTTGACGCTTGATATGGGAGATTTTTATCTGGTGGCTGTGTATGTGCCTAACTCGCAGGATGGGCTTAAGCGCTTGGATTATCGCATGGAGTGGGAGGATGATTTCCGCGCCTATGTGAAGGGCTTGGATGCTGAGAAGCCTGTAGTGGTGTGTGGGGACTTGAATGTTGCTCACAAGGAGATAGATTTGAAGAATCCTAAGACTAACCGCATGAATGCGGGATTTACCGATGAGGAGCGTGGCAAGTTTACCGAGCTGCTTGGTGCGGGATTTGTGGACACGTATCGTCATTTTTATCCTGAGCGCACCGAGGCTTATTCGTGGTGGAGTTATCGCTTTAAGGCACGAGAGAAGAATGCGGGATGGCGTATTGATTATTTCGTGATTTCGGAGCGCTTGTTGCCTCGGTTGAGGGCGGCTGAAATCCATAGTGATATTTATGGTAGTGACCATTGTCCTGTGTCGATAGAGCTGGACTGAGAGGGTTGCTAAGGTCTAAGAAATAGCAAAGGGAATGAGCGCGATGGCGTTTCATTCCCTTTGTTGTTATGTGGGTATGGGGTTGAGGAGTTAGTCTCCCATTGTGCGTAGTAGTTCGTCGTTGTTGTTGGTGCGTTCCATGCGGTCTTTGATGAATTCCATAGCTTCGATGGAGTTTCGGTCGCTGAGGAAGCGGCGAAGAATCCACATGCGGTTGAGTGTTTCGGTGCGCAAGAGGAGGTCGTCGCGACGAGTGCTTGATGCCATGATGTCGACTGCGGGGAAGATGCGTTTGTTGGAGAGTTTGCGGTCGAGTTGTAGCTCCATGTTGCCTGTGCCTTTGAATTCTTCGAAGATAACTTCGTCCATCTTAGAGCTTGTCTCGGTGAGAGCTGTAGCGATGATGGTGAGTGAGCCGCCGTTTTCGATGTTACGAGCGGCACCGAAGAAACGTTTAGGTTTCTGGAGTGCGTTTGCGTCAACACCACCTGATAGGATTTTGCCTGAGGCTGGTGAAACGGTGTTGTAGGCTCGAGCGAGGCGAGTGATTGAGTCAAGGAGGATAACGACGTCGTGGCCACATTCTACCATGCGTTTTGCTTTTTCGAGGACGATGCTGGCGATTTTTACGTGACGCTCGGCGGGTTCGTCGAAAGTAGATGCGATGACTTCGGCGTTAACGCTGCGGCTCATGTCGGTAACTTCTTCGGGACGTTCGTCGATGAGTAGAATCATGATGTAGGTCTCGGGGTGGTTTTCGGCGATGGCGTTAGCGATGTCTTTGAGGAGGATTGTTTTACCGGTCTTTGGAGGAGCAACGATGAGACCGCGTTGGCCTTTACCGATGGGTGAGAACATATCAACGACGCGAGTGGAGATGTTGCAGGTCTTGCCGCTGGTGAGGTCGAATTTTTCATCGGGGAATAGCGGGGTTAGGTGCTCGAAGGGAACGCGGTCGCGAATGAATTCGGGGGAGCGTCCGTTGACCTTAGTAACGTTGCAGAGGGGGAAGTATTTTTCGCCTTCTTTGGGAGGACGTATGGTACATTCAACGACGTCGCCTGATTTTAGGCCGAAGTTTTTGATTTGTTGTTGAGTAACGTATACGTCATCGGGTGAAGCGAGGTAGTTGTAGTCGCTTGAGCGCAGGAATCCGTAGCCTTCGTTGGTGACTTCGAGGACGCCTGTAGCTTCGAGGAAGTCGGCGAAGTCGTAGCGTGAAGCGGGGAGTTGTAGCTGTTGGGCCTGTTGGGCTTGTTGCTGGTTGTTGCGGTTTTTCTTTTTCTTACCGCCTCCTTGCTGTTGTTGCTGTTGTTGTGGATTGGGCGCTTGTTGAGCTTGTTGAGAGTCTTTGTTAGGCTCGCGTATGATGATAGTAGAAGTCTGAGCTTCGGAAGCGGCTTTGGCGGCGGCTTGAGCTTCTGCGGCGGCTTTAGCGGCAGCGGCTTCTTCTTTTTCGCGTTGGGAGCGTGGCACGAAGTTGCGTTGGCCACGTGGGAAGAATGAGCCTAGAGATGAGTTGCGTGGGCTGAAGTCGCGTTTAGCGGGCTGAGGAGCGGGTTGTTGCTCGCGAGCTTGCTGAGGGGCGGCATCGGCTTGGGCGGGTTGTTGAGGAGCTTCCTCGGGTTGTTGCGCAACAGCGGGTTGCTGAGGTGCTTGTGTAGGCTCTTCTTGTTGTTTAGTTTCTTCTTGTGCCACGTTTTCTTGAGGAGTGGGTTGTGGCTGAGCAATGTCAGTTTGAGATGATTGGTTAGCGATTGAATCTGAGGGTTGGATGTCGTTGTCGTCTTTGCGAGTACCGGCTTGTTTAGTTGTGCGACGTCTTCTTGTGGTTGTAGTAGTAGTGGCGTCGGGGGCTTGTGTTGTGGTGTCTTCAGGTGTAGTAGCCGTCTCTTGAGGAAGGGGTGTAGAGTCAGTAGCAACTGTAGCATCGTCGGCTTTGGGTTGCTTCTTGGAGTCGGTTGCTTTCTTGGTTGTGCGAGTGCGTTTAGCCTTAGGAGCGGCGTCGTCAGAGGCTTGTTGGCGACGTTTGTCGGTGCCTGAAGCGGCTTTGGCGATAGCTTGCTCGTCAAGAATGCGATAGATGAGTTCTTCCTTTTGAGTAGGGTTGATTTTTTTTAGCCCCATAGATTCAGCAATCGTTTTGAGCTCTTCATCGCTCATTGCGTTGAGATCGGAGATATTGTACATTACAAATAAAATATATAAAAGGAGTGTATATTTTTGCGTATGTAGCTGCCGTGCTATGTGTTATGTCGCAGGCTGATACGCTTAGTTTTTTAGTCTAAAAAGAATGTTGTAAAAGTAGGGGAATAAAAATGCACAAAGTGGTTGTGGCTCTATATTGGTGACCACAGGCTGTTTCGGTTGAGAAAAATGGGCTTTGTGATTTTTGAATTGAGAGAATAGCTAATGGTTCTTAGCTATATTTATGTGCAAAGATACTATGATTTATTGAAATAACAAATAATATTGGGAAAAAGTTGTGGAAAATGTGTGTTTTTGTGGCGATTTTGTGGCGAAAGTGTTGAGGATGAGTGGAAAAAAACTAACGGCATGCAACCTGATGAGAGGTTGCGATGCCGTTGTAAGTTGTAATCTTTAAGTAGAGCCTTGGGCTTACTTGCGGATACCGAGTTCTTTTTGAGCGATGATAGCACGGTAGCGGTTGATGTCTTTCTTCACGAGGTAATCGAGAAGGCGACGACGCTTACCAACCAACATCTTAAGAGCTCTCGCAGTGGTATAATCTTTGTGATTTGACTTCAAGTGTTGAGTCAAATGAGCGATACGAATGGAGAATAATGCTATCTGAGCTTCAGGTGAGCCAGTATCAGTCTTGCTCTTACCGTATTTCTCGAAGATTTCTACTTTTTCTTCAGAATTCAAGTGCATTCTTTCGGAGTTTTAGAGTGTTAGTAATTATATTTATAAAATTTGGGAGTACAAAGGTAGTGATAATTCTTCAGATATCAATGTATTACCCGAGATTTTTTTAGAGATTAGTCCAAATTGGGCTTTTCTTTAGCGGGATTGCGATAGTGAATCTTGTGTTCGATGTATTCTTGAGTCGCAATGAGGGTAGGCTTAGGAAGTTTTTCGTAGTAGCGAGAAATTTCAATCTGCTCACGATTTTCAGAGACTTCCTCGAGGTTGTCGTTGAGCGATGCAAATTCTTGGAGTTTCTTTTCAAGATCGTGCTTCATTTCGGCAGCGATTTGGTTGGCACGCTTTGCAATGATGCAAACGGTCTCGTAAACGTTACCGGTGTCCTCGCTGAGTTTAATCATGTCGCGAGTTACGGTGTTGAGTGGTGCGTTGCTCTTCTTGTAGTCCATAATTAAATTTGTATGCTGTTAAGTGTCAATGTTTTTTAGTCTTTTACGTGTTTTTGCGCAATCTTGAAGATGTTGTCGGCTTCTTTGCGATTGGGGCTGTCGGGGTAGTTGTTGATGAATGAGTAGTATTCATCAATAACGTCGTGGAAGCGGTCGCTTTTTTTCTCGTCGACGCTGATGCTTGCTTCTTGATAGCGAGATTTGAGAACGAGGAGTTCAAGGTCTTCCTTGTACTTTGAGTAGGGGTAGGTCTTGATGGCGTTCTTGGCTACGATAACGGCGCTCTCGTAGTTGTTTCCTTGGTAGGTGCCGAGGTTGTAGTATAGTTGAGCGTTTTGTAGCTGTTTGAGGGTGAGTTTATCTTGTAGCTCAAAGATAGCGTTTTGAGCGATGGATACTTTTTCGCTGCGGGGGAAGTAGTCCAGGAATGCTTGGAGCTCGTCGATGGCTTTGATAGTGCCTGTCTGGTCGAGTTGAGGCTCGGGGGAGTCGAGGTAGTAGCCATAACCGCAGTAGAAGCGAGAGAGCTCGGCGTATTTTCCTTTGGGGTAGCGGCTGTAGTAGGTTTTGAAGTAAGCACCTGCTTCGGTGTATTCTTTGTTTTCGTAGTAGCTGAGGGCAAGGAGGTAGAGGACTTCTTCGGCCTTGTCTGAGCCTTTAAACACTGTGCTACAGTCTTTTAGGAGAGTGTATGATTGAACGTAACGTTTTTCATTGAATGCGCGCTTGGCGTAGTCAAGTTTGTAGTTGTAGTCGGTACTTTTCTGTGCACGTTGGTATTCACCGCATGAAGATAGCAGTGTCAAGAGTAGGGTATATAAGATAAATTTACGCATTTTGATGCAATCAACTAATTTTGAATTGCAAAGGTAACAATAATTGCTGAATAATAGTTGATTGGGGTGGAAAAATCTTTATTTTTAGTAATATTTATAATTGCGGAGTGTTGGTCGATGAATTTTGGGGTGTTGTCTAAGCGGGGATGGGAGGCTATCTCATGGCTTGCATGAATGTGGGTACAAATTGAATGCCGAGGATGGCAGCTATGCGCACGAAGCTTGATAGCTGGATGTCGGCTTTGCCGTTTTCCACGCGTGCAATGTAGCTTTGTTCGCGCCCTATTTTTTCGGCTACTTGTTTTTGGGTTAGTTTTAGCTCGCGACGTCGCTCGCGGAGCATGTTTCCATAGAACCAAGCAATAGATTCCTCGTCAAACTGTTGTCGTTGAGGTGAGCCGGGCTTACCGAAGTTTTCATCCAAAGCGTCGTTGAATGAGGGAAGCTGAGCTAATTTTTGAGGGTCTAAATTTCTCATAATCATCGGTTTTCATGTGGCAAAGATAACTAATTGGTTATAAATTACCAAATATA
>CAYTFG010000004.1:0-5083 GCA_964436925.1 uncultured Bacteroides sp. | reverse complement strand
AGTGTGGGTAGAGTGGGGTGGAATTAGGAGCGTGAGGGGGTGAGGAGGACTGCTGAGGAGCGTGTCCAGCCTTGGGAGCGGTTGCGGAGGTTGATGGTGATGAGGCCAAGGGTGTTGTTGAGGGAGTTTTTGACGTGTTTGACTACGTCGTTGTAGGATGATGCGCCGCTGAAGCGGAGTGATGCGATAGTGCTGCCGTGGCTGATGACGGTTGCGAATAGGATGTCGTCGGTGTTGATAGTGGTTGTCATGTTGCAGTGGTTTTTAGTTTTGAGTTACACTGCAAAGGTAGTGGTGGGGTGGTGCTGTATCGTGGCACACCGAAGTTAAATGATGTTTAGATAAGGTCTAAAGCTTGTTGAAGAAGTGGTGATTGTGGGTCTAGGAGGTGTATTTGTGGGTCGCGTTTCATCCAGGTGAGTTGTTTTTTTGCGTAAACGCGGGTATTTTTGGCGATGCGTGCGATAGCTGTTGGGAGGTCCATAGTGCCGTCGAAGTGTGCGAATAGTTCTTTGTAGCCCACGGTGTTGAGGGAGTTGAGGTGTCGTAGGTGGTAGACGTTGCGTGCTTCTTGGATGAGTCCTTGTTGTACCATGAGGTCTACGCGTGTGTTTATGCGGTTGAATAGTGTTTCGCGGTCGTGGTTTATGGCTAGTTTGATGATGCGGAAGGGGCGTTGTTTGATGGTTCCTGTGCGGAGTGAGGAGTAGGGGACGCCTGCTTGTAGGGTTATTTCTATGGCGTGTATGAGGCGTTTGTGGTTGTTGAGGTCTACTTGGTTGTAGTAGGCTGGGTCGATGTTGTGGAGTGTTTGTTGGAGAGCTTGGAGGCCGCCTTGGGTGTAGATGTCCATGGCTTGTTGGCGGAATTGTGGGGTAATTGTGGGGAGGATGTCGATGCCGTTGCACACGGCGTCGATGTACATCATTGAGCCTCCGCACATAATCTGCAGGGGTGATTGTTGCCAAAGCTTGGGGAGGAGGTTGAGCACTTGTTCTTCGTAGAGTGCGGCGCTGTAGTATTGGTCTAGGGTGAGGGTGTGGATGAAGTGGTGGGGCACGCGTTGTAGTTCCTCGGGGGAGGGTGCTGCGGTGCCAATGGGTATTTCTTTATATAATTGCCGAGAGTCGGCCGACAGGATGTGGCAGCCTAGTCTCTCGGCAAGTTGTAGTGCGAGTGATGTTTTACCTGAGCCTGTTGGCCCGGTAATGATAATGAGTGAGGGTGTCGTAGTGGGCGATGCCATGTTTTAGGCTTGGCGTTGGCCCACAAGGCGAGCTATTTCCACAATTACTTGTTGTGCTTTTTCCATGGATGGGATGGGCACAAATTCGTAGCGACCGTGGAAGTTCAGGCCGCCTGCAAAGATGTTGGGGCATGGGAGGCCTTTGAATGATAGCTGAGCGCCGTCGGTACCGCCGCGAATGGGGACAACTTTAGAGACCACGTCGGCGTTTTCCATTGCTTTGAGGGCGATGTCGATGATGTGTTGAAGTGGTTCAATTTTTTCGCGCATGTTGTAGTATTGGTCTTTGATGTCGATAGTACAGCATGAGGGGTATTCGTTGTTGACCTTGCGAGCGAGGTGTTCGAGTTCTTTTTTGCGGCGTTCAAAGCGGTCGCGGTCGTGGTCGCGGATGATGTAGGTGAGTGTAGTTTTTTCTACGTTACCTTCTACGCCGATGAGGTGGTAGAATCCTTCGTAGCCTTCGGTGTGTTCGGGGGTTTCCCAGCGTGGTAGCATGATGATGAATTGGGTAGCCACGCGTTGGGAGTTAATCATCTTGTGCTTGGCGTAACCGGGGTGAACGTTGCGTCCGCGGAATGTAATCTTGGCTACAGCGGCGTTGAAGTTTTCATATTCCAGTTCGCCCACTTCGCCACCGTCCATGGTGTAAGCCCAGTCGGCGCCAAATTGGCTGACGTCAAATTTGTGGGCACCGAGGCCTATTTCTTCGTCGGGGTTGAAGGCGATGCGCACGTCTCCGTGTTTGATTTCGGGGTGGTGGAGGAGGTAGTCGCAAGCGCTGATGATTTCAGCGACGCCTGCTTTGTCGTCGGCACCGA
This sequence comes from uncultured Bacteroides sp., assembly GCA_964436925.1. Taxonomy (GTDB): domain Bacteria; phylum Bacteroidota; class Bacteroidia; order Bacteroidales; family Muribaculaceae; genus CAG-873. The sequence goes on along the minus strand of CAYTFG010000004.1, from coordinate 3,016 downwards.
GGAGTGTGTTACCGTCGGTGACGATGAGTGCTTGTGATTTATAGTTGAGGAGTTCGGGAAATTCGCGTGGTGAGAGGACTATGTCTTTTTCGGCGTTGAGGATGATGTCGTTGCCGTCATAGCTTTCGATGATGCGCGGGGTGACGTTGTGGCCTGACATATCGGGGGATGTGTCGAGGTGGGCGATGAAGCCAACTGTGGGGACTTTGTGGTCGGTGATGTTACCCGGGAGTGTGGCCATTAGGTAGCCGTTTTCGTCGAGGGTGACGTTGGTGAGGCCCAATGCTTTGAGTTCTTTTTCGAGGTGTTGGGCGAATACCATCTGACCGGGGGTCGATGGGGTCATGTTTGTCAGCTCGTCACTTTGAGTGTCGAACTTGACGTATTGTAAAAAGCGGTCAACTACATTCATTCTTGGTTTTCGATGGAGTTTTAGGTGTTTAAAATTTATATTATTAGCGCAAAGGTACAAACAATTTCGTAACATTTCGCTCCAAAAAGTAATAAAAAACAGTAAATCACGCTCGTAGGGCATGAATCTCACAGTATTAGGTTAATTTAGGTTAATCCAAGGGGCTATGTCGATTCATTTGGTGGGCAGGTGAGGAGGGTTGCAACTTTTTGATTATATTTGTGTTCAGATATTTGTAGCACATTAATTATTAATGTTTTAAACCACTGAAATCATGAAGAAATTATTCCTATCAATTGCAATCGTAGCACTTTCGGCTGTTGCATTTAGTGCCGTAGCCAAGGATGACGCTGCAGCTCAAAAGCCTGCATGCTGTTCAGGACAAGACGGCCAATGCTGTAAACAACAACAACCTAAACCTCAATGCCCGTTTGAAGGCCTTGACCTTACTGACGCTCAGAAGGCTGAGTTGCAGAAGGTTATGCCTCCATGTGGCAAGCCTGAAGCTCCCGCGGCAGGGGAAAGTGCTGACGCTCAGAAGCCTGAGCCTAAGTGCCCCGTGCAAGCTAAGAAGGAGATGCTTGCCAAGGTAAAATCTATCCTTACAGCCGACCAATATGTGCAATTCCTTGAAAACAGTGTAATAAATCAACAAGAGCCACAAGGCCCTCGCGGTCCTCAAGGCGGCCCACAAGGTGGTCCTCAAGGTCCACGTCCTGATGGTCCCCGTCCCGACGGTCCACAGTGCTGTGGTGGCCAATCTCAAAACAACAACTAGTAATCACTGAAATTTTCATTATTCATTGATGGCTCGCAGGGCGTTGCTCTCGCGGGCCATCGCTTTGTTGTGGCGGGGGTGGGGTGACGGGGAATGGGGGAATAGAGTGGTTTTTTGCTGTTAGGATTTGATATGGCTTATGAGAAATTTGAGGCTGTCGAATATGTCGGTTGGCGCTGGGATGGTTGAGTAAGCTAAAGAGGGGAGTTCTTGCAGGTATTTTGGCTTAAGTGAGTTCCATATGCTCGGTAAGTCGTTGATTAAAACTGATTCTCTAAGTATCCTATTTTGCCACCCGATGGGGAGTTCAAAGAGTTTGCGGTCGTGTTCGAGTAACTGATTGAATGTATCCATGAAGCTATTGCTTTCAATAAATGCAACACATTCGCTATCTCTGCACAGATAGTGTAAGTCATAGAAGTGTCTTATCTTGGCTCCTAAATCGGTTATTGCATTATCTGACAGTGAGAAACGTATAATTGATACTAGTTTCTCGGTTAATGTGGTCCTTTTATCTAATACATTTATTTGGTAAGAGTCAAGGTCAAATTCCTCGATAATATCGTGGTGGCCTGATTTTAGTAAGTATTCGCGAATGAAGTTGGAGACGGTGTGCTTTTCGAATGGTATTGGGTTGGCAAATGAGTTTATTTCGATGAGTAATTGTCCTGATAATAAGTTTCCTATGGGCATTAAGCCATCGACAAGTGGATAGCTGAAGTAGACTTTTCGATAGCGGGAGCCTTTGCTTGTGGCTCCGGGTATTTCTAATTCTTCAAGACCTGCCGACATTGATTTTTGAGTAGTGCGTATTATTGTCTTGAGTTTTGCATCTGACATTTCTGTGTCATTCACTATTGCTATATCAATATCTTCGGAAAATCGGGAGCCTATTTGGTATATTTTAGAGAGGCTGGTACCACCCTTGAAAACGGCGTAATTTACCGATGCGCTGCGTGATAGTTGTTGTAGAGAACGTGAAATCCAATAGTCTTTTTCAATAAATCCGGCATTGATTCCCAGTCCGCCGTCTTCTGTCGGTTGGCTTGCTCTCGTTATAATTTCAGAGAAAAGCTCTTTGTTTTCATGTAAATTCATGTGATGTTCCAATTGGTCTTTAGTGGTAAAACGTTTGGAGACACTTGGATATTGTATTTGGTAAAAGGATTCAATGTTTTTTTTATGTCGTTCATCCCGAATTCAGACTCTAGTATTGAGCCCAGCAATGCTCGGGTGGATGCTGAGTAATTGTTGGATAATTCTTCAATGAGAGTTATTTGCTTGCAGGATAATGTCTTGAGGATTGTTTTGATTTGCAAGATTACGGTATCGGGCGTTGCTGCAGGTATTGCTTTAATGAATTTAAGCGCGTCCAATATTCTCAACAATGGGATATTTTCTTCGGTGATTTCATTCAGTTGTAAAGTATAAGCAATATCATATCCGCCTCTTTTTGAGGGTCTGCGATAGCTGTTGCAGGCAATGAGAATTTTGGATGAAATCTGAGTTGTCAATCCCATTTGAGAGAATGCTTGCACTCCAGTGATGTAACCGATGCGTTTGCCATTCTTATATAGTAAGTCGTTGGTTAAGTCTTCAATCATTGGGGGTACTTCTCCAAGTCTTGAATATTTGGGCTTGTAGAATTTCCCTTTGCTGACTTTGCGCAGTTCGCCTGATTTAATCATGCGGCATATTGTCTGTGCTGCAGCTAGTGAATATTCTGCAGGAAGGGATAGGCTGGAATAGTCAAAGACTACTCCTACGGGTATCTTTTTTAAAGCGTCTGAAATTAGTTCTCTCGGTTTCATGTTGCAAAGATAATA
>CAYTFG010000003.1:35942-53930 GCA_964436925.1 uncultured Bacteroides sp. | reverse complement strand
TTATTGGCATTTTGCCTTTATTGGTGCGGTGGTTTACTTCGCCAGCGATTCAATCGCCTGGGGATTCTTTGCTGCAATAGTCTGCTACATATTGACTTTGGTGATTGCTGATAGAACAGCCAAGCGATTCCAAGAATATTATGACGGCATGGAAGGCATATCTATACCTCAGCCTTTCTGCGCCGGTTTTGCACCGTTTGCCGTAATTATCAACAAGGCGCTTGATTGCATCCCCGGCTTCAGTAAGTTGGAGATAGATGCTGAGGGCCTAAAGAAAAAATTCGGCGTATTGGGCGAACCTTTGTTTTTAGGCGTTATTGTTGGCATTGGCATCGGTTGCTTGACCTGCAAGAGCGGTGGCGAGATTGTTGACCAAATACCATATATTCTCGGTCTTGGCATCAAGGTCGGAGCTGTAATGGAGCTGATTCCACGTGTGACTGTGCTTTTCATCGAAGGCTTGAAGCCCATTAGCGACGCAACACGCCAATTGATAGCTCGCAAATTCAAAGGCGCTGACGGACTAAGTATCGGCATGAGTCCGGCGCTCGTTATCGGACACCCAACAACGCTGGTCGTTTCGTTGCTTCTTATCCCCGTTACACTTTTTCTTGCAGTAGTTTTGCCGGGTAATGAATTTTTGCCGTTGGCATCACTTGCCGGAATGTTCTATATTTTCCCACTCGTGTTACCGTTCACTCGCGGTAATGTGGTGAAAACCTTTGTTGTAGGCCTTGTGGTAATCGTTCTTGGCTTGTACATGGTGACCAATTTGTCGCCATACTTTACGCTTGCCGCTCAAGATGTTTACTCAACAACAGGCGACTCGGCAGTGGCAATACCTGAAGGCTTTTCGGGCGGTAGCCTCGATTTTGCATCAAGTCCGCTTGCATGGGTGATTTTCCACTTGACTCACACGCTGAAATGGGTGGGCGTTTCAATCACTATCGTTGCCACTATGGCTTTGATGTGGTGGAATAGAGTAACTATAATTCGCAATCAATCAACAAAATAAATACAACGACACATGAAAAAGATATTTTTATCGGCTGTGCTTTTGGCGTCAACATTTGCCATGGGAGCGCAAACCAATTATTCGCTGATACGCGGATGCCATCCCGATGACGTAAAACACTATACTACAGAGCAATTGCGCAGTCATTTTATGATGCCAACTGTTATGGCTCAAGATACTGTCAATATGACCTATTCGCTCTATGACCGCTTGATTTTTGGTGGCGTCTCACCCGTTAGTCGAGTTGTGGAATTGGAGACAATTGACCCGTTGAAAGCTGACTATTTCCTTGAAAGAAGGGAACTTGGCGTGATAAATGTGGGCGGTGACGGCATTGTCACTGTCGATGGTAAAGACTACGAATTGCATTTCAAAGATGCACTTTACGTTGGCCGTGGCAACAAAAAAGTAACATTCAAGAGTAAAGACGCATCCAAGCCTGCAAAATTTTATTTTAACTCCACTCCGGCTCATAAAGCCTATAAAACTCAGCTTATTACGATTGATGGTCGCAAAGGCACTATCAAGGCCAATTCATTTGCTGCCGGCAAACCTGAAGAAAGTAACGACCGCGTAATCAATCAATTAATCGTGGCAAACGTTCTCGAAGAAGGTCCGTGCCAATTGCAAATGGGCTTGACTGAGTTGAAGCCGGGTAGCGTTTGGAACACAATGCCTGCCCACACTCATGACCGCCGTGTGGAAGCATACTTTTACTTCAATGTCCCTGAGGGCAATGCGATATGTCACTTGATGGGTGAGCCTCAAGAAAATCGTCTTGTGTGGTTGCACAACGAGCAAGCTATCATGTCGCCCGAATGGTCAATTCACGCTGCTGCCGGAACTTCCAATTATATGTTTATTTGGGGTATGGGCGGTGAAAATCTTGATTATGGAGACATGGATAAAGTGCAATACCTTGAGATGAAATAGTTTTTTGGGAATTATGAAAAATCCTATGCGGGGTGATTTCTTTACGTGAAATCGCCTCGCATTTTTTAATCTCAAAAAATAAGGTCTGTAGCCTCACATGGCTTGATAAACAGCAAGTAGTAAATTGGCAAGTAGACAATTCCGTTTACCTCACGCACCATGCGCTCATTTGAAAGCACTAACGCAGAATGAACACTATAATCAGGTGTACGCATAAAATTATTGAGCGCACTGTGAATGGTGTAGTTTCTGCCTGATTTTACCTCAATTGGCAATATGCTTTGGTTTTGGAAATCATCAACAATAAAGTCAACTTCACCCTTATGTCGATTATCGTAGTAGAACAATTTAAAACCATGCGCTTTTAGTTCTTGGGCCACCACACTTTCGTACACTGAGCCGAGATTTATGCTTCGTTCGTCAGTCAAAATCGGTTGTAAATTATACCGATAAAGCTGAGAGGTGAGCATTCCCACATCGTTCAAATAAAGTTTGATGAGATTCTTTTGAGCCGATTCAGCTAACGGAAATTTAGGATTGCTGACAGCTGACACTCCATTTGCTATGCCTGATGACAGCAGATATTCAAATTCATTGCTATAACGACTGAATCTATCTCCTTTTAACCCTTGAATGTCTTTAGCAACTATGCGCTTTTTCTTGTTCTCCATTTGTGATGGAATCATTTCATATATTTTGCGTATAAGCAAATTTTTATTAGAATCTCGTTCATATTTTGATGCATCAGTCGCATAAAGACCACGTATTGATTCTTGTACTTCACGCACTTTCACGATGTTATGTGTTTCTAGATATGTATTTACTGAGTCGGGCATTCCGCCAACAAGTAAATACTTTCTAAACAAATCAAGCACAAATTGATGAGTTTTCTCATCAAGACTTTTCCGCTCAGCGTAATTTTTTTGCCAACTGTCAATAGCTACCGAGCCAACACCGTTTGCCCATAGAAACTCTTCAAAATCTAGTTGATACATCTCAACTCGTAAAATACTACCGATAGGAATCGAAGTTGTATCCCTCAAAGTAATGCCCAATAGACTTCCACTGGCAATGAACCGATAACGATGTTCTTGTCGTAAGAACTTTAACATCGTCAGATATTGCGGGTAGTGTTGTATTTCGTCAAGAAAGATAAGCGTATTACTGTAGTCATCCATTTGATTCCCGGCAATTGCACTTAATTTGATATAGAAATCATCGGTGCGGCGAATGTCTTTAAATAATTGCGCACCTTCATCATCTTCAACAAAGTTAATTTCTATATAATTTGTAAATAGTCTCTTACTTACTTCGCGGATGATATATGACTTACCTATCTGCCGAGCGCCTTCAACGATAAGTATTTTATCGTTATCGCTAGTCAGATGATTTTCTATGTAATTACTTATTTTTCGTTTTAGCATGATATACAGTATTTTAATTCATTAGAATACTGCAAAATTACACTTTTCAATAGATTTAAGCAAGCAAAATCTACACTTTTCAATATATTTTGAAGGCTAAAATCTACACTTTTCAATATATGCTTGATTTTATGCATGAAAATCAGTGATTTAAAAATAGACCTTATTTGCACATAATCAGGTAGTTATGGGGTTTACACTAAAAAAAGGTCGTATCTCCGACCATTTTTTCAGTGGATGACTTTTAGCTTGGCGTTGCGAGGCTACAGGAAAAGAGAAAGACGTGCCGAATTGAGGGCACGCCTTTCGCAATTTTTATATTGAAATCGGGGGATTTCTATGTCTATAGCTTGCTGTTAAGCGAAGCAGAGGATGAGGACTTGCGCAGCAACAACGCGAAGGAACATTGTGAGCGGATAAACAGTAGAGTAGGCTACTGCAGGCGCATCGTTACCGGTTGAGTTGTTAGCGTAAGCAAGTGCAGGAGGATCGGTTGTAGAACCTGAGAGGAGACCCATGATGGTGAGGAAGTTGATTTTGTAGCGCGCACGAGCTATGCAACCTGCCACGATGAGTGGTACAATTGTGATTACAAAGCCCCATATGACCCACCACATACCAACGATGTTGAATACTGTTTCGGCAAACCCCTTACCGGCTGAGATACCAACTGAGGCAAGGAAGAGAACGATACCTAGTTCGCGGAGCATGAGCGATGCTGACGATGAAGTGTAGGTAACGAGCTTAAGTTTGTAACCGAAACGGCTGAGAAGGATAGCGACAACGAGCGGACCGCCGGCAAGACCTAGTTTCATGCCGTAACCGATGTTGATAGAGCCGAGGATGATACCAAGCATGATACCAACAAAGATTGTGATGAGGTTAGGCTGGTTGAGGCGCTTCATTGAGTTACCCATCTTAGCAGCTAAGCGGTCGATGTCTTCGATGTTACCAACGACGGTGATGCGGTCACCCATTTGTAGGCGAAGGCCTGCTGTAGCGAGAAGGTCTACACCGGCACGGTTAACGCGTGTAGCGTTAAGCTTGTAACCATTGTGTAGTCGAAGTGAACCGAGTGCCACACCGTTGTATTCGCTCTTGGTGATGAGGATACGTCGTGAAACAACTTCGGTTGGGGTAGCTGCTTCCCAGTCAAGGTCAACTTTAGGACCGATAACAGCGAGGAATCGCTCAACGTCTTGAGCTGACATCACGATGAAGAGTTTGTCGCCAACGTGGATTTCAGTGCTTGACTTAGGAATTTCAATTTCGCCTTCGTGGTTCATTATACGTGAAACTACGAAGTTGGCTTGTATGACGTCGTGAAGGCGTACAAGTGTGATACCATCGATAAGTTTGTTGGTAACCTCGATGGTGATGAGGTAAGGTTTGAGTTGAGAGTTCTCTTGGTCTTCCTCGATTTGGCGAATCTCGTCTTCAACTTTGATGCCGAAAATTGCTTTAATGACAAACATTGAGGCGATGATGCCGATAACACCAAGTGGGTAAGCGGCAGCATAACCTGATGCCATGACGTTGGCTGCATCGGGGTTAGTTTGCGAGATTGCTTGTTGAGCGGCGGCGAGACCGGGGGTGTTGGTAACGGCACCTGACATGACACCGACGAGGGCGTTGATGTCTTTGACGTTGCCGAAGAAATAGATGCCGAGAACGATAAGTACGTTAAGGGCAACAATCAGGACGGCTAGTCCGTTGAGTGTCATACCACCTTTCTTGAATGATGAGAAGAAACCGGGGCCTACTTGTAGACCGATAGAGAAGATGAAGAGGATAAGACCAAATTCGCGGACAAATTTGAGCACTTGTTCATCAACGATGTAACCAAAGTGGCCCATGAGGATTCCGACGAATAGGACGAAAGTAACTCCTAGGGAAACGCCTGCGACCTTGATTTTGCCGAGGAATATACCCAAGGCAATAACAAAGGAGTACAGAACAATTGTAGCTCCAATGGAGGTGTTACCGGGAAGTAATAAATCAGTGAACCAATCCATATTATTTTAAAAAATTGACAATAAAATTTCGCATTGTAAGCAATTTGATATAGTTGCTTTGGAGAGAATTGAAAAATACGTCTTGTTAAACCTAAAATCTAACGACAAAATTAGTAATAAATTTTGAATTTTCAGCCGATTTTCCCGTATAAAATAACAGCTCCACAGGCATTAACGTGTGGAGCTGTATAAGTTTAGAATAAAATTCGTTTAAATCGGAAATTATTTGCCGATTGAAGCGAGTTTTTGTTGTGCTTGAGCGAGAAGCGCTTTTTGTGAGTCAGAAAGTTGGCTCTTTGCGCCTTCTAGTTGAGAACCTAGTGATTTAGCTTTGCTAACGATTGATGGAAGGTTCTTTACTGCTGAAAGGTCACCTGACTTAGTCTTCTTGTAAGTTTCAACTGCTTGGTCAGCGAGGCTGTTGTATTCGCTAAGAATGCTGTCCCAGTTTTTAGAAGCAGTTTCTTTAACGTCTTCAGCTGCATTTTTTACAGCTTCAGCTGCTTCAGCAACGGTTGTACCGGCTGCTTCAGTGCCTTCTTCAACTGTTTGAGCTGCTTGGCCGGCAACTTCTTGAGCTGCTTCAGTACCTTCTTCAACTTGTTCGGTAGCGTCTTCTACTGCTTCTTGAGCAGTTTCTGCTGCATCTGAACTTTCTTTTGTGCCACAACTAGCAACGAGTGCAGCAACACCAAATGCTAAAAATAATTTACGCATAATGTAAGGTTTTTTGATTAGATATAAATTCTCCGGCTCTTAGAGAAAGTGATTTTTTAAGGCAAGGAGTGTTGAGCCTACGCGCTCTTGTCTATATAGATTGTGGCAAATGTATATATTTTTTCTTATCTTACAAAAAATTATAGGTTAATTTTTTTGTGGTTATATTAGCGACAGAATGTCGTCGGGGTCAGAAATGATGTGGTCAGCATAGTTTTCGCGTAGCTCTTTTTCAGGACGGAAGCCCCATGTGACGCCAACTGATTCGATGCAAGCGCGGCGTGCGGTCTCCATGTCTACACCTGAATCACCCACATAGAGAACATTGTCTTTGGGCGTTGGACAAGTGTTGAGAATTTCAAAAACTATGGATGGGTCCGGCTTGGTGGGAACATCTGTCTTTTGACCTTCAACGGCTACCCAATTGTAATTGGGGAAGAAGTGCTTGATAAGTTGTTCCACTGCCGATTGATATTTGTTTGAAGCCACGGCGAGGTTTATGCCTCGTTCAGTAAGCTCTTGTAGTAGCTCCGGAATGCCGTGATAGGGCTTTGTGTCGTCACAGCAGTGCTTGTCGTAGTATTCGAGAAAGTATCGGCGGAGAGTCATCACGTTGGACTGCGAACGGTCGTCTTGAGGAAGTGCGCGTTCAATGAGTTTGTTGATACCGTTCCCAACAAAGTAGGGGTATGTTGAAATCATGTGAGTGGGGTAGCCGCATTGTTGGAGAGCGTAATTGGTGGCATTACCGAGGTCGTCGATGGTGTTGAGAAGTGTTCCGTCGAGGTCGAATATTACTAATTGTTTCATAATCGAGGGATTTTTGTATGCGTGATAATAAATATACTTGATTAGAATGGATAACCCACTGAGAAGTGGAATGTGGCATCGCGTCCCCACTTGGGATGAATGATGGGCCAAGGCTCTTGGTTCATTGCGGGGTTATGGGCTTTCATACCCAAGTCGAAGCGGAGGAGGAAGTAGGTAAAGTCCATACGGATACCGGCGCCATAAGCTAGCGCAATTTCTTTGTAGAAGGAATTGAACTTGAATTGACCGCCCGGTTGAGTTTCGTAGTTCTTGATTGTCCAAATGTTTCCTGCATCAACAAATAGCGCACCTTCAAACACCCAAAATAGTTTTGCGCGGTATTCCATGCTCATGTTGAGGCTGATATCACCGCACTGGTAGATGAAGTTGCTCACTGAGTTGCGGGAGTCGTAGCGACCGGGACCCAGGGTGCGGACACCCCAACCGCGCACTCCGTTGGCACCACCGGCATAGAAACGCTTTTCAAACGGAATCATTGACGAGTTACCGTAAGGGTAGCCAATCCCAAGTCCGCCGTGAACCGAGAATGCGTTGCGTGAGTTAAAGTTGCGAGTGTAAGTGTAATCCACTTCGCCTTTGACATATTGTGCATATTGGATGCCGAAAATTTTGTATGCACCGTCTTCTTTTTTACTATTTACCAATGAGGATATTCCATAGAGAAGGTTACCTGCCATTTCGGCGGAAGCACGCAGTGTGAACACCGATGGTTGCATTGCAAATGCGTTGATGGTAGCTGTGGGAATACGGCGGTTTGTGCGGTAGTAGGTATAGCCTAAACGCATGATAAAGTGGTCCTCATAGCTATAGCGGAGAAGCGGATTGGTGGGCGCAATTTCGTCCATGAAGTTTATTGTGCTCTGCGGCAAGTACACGTAGTTGATGTCAATGAGGTCAAATTGGTGACGTGATTGAGTGTAGTTGCGCATACGTGAGGTCCATTTGTATTTCCAAGCGGCGCCGGCGATGATACGAGTATATTCGGGGCGTTCTTGGTAGTTGGCTGATATTGAAAATTCCGTGTTGGCTTTCATGCGCTGTTTTAGTGACTTTGAAAGAAACGGAAATTCAAATTTTGGGAATGTGAGTGCCACTTCGCCGGCATATTCAGAATAAGTGTCGTTGATGAGCCCGTTGAGGTCGCCTGATAGACTTTCATAGGATGCACGGAATTTGGCGGTGAGAAGTTCTGAACCGTGAGCAAGGTTGCGGTGCTGATAAGTGACACCGGCGCCAAAGCCGAGGTCGCCCTCTGAGTTAGTACCTTCAACCTCAAATGTTACACCCTGTTTCTTGCCGCGAGAGAGGAGAACGTATGCATCAAGAAACGCAGTGTTGTCAATTGTGCCCACCGGCTTGAGGTCTATGTTGATAAATTTGAGTATTCCCAGTTGACCAAGAGCTTCATAAGTGCGGTCTATGGCTTTTGAATTGTATGCCATGCCGGGGTCAATGAAGCATTTTTCATCTAGGATAGATGGCTTGATATAGTGGTCACTGCCATAAAGAATAATTAGATTGTTGTATATGACAGTGTCCTGACGTCCGAAATTATATGTACCACCGCTCTGTTTGGCGTCAAAGTCGGTAACAAAGATGACGTTGCGTATGTTGTAGCGGAGATGCTGTGGCAGCGAGTCGATAGGCGCGTTGGGTGCGGCTTTGGGTTGATGCACGTGCATCGTGAGGTCTATCTCTTTACTCCCACGTGCTGTGTCGGCGGTAAAAGTGATGAAATCTTTATTGAATGTGTAATATCCGTGGTCACGGAGGCGCTCGGTGATGAGCGTGCGCTCGTTGTCGAGTTCGTTGCGGTCAAAAAGTGACGATGGCGAAATGGTGAACATGGCAGAGTCTGCCATGATTATATCACGGATTGTAGTGTCGGGAATTTCGTAGCTTATTGAGGAGATGGTGTGGGGCGTGCCTGCCGAGATGCGATAGGTGAGGTCTATTGTCTTTTTCTTGCTATTGATAAGCGTGTCAATATCGACACGAGCGCCCATATAACCTTTGTTGATAAGAGCTTGACGCAATTGCTTGCCTGATGTGATGGTGAGGTCATTGTCATAGATAACGGGGGCTTGGCCAATGCGGCGTAACCAGCGGTTGTACCAGTGAGTGGTGTCGTTACCTGAAAGGTTGTAGGTGCCTAGCTGAAGTTTGGCAAATCCTAAAACTTTGTGGTTTGGCGTTTGGCGCAAGAAGTTGTAAAGCTCGAGTGTGTTGATATCTTGGTTATCCACAACGTTGATATCAACCGAGTTGAGAAGTAATTCCCCATCAGGGACGTGACGAGTAGAGCTACAACCCCACAAGAGGGTCGTAGCGATAATCAAGCACGCTATTTTGGCAAAATGTGTCATGTCGTTTAATGAAGCACAAAGTTACGCAGAAAAATTGAAAAGCGTGCAAAAAATGGGCAAATCTGAGTGATTATTTGATGACTGCAAGGCCTCCTTGTGAAGTTTCCTTGTACAGACTTGGAATGTCGTGGCCTGTTTGTTTCATCACCTCGACGATGCGGTCAAACGATACTGAGTGGCGTCCGTCGGAGAATGCCGCATATAGGTTTGCGTCAAGTGCACGTGCTGCCGCATAGGCGTTACGCTCAATGCAAGGAATCTGCACAAGTCCACACACCGGGTCACAAGTGAGCCCTAGGTGGTGCTCAAGTCCCATCTCGGCTGAGTACTCAATTTGAGCCGGTGTACCGCCAAATAGCTGAGATGCTGCGGCTGCTGCCATTGCGCACGCGACACCCACTTCGCCTTGGCAACCTACTTCAGCGCCTGAAACTGAGGCATTTGCTTTTACTACGTTACCAAATAGTCCCGCAGTGGCAAGCGCGCGGAGAATACGTTGCTCGGGGAATGGTCGAGATGTGCTAAGGTGATATAGAACTGCCGGTAACACGCCGCAAGAACCGCAAGTGGGGGCTGTGACGATGGTACCGCCTGAAGCATTTTCTTCAGAGACAGCAAGTGCATAGGCATAAACGAGACCACGGCTTTTGAGGCTCGCATTGTAGCCGACTGCTTTCATGAAATAGCTGACCGCTTTACGGCGAACACCGAGCCCTCCGGGAAGAACCCCCTCGTTTTCGATGCCTCGTTGCACTGCTTCTTTCATGACGCGCCACACTTCGCGCAGGTAGTCCCATATTTCTTTATCTTCGCAAACATCAACATATTCCCAGAACGAACGACCGTTTGATTCACACCACGCAAGTATCTCCTTGATGGTAGACATCTCGTAGATTTGTTTTGCGGGATTAAGCTCTTGGCCTTCGCGTATAATATCACCACCGCCAATGCTGTAGATTGTTTGTTCTGAGATTAAGCCGTGATTTGCATCAAATGCTTTGAATGTCATCCCGTTGGGGTGGAATGGTAAGAAAACATCAGGTTTCCACACAATTTCAACAGGAGCGTCGTTTTTTAGTTCGTCAATAATCGCTAAGTCGGTCAAGTGGCCTTTGCCTGTAGCGGCGAGAGAGCCGTAAAGTGTAACTTCACGAGATGCAGCGCCAGGAGTTTCTGCTAGGAATTGCTTGGCGGCGTTGCGTGGGCCCATAGTGTGGCTACTAGATGGGCCTGTGCCAATTTTATAAAGACTGCGTATTGATTCCATTTGTGTATGGTGGTTATGAGGTTAAAGTTCGTTGCTGAACATTGGGTCCCAAGCCGGGAGAAGAGTCGGTTTTTGCTTGAGTACGTTTTTGACTTTTGATGTGATGTATTTTTTGTTGACCACAAGGCGGAACATATATTCATCAAACCATTTATCGGTCATGATGAGGTGTCCGTCGTTGGCTCCGGGGCCCCAAGAGTTTTCAACAAGCCATTTCTTTGGCTTGCCGTTCTTATCGAGGTCAACGGCTACGAGTGTCATTGCGTGGGAAGAACCGCTGGCATGAGTTAAGATGCGTTGGCGCTTGTCCATGTTGAATGAAGTGCCCATGAGTGAAGCGTAGTCAAAATTGTTGACATCAAGAACACCGCGGTCGCGGTCCAAGAATTTGCCCACATCACATGAAAAATACATCATCGTGCTATCTTGGATTGATGCTATTGCCATCGCTTTAATATCTTCGATGGGAAGGTTGACATAAGTCCAGTTTTTGCCGTCATAGGCGTGGCGGTCCATGTCAATCTCATATAGCTTGTAAAATTCACGCGATGGATCGTTCATTAGCATTACATAGTCTTCTTTGAGGTTGTTGCCGAGAAATGTTTGGTAGAACGATTGTGGAGTATAAGTCTTAGTCTCGATGGGTTTGCCGTCGGCATCACAGCGAGTCCATGTGAATTCTGTGGGAGGTTCACCCAGGTTAACGGCAAGCATTCGGTAGATTTCAGCAAGCATTTCAGTTTTGCGAGAAGCGATAGCATCTTTTGCGGACCCGTTGGCGCTGAGGTCGCGCAAAATCAGCGCATCTTCGCGAAGCTTGAGCGCCAATAGACGAGACATTTGTGATGTGTGCTCGCTGGAGTAGGTCTCTTGCATAACGGTTGAAGGCACTACACCATATTTCATGATAATATCGGCGATACCGGTGAATTGACCGCCATCGTTTATGGGGTTTTGAAGCAACCAATCAACTTGTTTAGAATCAAGCGGCTCGTTTGACGTGTCTATGATAGCTTGTAGAAATAGATTAGATTTCTCCAGTTGGTCATAGAAAAAGTTATAAACCTGAGAAAATTCTAATTTTGGAGTGTTATATGTTGCCATCATTTGGGCACGTAGAACATTTAGCCCGGTAAATAACCAGCAGCGTCCTGATGACTTTTGGTTGGTAATGCCTTTGCTGGAAACGCGGTCGCTAAAATATGTGTCGAGGCCGTTCTTATTGTCGTGGTTTACGGCGAGTGTGCTGATGTCGGTAGTGGCAAGAGCGTTGTGAATAGCGCGGTCGCCGGCATTGTGTTGATAACTACTTTTGATGTTTTGGAGCATTTCCGGTGAAATGCCTCCATCGTTTTGGGCATTGAGGGGTAGGCCGATAAACGAACTTGCCGAGATGGCAAAAATCAGACAAAACTTATTTCTCATTGAGCAAAATGAATAAAATAATAAAAGTAACACTCAAAGTTAATAATAATTAATCAAAAAAAATGAGTAAATAGAATAATATATAGTAATTTTGGCGAAAATTAAAAATTAATTAGAATATGACATTGGTCGAAAATCTTAAAAATAAAATCCTAGGTGGTGAGCAAATTACTGCTGATGAAGCATATGCTCTACTGAAAGTGGAAGATAAAGAAGAGTTGTACAAGGCTTCTGCTGAAATAACTGCCAAAATGTGCAAGCGTGATTTTGACTCATGCTCAATTGTGAACATCCGTTCAGGTCATTGCTCTGAAAACTGTAAATGGTGTGCTCAGTCAGCACATTTCAAAACCGGTTGCGAAACTTATGACTTGTTTGACCCTGAAAAATGTATGGAAATAGCTCGTTACAACAAGGAAAAAGGCGTTAAACGTTATTCTCTTGTTGCCAGTGGCCGTTCTACTAAGGGTAAAGCACTAAATGATGTGTGCTCAATCCTCAGCAAAGTTAAGAAAGATGTTGGCATTTACACTTGCGCTTCACTAGGATTATTGACCAAGGAAGAATTGCAACAATTGTGGGATTCCGGCGTGCGTCGTTATCACTGCAACTTGGAGTCTGCTCCTTCTTATTTCCCCAAATTGTGTACCACTCACACCATCGAAGATAAAGTGCAAACAATTAAGTGGGCTCAAGAAATCGGTTTTGAAGTTTGTAGCGGTGGTATCATCGGTATGGGCGAAACCGCTGAACAACGCGTTGAATTTGGCTTGAAATTGCGTGAAGTAACTCCTCATTCAATTCCCATCAATATTCTTGCTCCTATCCCCGGAACTCCATTGGCCGATACAGCGCCTATCAGCGATGAAGATATTTTGACAACAATCGCAATATTCCGTTTTATCCACCCAACTACTGAATTGCGCTTTGCCGGCGGTCGTGCTCGCTTGTCTCGCGAAGTTCAATTGCAATGCTTGCGCGTGGGCATGAACGGTGGTGTTGTTGGCGATTTGTTGACAACTATCGGTTCAAAAATTGATGAAGACCGCGTAATGGTTGACGAAGCCGGTTACAAGTTCTAATATATCATAGATAGATAAAAAAGTATCCCGCAAATCTGTAATGGATGAGCGGGATTCTTTTTTTTGTGTTATAGATTGAACAATGTTCGTGCTGAAGATGAGGTGACCTCGGCAACGTGTTCAAGTGTCGTGTCCATTGCCATGGCAACATATTGCGCCGTGTGGATGATAAATGCGCTCTCATTGCGCTTGCCACGGTGAGGTACCGGTGCCAAATACGGCGAATCGGTTTCAAGAAGCAGGCGGTCGATGCCTATGTGGGGCAATACTTCGCGAAGCTTGGAATTCTTAAACGTTACAATGCCGTTTATGCCGAAATAGAAGTCGCCTACGGCTCGAATGGCGTCTACATCATCATTTGTACCGCCAAAGCTGTGAAACACGCCACGAGGCACTTTATTTAAGCCACGGAGCACTTCCAGCGCTTCATTGAGACCATCCCTGCAGTGAATGATAATGGGAACATCATGCTCGGCTGCAAGCTTGGCTTGTCGTTCAAATGCAAGCATCTGTTGCTCTCTATAAGTTTTGTCCCAATAAAGGTCTATCCCTATTTCTCCGATTGCAACATACGAGCTGATATTGTTTAAGTACTCGTCTTCGACGATTTTCAAGTCGTTGAGCCAATTGTCATTGACTTCGGTGGGGTGCAGGCCCATAGCCATGTAAATGTTTGTCGGGAATTGGCGCTGCAGTGCCTTCATTGGCTCAATTGTGGTCAAGTCAACGTTGGGGAAAATGAGAGTGTCAACACCCGCTTCAATGGCGCGGTTCACTGCGTCTGCCTCATTCGGTTGAAATTCTTCAAGATAGAGGTGGGTGTGGGTATCAATTATCATTTAGTGAGTGCGAGTTGATGATTTTTTAGCTAGGTTGACAAAATATTCGCGGGCATCTGCCGTGAGGTCCAGGCTCCCGATTGAATCGATGGCGCGCTCAATATAGACGTTGATGAGGTCGTGGCAACGTGTGGGGAGATTGAGTGAGTCATAGACTTGCTTAACTGCCAAAATCTTTGCCTGGTCATCATTCTTAACGCCAAGGTATTTGTCAATTACACCTGATTTATCTTCGTTTAGGGCATTGATGAGCAACCATGTTTTCTTGTCGTTGATAATATCACCACCAATTTCTTTGCCGAAAACAAGCGGATTACCATAAGTGTCAAGATAGTCATCTTGAAGTTGAAATGCTAATCCAAGGTTGATACCGTAGTCATAAAATGCTTGTTGTGCAACTTCATTAGCTCCTGCAATTATTGCTCCGATGCGACAAGCACAGCCCAGCAACACTGAGGTCTTGAGGCGTATCATTTCCATGTATTCATCGACAGTAACGTCAGTGCGGTGCTCAAAGTCCATGTCATATTGTTGGCCTTCATAGATTTCCATCGCAGTGCGGTTAAACAAGTCAAGAATTGCCGGATTATGACCGATATATTGGGTGGCCATGGTCAACATCGCGTCACCCGAGAGAATAGCTGTGGCTTCGTTCCAGCGACGATGAACTGTTGGACGTCCGCGACGTATGTCTGCATTGTCCATCACGTCATCATGGAGCAAAGTGAAGTTGTGGAACATTTCAATGCCTATCGCTTGGTCTTTGCAATCTTGGTAGTTGCCGCCGAGTGCTGAACAAGTGGCAAGCATAAGCACCGGACGAATGCGTTTACCGCCTCCGTCGAGGGTGTATTTTATAGGCGCATAAAGCCCGTTTGGTTGTTTGGGGTAGGGGATTGAAACTAGCGCTTCTGTGATAAAATCTAGAAATGTATTGGTTGATTCCATTATTTTTGGAGGTTAGATACAAATATATTTTGAAGTTTCGGCGTGTCTTTGTATGCCTTGATAATAGCTTTGGTAAGCGCTGAATCAGGGTCTTCATTTAGAGCTTCGGCCAGAACTTCGGGCGTATTTACGCGCACATATAGTTGAGCTCGCTCGTCGGTTGTCAGTCTCAATTCATAATCGTTTAGCGTTGACTTAAAAACGGCGAAAGCTCGTGAATAATTCATCAATTCATAGATTTCTTCAATACAATTGGCTAGCTCGCAGATATTGTTGTGCTCGATAGGCGATTCTTGTGCCTCGTCAATAAACACTCTGGCGGCTTTTTCGCAGGGTAAAAGTACGGCAATCATTGCACCGTGCAATTGTATTGTAGAATCTTTGGTGACTTTGACTATATATCTTGCTCTGTCGGGGTCCATACCCATATCTTCGCGTATGCGGTATAGAGTTTTTACGTCTTTTGCTTCAATGGCTTGACGTATATCGGCTATGTCTTTGGATACGTCCATATCGCTACTGTTGGAACTACATCCGCAAGCAACAATAACAAATAGGAGTAAGGAAAGAATATATCTCATAGATTGTATTGAAAAAAGAAAAGTTTTTACAAAAATACAACTATTTTATGGATTTTATCGCTAATTCTTTTACTTTTTCTTCTTTCTAAGCTTTTGAGCCAATTTGCGGTGACGTTTTGCCATATCTTCATCTTCTATAGCCTCATAAACGTCAGCTAGTGCAAAGTGTATGTCTGCGATATTCTCGTTCTTCTTGAGCGCAACCGTTAGCTGGTCAAGTGCATTGGAATAATCTTCAATTGCGAAGTAAACTTTACCGATGTGAAGATTGGGTCTGTAGTCGCTAGAATCTAAATTTTCAGCCTTCATGAGCTCGTCAACGGCTTCAAAATGCATCTCTGCTTCGGCATAAGCTATTCCCAATGCCAAGTGAGCTCGTTGGTAGTCCGGTGCCAATTTGATTGCCTTTTCATAGTTCGCTATGGCTGATGTCAAGTCATGAGCTTCTTCGCGACAGTCTTCGCCCAAGGTTACATATTCTTGAGCTAGTTTGAGCAATTGTTCGCGATAACCGTCAATTTGCTCGAGTAGTTGCTTTTTCTCATCGTTGATTTTTGCTATGCGATTGAGTTGGTGTTTTGCTAACCGCATTGCTGCATCATTGTCTAGCTCGTTGCGCGTTTTGAGCCCCTCGATGAAGTAGTCAAATGCTTTAAAGTAATTGTCATTTTTCCACTCTTCGAGCGCTTTGTTATAGCAGTCATCGGCGTGTGCATCGGCAAGTGCGATGTTGATGGAGTGCTGATTGTTGTAATTCTTGGAAAATTTTACCACCGAAGGATTTACATAGATATCACGCTCGTTGACCGTGCTCTTGAGCGTCATGCCCTCTAGCGAACGACAGCGGCTAAGTGCTACATAAGTTTGGCCGGCGCTGAATGCTCCTTGACCTATGTCGATGATAACGTTAGTGAATGTCAAGCCTTGGCTTTTGTGTACGGTTAGCGCCCATGCCAGGCGTAAAGGAAATTGAATGTAGGAGCCAATTTCTTTTTCAATGACACGTTTGGTCTCTTCATCGTACTCATATTTGATGTTTGACCACACTTCTCGCTCAACAGTGTACTTACTGCCTGACTCAACCTGAACTTCAATGGAGTTTTCTGAGCAACTGACAATTTTGCCAATCGTTCCGTTGACCCAACGGCGGTCGCGGTCGTTCTTGATAAAGACAACCTGAGCATCAACCTTGAGAGTCAACTCCAGCGGTGTTGGAAGGTCGTTATCCGGGAATTTCCCCGAGATTTTGCCTATGTAGGTGACTTCGGGAGTCTTAAGCTTATTGAGGTGCTCTTCGTTGATGTAATTGACCATTTCTCGCTTTGTGGCAAGTGTCATTGTCATTTCATCTTCATTGACACCTGCGTTTGTATTGACGCGAGCATTTAGTGTCTCAATATCATCGCGTAGCGGTTGTCCGGTCCTGATGCGGTCAAGCATTGCGATGAATTGCGGGTCATTCTGTCGGTAAACTTTGCGAAGTTCAATGGCTACCATGTCTATTTCTCTAAATGCGTTGGCATTAAAGAAAAATGGAGCCGAGTAATGGCGCTTGAGTACCTCCTTCATGTCGTTTGTGACCACAGGCTCCAGCTGGTAAAGGTCACCTACAAATAGGAGTTGCTTGCCGGCAAACGGCTGGCGCATATTATGGCAATATACTCTGAGTAGGCGGTCTATAAAGTCAATCAAGTCAGCTCTAACCATTGAAATCTCGTCAATAATTATCAGCTCAAGCTCTTTGAGCAGTTTTATAAACGAGCGAGAGTATTTCATGCGGTCGCGAAGGCGTGATGTGGCAAAGTCAGGGTCGTCGGGAAGTAATGGCTTAAATGGAAGCTTGAAAAACGAGTGCATAGTCATTCCTCCCGCATTTACAGCTGCAATTCCGGTGGGCGCAAGCACAACATACTTTTTCCTTGTGTGCTCACAAATGTAGCGCAAGAACGTTGATTTACCGGTTCCTGCCTTACCGGTCATGAAGATTGAACGGTTGGAATAGTTGATGAGTTTCCACACATTTTGAAACTCTTCATTGTCGATATCTATGTTTTGGCTTTTTGATTCCATTTAAAAGAAAACAATAGTGAGCAAGTGTGATAACTCGCTCACTATTAAATTTTTATAATTGTAAAGTAAAATGTACTTAGAATTTATAACCTAGAGTAAACACAAGCTTGTTGTTATTTTCGGTTATTGATGCTGTGGGTGCTGAAGCCCATGAGTTGTCTTGTTCGGTGTAATCGGTGAAAGCATGGTAAGTGCTCTTGCGATTTTGGTGAACATATGCCAAGTCAAAGTATAGACCTTGGTAGCGCAAACCTGCACCGGCTGTGATGTATTGAGTGTCCTTGGTGAAGGTGAAGCTTGGGTCGGTACCTGAAGTGTAGATTTCATAATTACCTTCTTCAACATCGTTCTTCACATTTGAAGATTGGTAGTTGTAACCCAGGCGGAAGCTCAACCAAGGCAATGCACGGAATTCACCACCAATGCGGAGAATATTTGAACCTTGATAGTAAGTTGAGATGTCGCTATTTACGTT
>CAYTFG010000003.1:0-35842 GCA_964436925.1 uncultured Bacteroides sp. | reverse complement strand
GTGGGGGTGTGTACTGCGATACCAACACGGAACTCATTAACGGGCTTGAAGATAAGACCAAGTTTCACGTTAACACCTGTACCGGTAATGCCCTTGCTGTTACCAAGACCAATGTTACCGCTACCGGTTTCTGTTCCTGTTGCAGCTGCATCGGGAATGCGTGCATTACTCATGCTCTCATCGTAGTAAGTATCGCGGAAATAGCTCATGTCAGTAATGCCGAGGCCCAAGCCCCAATAAACTGTATTCATGATGTTGCCACCAAAGTCGATGTTGTATTCATCAACATATCCGCGTTCTCTCACTTCAAAGCTGGCATCTCCGTCTGTACCGTTTTGGTACAAGCCGTTGTATTGAGTTGATGACGAGCTCTTGGGGTTGATTGCATAAGCGTTGTATGCAAGGATGCTTAGCCAGTCGCAATCGGAGTTTTGATATGGATTGTAGCCGGTTTCGTCAAGAAGGTCGGCAGGTGCATATCCGTTTGAGAATGCAGCAACATAGTTTGATAACGATGTTCCTATTGATGGAATATATCCGGCGTGAACGCGCTCAAATGATGCAATGCGGTTGTAGCTGATTCCCCATGAGAAATACGGCATTGTCTCGTTATTGAGAGCAACTGCGCCTACGTATGCTGCATTGGTGAAATCTGACTTTGTTTGAGTTAACTTGCTACTGCTGTAACCAAGTGATTTGCTTTGTGAGCTTTGCATATTAACATCAAACGATAATGACATCTCACTGCTGCGATAAATACCGATACCTGCAGGGTTTTGTCCCAAAGATGATACATCACCTCCCAAGGCGGTGAATGCGCCACCCATGGCTTGGAAGCGGGCTGTACCGTTGAGGTCATTGCCTGTTATTTGGTAAGCGTCAATAGCGCTTTGGGCCATCATCATTGATGGTGCTACACTCACGAGTGTAGCGATGAAAAACTTATTCATTATCTTAGAAATATTCGTTTTTACTACGTTTGGGTTAAAGATACTTGAGGAGAATCACTGTGTAAAACGGTGTCAGTGCTATTTTTAGCGACGTCCTCCACGTCCACCACCGCCGCCACCACTGTGGCTACCACCACCGCCGAAGCTGCCTGATGAACGGCCGCCTCCCGATGAGAATGAACCGCTTGAATGGCTTGATGAACTGCCACTGTAGCTTGATGAGCTGCTGCGACGTGAGCTGTTGCTGTTGTTTGATGAGCTACTGCTTGAGTTCCTTGATGAAGCTCCACGGCGTTGTCCTGAAACGGTACTTGAATTTCCTGTACCATAAGAACGTGTTTGCGTTGAAATAGAGCCTGCACGGTTAGTAATTGCACCGGGACGACCGCTGAAGTTTCCATAACGGCTTGAACCTATGCCACTGCGACCTACATTACCATAGTTACGGCTGCCTGCTGCTGAACGAATTCCTGTTGCGCCGGGACGTGCACCGTTACCTGTTGGGTTGTGGGTGAATGAAGAACCGGGACCGGTGTGACGCCATCCGTGGTCGTGTCCACCCCATGCCCAGGTGTGTCCCCAACCGAGGCCTCCGCCCCAGCCGAAGCCCCATCCCCAAGATGGACCCCAGAATCCGGCCCAATCCCAGTATGGGTCCCAACCGAAGATGCCCCAACTTAGAGCATTCCAGCCCCATGACCATGGGCTATAATATGGGTCCCAATATGAGTAACCCCATGGATTGTAAATGTGGTGACGCCATCCCCATGCGCCCCAACCGCCATAGTAGTATGGGTCGTCATAGACATAAACGTTGATAGTGTTGGCTGTCGGTTCGCTGTCATAATAGTAGTCTATTAATGCAGAGTCTCCTGATTCCTCAACCACATTAGGATTGTGGTAACGAGCAATACGACGTGTGTAAGTGAATGTGTCATTGTTTGTTGAATCATTTGCTACGTTATCATCGGTAGCAAAAAATCCGCGACGATTGTATTCATCAACGTCTCTCACATTGCCTGAATTATCAACTGCTTCGCTGTATGTGTCAGCTGCAGGATAGCTGTAGTAGGTTACAACGCGTGTGGGCTGTTGACGAGTAACTTTTGTAGTCTTTGACTTTGTACTCTTTTCTTTCTTAGCAGCCGAAGCATCGTAGTATATGTCATCATCATAGTAACTTTGTGCCGACATTGTCAACGGTGTTACTATTCCAAGCGTTAGCGCCAATCCTAATAATACTTTTTTACTATTCATGTGTAATGCAAGTTTAATTAGATATTTATAGTTCTTTTTTTCAATTGTAAATCATTTGACGAAATTTATCAGCAAAAGTTTAATTCTCGTTCAATGTTTACAACACAAATATAAACGTTTTTATTGAGAAAATGCAATTATATTTCGGTTAATTTTACTTTTTGACTATATTTGTGGCATCTTTTGCGATTTGAGTATAATTATGCCGGATATTTCCCCATGAGGAGGTTGTGTATAACATTTTTTATAGGAGATAATTGGTCTATACTCAATTAATTGCAGTAATTTTGAATAAACCAACCGGCAATGAAATAAAGCGGTCTTTCTCCTGTCATTTTATTACTAGACAAAATTTTGCGTATGAATATTAAATTTCACCTGTTTATGATAGCTTCCATGGCATTGTCAGCTCTTGATGCTAATGCCGTGATAGCCCAACGTGGCGTCTTCAATGTTGAACAAGCCGATGGTACTCAATTAGCCGTAAGATTGATTGGCGATGAGCACTTTCATTACTATGTTACCGAGGACGGTATTCCGTTGACCACCGAAAATAATCAATATTATTACGCAACGACTTCAGCATCAGGTGAATTTGTTAGCTCTAACATCTTGGCCCGCAATGCTGCCGAGCGCTCCTCTGCCGAGGTGAAAATGCTGAGCACTATTGATAATCTCCAGACAGTTAAGTCTTTGACTAAGTCTTCAAAGCGTGCTCGTCGTTCAATACCTCAATCAGGCTTGGGCTTGTATTCCAGTAGCTTTCCCGTTAAAGGAAAGATTAAAACGCTTGTAATTCTTGTGGAATATAGTGATGTAAGTTTCGACACAACGTTATATTCTACCGATGCCAAGACCTATTTCACTGATATGCTCAATAAAGACGGTTTTAGCGAGTTGAACGCCACCGGTAGTTGCCACGAATATTTCGTTGCAGCATCAAAAGGCCAGTTTGACCCACAATTTGATGTCATTGGCCCTATAACATTACCCCAAAAACGTTCTTATTATGGCACAAATGATAATTGGGGATATGATAAATACGCCGAAGAAATGCTCGTTGACGCTGCTAAAATTGTAGATGACGACGTGGATTTTTCTCAATATGACCTCGATGGTGACGGCTATGTTGACAATGTTTTCATTTTCTATGCCGGTCGTGGTGAAGCTTCCGGTGGAGGCTCTGCTACAGTGTGGCCTCACGCTTGGACCCTTGAAGAGGCAGGAAAAGTCGTGACTTGTGACGGCGTAAAAATAAGCCGTTATGCTTGTACCAATGAGTTGCTGAATAGAAAGACTCCTGATGGTATCGGCACCTTTACACATGAATTTTCTCACGTTATGGGCTTACCTGACTTGTATAACACCGAGGAAGATTATATATATTACACTCCTTGTGAATGGTCGGTGATGGATTACGGCCCTTATAACAACAATAGCCGCACTCCTCCCACTTACGCTGCTTATGAGCGCAACGCTTTGCAATGGATTGACCCAATTGTCCTTGACGGTTCTGAAAAAAATGTGACACTGGAAAACATCCTTGATTCAAACACTGCTTGCCTCATTCCCACAAGCAAAAATACTGAATTTTTCTTGCTCGAAAATCGCCAAAAAAAGTCATGGGATACTTACTTGCCCGGACATGGTATGCTCGTTTGGCACATCGATTACAACGAAAACATTTGGACCAATAATGTTGTAAATAACACTGAATCCCATCAGTATGTTGATATCGTTGAGGCTAACAACACTACCGACGGCTCTTCAGCAACAAATCTTGCCGGATACACATTCCCCGGTACTAAAGGTGTGACTAGCTTTTCTGCCACAACGACACCGGCGTTAAAATCTTGGGCAGGTGACGACCTTGGCATCAACATCACTGAAATTACCGAGAGTGATAGCAAAATAAGCTTCTGGGTAAATAAATCATCAGGCATCAGCTCAATAAACGTTGATAGTAGCTATGTTGGCCCTATAACCATTACTGATTTGGCGGGACGTCAAGTATTCTCGTCGGCTTATTCCAGCTATGCCGATGCCACTGCCTGCATTAGCAACCCCGGAATTTACATTGTTAAGACCATATCTTCAGTAAATAAAATCATAATCAAATAGATAATTCAATATAAGTGATATATCCTGTTACTTTTGAACATAAAATCGGTTTTGATGCCGTTAGGGAACTCGTAAAAAAGAGATGCACTTCATCACTTGGCGTTGAGCGCGTTGATGATATGCAATTCTTGACCGACTTTGACAACATCAACCGTAAATTAAATTCTACCTACGAAATGTTATCCATTATCCGAAGCGATGATGGATTTCCTCTTGAAAATGTACATGACGTAACCCCACTTTTAAAAAGCATAAAGGTGCCGGGCACATTTATTCCCGCCAATGATTTGCTGAAGGTGAGGTTGTCTCTGGGGGCAATGGCCACTATTGCATCTTTCTTTGCGCGTCATCGCAATCCCGAGGGCGTTTCGGCTTATCCGTCACTTGATGCCATTGCCGTTAATCTAATCACATTCCCGGCATTGACTGCTGCCATTGACCGCATCATCGACCGTTTTGGTAACGTTAAAGATAACGCTTCACCACAGCTTGCCGAGATACGTCATCAATTGGCTTCCATGGCAGGCTCTATTAATGCGACAATGCGTCGCGTGTTGACTCAGGCAGTCAAGGAAGGCTACATTGACAGTGATACTACTCCATCGGTGCGCGACGGAAGATTAGTAATCCCTGTCGCTCCCATGTATAAGCGAAAAATCAATGGTATTGTCCATGACGAGTCGGCTTCAGGTAAGACTTTCTTTATTGAACCTGCCGAAATTGTTGAGGCCAATAACCGTGTCAAAGAATTGCAGATTGAAGAACGACGCGAAATAACACGCATTCTCATCTCGCTTGCCGACGAGATGCGCCCAATGCTTGACGAGATGTCAGCAAGCTATGATATCCTTGGCGAATTTGATTTTATCTATGCTAAATCATTGTTTGCCCAATCCATTGATGCTACATTGCCTTCATTGAGCCGTGAGCCTGAGATGGAATGGTACCACGCTTGTCATCCCATTTTGAAATTGGCGCTTGAAAGCCATGACAAGGAAATTGTTCCGTTAGATATAACATTAACGCTAAAAGACCGTCTGCTTGTGATTTCAGGCCCAAATGCCGGCGGTAAATCAGTTACATTAAAAACCGTTGGTATCGTCCAATACATGACTCAATGTGGTCTGCTTCCACCTGTCTATGAGAACAGCCACATAGGTATCTTTAAAAGCGTTTTCATTGACATCGGCGATGACCAGTCTATCGAAGATGACTTGAGTACCTACAGCTCGCACTTGAAAAATATGAAGTATTTCTTGGCGCATGGCGACAAAAATACATTGATTCTCATTGACGAGTTTGGTGGCGGTACCGAGCCTCAAATTGGTGGCGCAATCGCCCAAGCGATGTTGAAGCAATTCAACGTGAACAAAATATGGGGTATTGTGACTACTCACTTCCAGAACCTCAAGCATTTTGCTGAGGAAACCGACGGCCTCATCAACGGCAGTATGCTCTATGACCGTCAACTCATGCGCCCGCTCTTTCGTCTGTCAATTGGCCACCCCGGCAGCTCTTTTGCGGTCGAAATTGCACGCAAAATAGGACTTCCGGCATCAATTATTGATGATGCCAAGGAAATCGTGGGTAGCGACTACATCAACCTCGACAAATATTTGCTTGACATTGCTCGTGACAAGCGCTATTGGGAAAACAAGCGCCTCGATATCAAGCGTAAAGAAAAGAAACTTGACCAAACTCTTGAGCAATATCAAGAAGATGCCAACCAATTGCGTGAAAAACGTAGGGAAATCATCAGTGACGCCCGTGCCGAGGCTCAGCGCATTCTTGACAGCTCAAATGCTTCAATCGAACGCACTATCCACACCATCAAAAAGGCAAATGCCGACAAAGAAAAAACGATGGAAGCCCGACGTCAATTGCAAGACGATAAATTGGCATTGTCTCGCGAAAAAGACAGCGAACACCCATTGCTCAAAAAAGCGCCTAAGGCTAAGAAGAAAGCGCCCAAACCTGTCGCTGCAGAACGTCCCATTGTCGTTGGAGATAACGTCAAACTTGATGGCCAAGGTGTTCCGGGTAAAGTCCTCGAAATTCAAGGAAAAAATGCGGTTGTTATCTTTGGCCAACTCAAAACTACGGTTAAACTTGACCGCTTGAAGTTGACAATTCAGCAAGCACCGAAGTCTTCAGGTCAATCTGCTTCATTCATGAGTGTGACCACATCCAATGAAATACGCGACCGCCAACTCAAGTTTAATCGCGAAATTGATGTAAGAGGAATGCGCGTTGATGAAGCTATTCAAGCAATAACCTATTTCATTGACGACGCCATTCAATTTAACGCGTCAATGGTGAGAATCCTTCATGGTACAGGAACAGGGGCGTTACGACAATATATCCGTCAATATCTTGATACTGTTGTCGGTGTAAAGTCCTATCGAGATGAACATGTCCAGTTTGGTGGTGCCGGCATCACTGTCGTTGAATTTGAGTAAATCAACCTCCACAATAAAAAGCAAGTGCAGAGTTCCAAAATTCAAGGACTCTGCACTTGCTTTTTTTAGTTGTTCTCTTTGTTGATTACCGAGTCGGCGGGGTCATCGGTTACAGGATTGTTCATCCAGCGTCTGATTGATGCCATTTTCGGTATCAAGCGGGTTACCGAGTTGCGATAAGTGCTCATCATTATTATCAGAATGACGACAACAGTGAAAATCGCCATGTATCCGTAGCACTCTTTAAGCGTAATGATTACACTCTGTCGCGAAATCTCCGATATTGTTTCGCTCCATGACGGCATATCAAAGGGTAGGATAGTACCGTCAATATTTTCTGATGCCTCAATACTGTTTTTTACCGAAGCCCAATTGTAAAGCCGTTGTACTATGGCTGCTCCCGCCACATTCCCAATACCGCAACGACAATATCCCACTGCGCAAAGGCCTGCAAAGAAGTATGAAAATGGCACACTTTGTGAGATGTAAACATTGGTAATTGTGCCTAGCATTACCTCCGAAATGCCCACTGCTACCAGCGGAATGTAAAATGCTTCTTTGTTGGTATTCCCGTCAATGAGAAAATACATTGACGCGATATAAAAGAGCATCATGGCGAATGTGAACACCAAATATAGCTTGGTATTCCAGCCCCATTTTACCTTTGTGTAGAATGCCAGCAGCGCACCCAGAACAACGCCGTAGAGAATGGGATAATTGAGCGATATGACATTTAGCGAGTCATAGCGGAGCACGGCGTTGAGGTAGATTGATTGAAGCAATCGTGGCGCTGATTGAATTATACCGGCAGTAAATAGCCAAAATATAACCTTCCACACTGCACTATATGAAAATATCTTCAAGTCGAGGTATGGCTTTTCATGAAAACGTGACCTGCTCCATGCCAATATGAAGAACACTACAGTTATCAATGACGCTATCCATATGGGGCGACCACGCCACCATTCATAGTATTCACCGTAGCAAAATAGCCACATTCCTGAAATTATAAAGCCGGTCCATAGAAACAGCCCCAAGAAGTCCAAGCCCTTTAACGACATATATGGCCCGGGACGGTGGTCGGGCTTCATCAAGAAGTACACCAGCGCCAAATGAATCATCATCAATGCGATGACAAAGTAGTTCATCAATCGCCAATTGCCGTAATAGGTGAGGTAGGCTGTCGTGAGTCCTGACAGATAGGTACCTCCAACGACCATAAAATAAACGACGGGAAAGAAAACGTTGTAGTTGCGCGATGGTGTCACACACAGACGGAAATTGCTCGTACATCCAAACATCCCCAGCATCTTGAAAAAGCCTGCCAAGAAACTTGCTGCACAAACTACCCACGGCACATTCACGCTCATTGTTATTGCCGTGCAAAACATCAGTCCGATGCCCGCTATAAAAAACAGCTGGCGACTATATAATGCAAATTTAAATCTATACATTACCGGAAAACACATGGTGATGCCGGCAAGCATGCAATAACCTGCCATCTGCACGTCCTCATTGAGAAATGAAATTTCGCTCACCATTTGGTTCATCGAGGACAAGTTTATGCTCCCCGCATATTGATAGAGAAATCCAAATGCCAAGATTAGCCACACTCTCACACGTCGTGGCACTCCGTCACGATACATCAGTAGCTGGCGCGTGCGTATGATAGCGTTTTTAGAAACGTATTTAGAACTCATTCTCTAAAAACTTTTTTTAGTCCATCATTTCGCATTCCACGTTCAATCCGGCGCGGAGCAAGCTGATATCTTTAGGCGTATTGTCGCTTGTAAAACGTATTTTTACAGGTAGTCGTTGCTCTACTTTTACAAAGTTACCTGATGCATTATCCTGTGGCACAATTGAATATTGCGCGCCGGTAGCGTTTGAAATTGCTTCGATAACACCTATGTAACTCTTGTCGGGTATAGCGTCAACAGTGATTTTTACTTTATCTCCAATCTTCATTTTTGAAGTTTGAGTCTCCTTGTAGTTGGCTATTACCCACACGTCGTTCTCGTCAACGATTGACAATAGTGTTTGTCCGGGTTGAACAAGTTGGCCCACTTGGAGATTTCGACGTGATGTGTAGCCGTCAACAGGTGCTGTAATGACTGTGTAGGAGAGGTTGAGCTTTGCCAATTCAACGCTTGCTCTTGCCAGTTCAATGCTTGCGTCGTGTTGTCCCAATTGTTGCGCTTTCTCGTCTTTAACCAGCGCTGTAGATTGCTTTTGACGACATAGCATTTCATATTTTGCCTTCAAACTCTCATATTTAGTCTTTGCATCGTCATATTGTTTCGGCGTAACAGCTTTATCGCTGAGAAGTGACTGATAGCGTTCAAGGTCGCGTGCTGCATTATCCATTTCCACTTTTGTACCTTCGATAGAGGCCTCATTCACGTTGATTTCGCTGGCTGTTGTTGTGATAGATGCGTTGACTGTCGATTTGCCCGAGAGCGCATTTTGCACCTGTGCATTGGCTTGAGCAAGTGCCAGCGCATATTCTGAATCATCAATCACAATGAGCGTATCACCTTTGTGTACAAATGCATATTCGTCAAAACGTATCTCTTTGATATAACCTTGAACACGTGCATTGATAGGCACTATCTGGCGGCGCACTTGTGCATTGTCGGTGAATGTTGACACGTTAAATTTGATAAATTCGGCGGCAATCCACCAAAGTCCGATTGCAAGAACAAAAATTATGAAAATATTTTGGATAAGTCTCCTTGTTTTACGATTCATCATAGCTGTTTAAATTATACCTGATAGATATTTTAGTTGGAAATAATAATAAAGCACATCAACTTGAGCATTGACAAGTCTCATTTCGGCATCAATCTTTGATGTTGATGCGTCTAGCATATCGGTCAGCAATGACAAGTCGTTGTTATAGCGACGCTCAACGATGCGATAGTTTTCTGAAGCCAGTTCGACATTCTTCTTTTGTGTCGTCACGTGCTCAACTGCCTCAATATAACTTTTATAAGCACGGTCAATATTACGGTCTATAATCTCCTCTTGGGCTCTTTTGGCGTCTTGAAGACGTTCGGTCTCAAGTCTTGCTGCTTGCAACTTGTGATTTGACTTGTAGAACGCTGATGGTGTAAAAGATACACTCAATCCCACATACCATTTACTGATATTTTTGTCAAGCACGGGAGTGTGAGTCGTGATAGGTGCTACTACTGAAGTTCCGGCATTTAGCCCTATTTTTGGTAGCGTTTCGCTCTTGATAAGCTTCTCGTTAGCTGTCGTTTCGGCCTTTTGTAGGTCAAATTTTCTCAATGTCGGTGATTCCTGATGGCTCAGCGACATCCACTCTGATAACGGTGCTGCCGAGAAATTTATGCGGTCAAAGTCGATTGTGGGGATGATTTCTTCACAATCGCTGATGTGCAAATAGCTCACCAAGCTATAATTGAGATTTTTGATAGTATTGATAACCGTCAATCTATCATAACTGAGATTGGACAAGTTGAGGTCATAACGAGTGACATCATTGGCTAGTGCCAACCCTTGTTTTACTCGTGCTCTCATTTCGTCAACGAGCTCGCTTGTCAATCTTATGTTCTCGTCATAAACGCTTAGCAAATTGCGATTCTTAAACAGCTCCAAATAACATTGGAGGATGAGCATCTTCATCTGATCTTCCACTAGCGTTACATTATTCTCAGCAATGACTGTTTGTGCTTCTGCACGTCTCATTTTGGCTGTAATTTCTCCACCGGTGTATAGCGGTTGATGCGCTGTAATTCCAAATGAATTGCCCCAATGCGTCATTGGAGAGCGCGTCGCATTACCGAAATCTCGGTCTAGAACATAAACATTTCCAAGATAATTTCCCTCAAGTGCTACATTGATGTCGGGTAAGCGGCTATCTCTTTCTGCCTGTCTGCGCATTGTAGATATCGCTACATCTTTATGCGCTAATTGTACCTCTGTATTTGCTTGCTCCACCTGTTGAAAAAGATCCTCAATCGTTAGTGTTATTGCTTGTGCATGCCCCGATATAGAGCCCCCAAGCATTAATGCAATCAACGAAAACGTTGATAATTTGTACCAATGCTTCATAAATTAATTATTTCGGTCACCAAGACCTTTTCAGAATTTTGATTAGGAATATGCAAAGGTAGCGATTTTTTTTGAGATTTTGGCTATTCATGCGCCCTCCAATCCCTTATATCCCCATTTTTAACTATGTATAAAAACTGTGCGATAAAACCACCTATTTACGGTTTTATCGCACAGCTATAGTATTCGGTTATAGATTATAATATCATCGAACTTATTTGATAAACAATGAAACTTATAACCCATGCTACGCACGTATTGTAAACTACTGAAAATAATCCGTATTTCCAGCTCCCTGATTCCTTTGCAATCGCCGTTATTGTTGCCATACATGGACTGTACAACAAAACAAATACCAAGAAGGCCAATGCTGATGCCGGTGTAAAGTCCGGTTTGCCTGTTACCTTGGACGGTGCTGATAGGCGGGTGCCCAACTTTGAGTCAGCGGCATCTTCGTCTCCGGCATAAAGCACACCGAGTGTTGATACGATGATTTCTTTGGCGGGTAGGCCGGCAAGTGCTGCCACCGACGCTCTCCAGTGGAAACCAAGCGGAGTCATGATTGGGTTGATTGCTTTGCCCATCATTTCCAAATAGGAATCAGTCTCAGGGTTGATTTGTGTTGACTCGGCAAGTTCTACCGATGTCTCGCTCAATTCTACGCCATCTTTATCGTGAATTGGGAAATAATTCAGTGCCCACACAACGATACTTGCAAACAAGATGATACCACCCATCTTCTTGAGATATTGCTCGCCTTTGCCCCATGTGTGACGTAGCGACGCCTTCATTGTCGGGAGTCGGTAGGGCGGTAATTCCATTACAAATGGCGTCTCATCGGCCTTAAAATAGAACTTTCGCAGCAACTTGGCTGTTATCACTGCCACGATAATTCCGGTCAAATAAAGCCCCATAAACACTAGCGGTGCATTGTCGCGGAAGAATGTTCCCACGATGAGAACATATATGGGCAATCGTGCCGAGCACGACATGAATGGATTAATCAATATCGTGATTAGACGGCTGCTACGGCTTTCTATTGCTCGTGATGACATGATGGCCGGTACATTACATCCAAAGCCCATCACCAACGGGATAAATGACTTTCCGTGGAGACCGATGCGGTGCATTACTCGGTCCATGATAAATGCCGCACGTGCCATATATCCTGAATCCTCCATGAACGATATGCAAAAATACAATATCAAGATGTTGGGCAAGAACACAATTACTCCACCAACACCGCCTATTACGCCATCGCTGATTAAATCTTTGATAGGCCCTTCGGGGAATTTGTCATGAACCAGCTGCCCGAGCCATGACACTCCGCTATCTATCCAGTCCATTGGGTATTGTCCCAAGGCAAATGTTGCCCAAAATATGGCAAACATTATCAAGAAAAATATGGGGTATCCAAATAGCTTATTCGTTACAAATGCGTCAATGATGTGGGTGGAATCTTTTCCGGTAACTTCACCTGCTACAAGAGTCTCGGTCAATGCCCCGGCAATGAATCCGTATTTCTCATTGGCTATTGACGATGTTATATCTTCAGGATTGCGACGTGCAAACTTTTGTAACTCTGCATCTCTAAGTGCGATTATTTCGTCATAGTTTGGAGACGCTTTCATTGATTCTTCCACTTCGCTGTCGCCTTCGAGCAATTTTATCGCCAAGTAGCGAGGCGAGAAATGTCGACCGATGTAATTATCTTCTTTGAGCTTATCCTTGATAACTTTTACTGCCGATTCTATTTCAGAGCCCAGATTCACGTGAATGTGGCGCACGTGCTCGTTGCGCCCTTCATAGACCTCAATGATTGTGTCAAACAGTTCGTTGACTCCTTCACCGTTTCTTGATACCGTAGGGATAATGGGCACACCAATCATTTGCCCGAGTGTCTTATAGTCAAGCTCGGTCCCTGCATTGCGTAGCTCGTCATACATGTTCAATGCAATCACCATGCTACGGTCCATATCAATCAATTGGGTGGTCAAGTAGAGGTTTCGCTCTAGGTTTGATGCCGCTACAACGTTGACAATAACATCGGGCGTCTCTTCCTTCAAATATCGGCGCACATACAACTCTTCAGGCGTATATGATGACAATGAATATGTGCCCGGAAGGTCAACAATGTTGAACTTATATCCGCCATATTTAAATGACCCCATCTTTGCATCAACTGTAACACCGCTGTAGTTGCCCACGTGCTCGCGAGCGCCCGATGCAATGTTGAACAATGATGTCTTACCACAATTAGGGTTGCCTATGAAGGCTACATTTATTGAGTTGCGATGTCCGGTGAATTCTTCTTTTATATAATCACAGTCAGTGATTACCCCTGAGGATGATACCATTGCCAATTTATCGGCATCTTCTATCCTCATTACCTCAACCATGCGTGCTTCTGAGACTCTTAACGATACCTCGTAGTCCATGATTTTGTATTTTATGGGGTCATGCAACGGCGCGTGTAGCAATACCTCTACAGGACGTCCTTTGATAAATCCCATTTCTATCATTCGCTTACGAAATGCACCGTGGCCAACTATCTTGACCACTACGCCGGTCTCGCCACTTTTTAAATCGGATAATCTCATTTTTTGAATTTATTATTACCTTGCAAAGTTCTGAAAAAGTTTGCATATAATAAAGCATTCAGTCATATTTATTTATATTTATTCTAAATAAGAACCGACAATTCTTGTATATCCCCATGGCTGCCCTTACATTGTTACTGCATATCGTCCGCCGGGGAGCGCTGTGACAAGGTCTTTAAATTCCATATCAATCAATTTTGCCATCAATGAACCTGACGAGATGTTGAGGTTCACACCGATGTCATTCACCGTTGCATCAGGGTGTTGAGTGATAAAGTCAATTATGTTTTGCTCTTCTTCAGTCAGTTCTATAAATAATTCTGCTTGTGTACCTTCAAGCGGTTTTGCTGTCCATCTCATTGTGCTGATGAGGTCCTCTGCGTTACTTATCAAGCACGCTTGCTGATTTGCTATCAAAGCATTACAGCCTGCGCTGTAAGGGTCGCTCACGCGTCCCGGAACGGCAAATACGTCACGATTATAGGCTGATGCTATTTTTGCTGTAACCATTGCTCCTCCCTTTAACGCTGATTCAACAACGACAACACAGTCGGCTATCCCGGCAACGATGCGATTTCGAGCAAGAAAATTACCTTTATGGATTTTATCTGCTGAAGTATAGTCAGTCATCAGCATGCCGTTCTTCTTGATAATATCCACAGCTGTAGCTCGGTGAGCTGCCGGATAGATAGTGTTAAGACCATGGGCAAATACCGCGATTGTTGGAACATTTTCTCTCAATGCGGCTTTATGGGCTGCTATATCCACTCCATAAGCCAGACCGCTCACGATTATTACATTGTCAAGACGCTTGCCCAAGTCTTCCACAAGATGATTTATGAAGTCAATGCCATAGGGCGTCGCATGACGTGTCCCCACGATTGATATGACGTGCGCATTATTCAAGTCAGTCTCTCCAAGCGTGTATAACATCAATGGCGCGTCATCACAGTCATTCAGTCGGGTGGGGTAGTTCTCTCCGGTAAAGTACAGGCATTTCACATTGTGGTTGTCAACAAACATTCGTTCGGCCACAGCCTCTTTAAGCAAGCTCTGTCGATAGCCTTCCTCAATGAATTTGTGGCGTGAGCCCATGATTGCTGCAAGTTGTGATTCACTGGCTGTAAAAAACAGCTCCTCTGACCCAACTCGCTTCAGTAGTTCTTCGGCATTTAGTCGATTTATCCCTTTTATGCGTGAAAACGCTATCTGATAGGTTAATGCATCGTGATTCATTTCAGGTATTTGTTGAACGCTTGAGCCAGAACATCGCCACGTGTCAATTGTCCATGCTCGGTACAGGCTATGGAAACAACTGCTTTAGTCACCAATGCGTGATTGTCGGCTCGATAAATATCTTGTTGAAATAAAAACAATGGACCGCGTCGCGAAAGATTGATACAACTCAACATCTCTTCGCCTAATCCCAACGATGACTTATATTCTATCTCTATTTTTGCCACAACCGGGTCTATTCCATTGTTGTGCATCTCTCGGAATGATAGTCCTGCCCATGCGCAAAATTCATGGCGCGTGTGCTCCATGTAGTGAAGATAGTTAGCATTATTCACGATTCCTTGTGAATCCACTTCATAGTCACGCACCTTTAGTGCCAGTTGAAATGTATATTCTTGGTCCATTATCCTTGTCTTGTTGTTAAATTCGTGTCGTAAAATTACTCAAAAATGCCTATACCTACAAAAAAAATCAGGACGACTTCGTTTTAAAGTCGTCCTGATGAAGTATTATCTTAAATATTGATTAGTTCAAGAAATACATGTTGAATGAACTTTCGCCGGTCAAGCCCAACAAGCCATTGTAGAAACAGCTTACGATACCTAGTCCAACAATACCTGCAACACATATCCACATTGCAACTCGTTCGCTGCATGATGAACGGAACCATGCGATGGGGTTCTCATCATCATTGATGAACATTGCTTTTACAACTAGTAGATAGTAGTAAAGTGAGATGATTGTGTTGATAAGAGCGATGAGGACAAGTACATAGATTGCTATGCTTCCTTGTTGAATTGCTCCGGTAAAGATGAAGAACTTGCTGAAGAATCCTGCAAATGGAGGAATACCTGCGAGTGAGAACATTGCAAGCATCATTGTCACTGCTAGACGTGGATTTGTCTTATACAAACCATTGTAACGGTCCATGTCAACAATGCCTGTCGCATTTTCAATAGCTCCGATGACACCGAATGCTGCCAAGTTAGAGAAAATGTAAACTAGAATGTAGTACATCATTGATGCAATACCGGTGGTGTTGAATGCAATGATACCGAGCATGATGTAACCTGCTTGTGAAATTGATGAGAAAGCAAGGAAACGTTTCATGTTCTTTTGACGTATTGCAAACAAGTTACCAACTGTGATTGTCAAGATGATGAGTGCATATAGCATCCATTCCCACACTTGTGAGTAAACCGAGCCAAATACTTGTGCCAAGATTACCAAGAATGCAAATGCTGCCGAACCCTTTGATATTACTGATAGATATGAAGTAACTGAGGTTGGTGCTCCTTGATATACATCAGCGGTCCACAAGTGGAACGGTACCAATGACAATTTGAAACCTACACCTGAAATCACAAATGCCAATGCTAGTACCAATGCGGTGCTGTGGCATGTTGAAATCTTGAGGTAGATATTTTCAAAGTACAATGAACCGGTCAAGCCATATACCAATGAGATACCCATCAACAATATTGCTGATGAGAATACTGCTGTCAAGATATACTTGATTGCTGCCTCGTGGCTCTCATAACGATTCTTGTCAAACGCTGCCATTGCTGCCAATGGTAATGATGCTGATTCAAGACCAATGATAAACACTAGGAAGTGACGTGCCGAAATCATCAAGAACATTCCGAAGAGCGTTAAGAGCAACAACTCATAAAACTCTCCACGACGCATTATCATGAATTCGCCGTTGGCCCACTTGATTGATTGGATTAGCACGATGGCCGTTCCTATGCTTAAAATGTTCTTTATTGCTACTATTACTGAGCTGGTTTCATACATCCCGCCAAATGCCGTCTGTGAACCTCCCAGACAAGGTGCAAATAGACTGCCTACCGCCCATAATACCATCAATACTGATGTGAATATGGGGAGCGCATTTTGTGCCTTCTTTGGCGCAAATGTATCATATAGGAAGACTAATAGGAAAATGATTAACAATCCTATTTCTTGCTTCATTGCTAAAAATTGTGAGTAATCCATTTCTTATTAATCTTATTAATTTAGACCCAATACTGTGAATATCTCTGGGCTAAAGGTTGCTTTAATTAAGTTGCTGAAGAAGTTGGGGAAACAGCCGATTGCTGCTACGCTCACAATCAAAGTCACGGTAGAAACGCGTTCCCACCATGTTGCATCGGTCAATTGACGATGATGCTCGTCTTGTACCGGACCAAAGAGTAATTTTCCCACAACACGTAAAATGTAAACTGCTGTTATCACGATTGAGCAGCATGCTACAACGGTAAATACGCGGTGGAACATATCTGCATGTTGGAATGAACCCACAAAGATTGTCATTTCGGCTACGAATCCACTCAAGCCCGGGAGCCCGAGTGATGCCATACCGGCTATAACATAACATACTGCCAAGTAAGGCATGATTCTCATCAAGCCACCCATCAAGCGGATGTCACGTGTGTGGGTACGTCCATAAATCATACCGATAAGAGCGAAGAACAACGCTGTCATCAAGCCGTGTGACAACATTTGCATGATTGCACCGGTCATCGCTGTGGTGTTGAGCATCAAGATTGCAAACAATACCAAGCCGCAGTGGCTAACTGATGAGTATGCGTTGATGTACTTGAGGTCAGTTTGTACACATGCACTGAATGCACCATATACGACTGAAATACCGGTCAATATCAAGAATATCCATGACAAGTCATGTGCTGCTTCAGGCATCAAGTAGATTGCTACACGGAAACAGCCATAACCTCCAAGCTTCATCAATACTCCGGCGTGAAGCATTGACACTGCTGTTGGCGCTGATGCGTGACCGTCAGGGCTCCATGTGTGGAATGGGAACATTGCGCCCAATACGCCAAAGCCCACAAATGTCATTGGGAACAAGAAATATTGCCAGCCCTTATCGATTGCGTGATTTTGTGCAATTTCCAGAAGATTCCATGTCAATTGTCCGTCAGCCGATGAATGATAATAAATACCAATCAAGCCAAGCATCAAGAATGCTGAACCACCCATGAGCATGAGTGTCAACTTCATTGCTGAATAATTCTTGTTGCCGCTACCCCATACACCGATGAGCAAATACATCGGGATGAGCGCTACTTCATAGAACATGAACATGGTGAACAAGTCTATTGAGATAAAGAATCCAAACACACCGGTTGACAACAATATCAACCACAAGAAGAATTCTTTTGGCATATCTATTTTCCAAGATGCAAATGATCCTGCAAATACGATGATTGAAGAGAGTAGGAGCATTGCGATTGATATACCATCAACACCAACCGACAAGTTAATGTTGAGTGGCGTAAACCAGCTCCATGAGTCAACAAATAGCATGGGCGAGTTATCACCGGCTGCACGTAATGCAAAGAACTTCACCATTAGCACTATTGATAGTGCTATCAGTGCTACTGAGCCTGTGACAGCAATGGCGCGTATATAGCCTACCTTGCTATTGCGACATAGGGCAAGTCCCGCTAACATCAGTACCGGGATTACCACGAAATAGATTAATATATTTGAAAACATAATAATTACTTATTATCGGTATAGCACCATTACTGTTACAAGAGAATTAACACGATTGTTACACCGCCAAGTAGTAACACACCGATGAGGTATACCCATACATATAGTTGGATATTGCCTGATTGGAGTCCACGTATTGCAAATGATACCTTGTTGGTTACTGCTGCAAATGCATCCATTGTTCCATCAATGATGTGACGGTCAAACCATGCAATCGGTTTACAGATACCATTGAAGATAATCTTGTGGGTGATGAACATGTAGAGCTCATCAAAGTAGAAGCGGTGGTGGCACCAGTCCCATAGACGGGGAAGAGCATTCGCAAATTTTGCGGGAAGCTCATTTTCCTTACGATACATCTTGGTTGCTACTGCGATTGCTAAAAGTGCAATTACTACACTTGACACTGCTACCGGTATATCAAGATGGATATCATAAGCTTCACGATTCCATGTTACAAAGTGTCCGAAAGGAATAAATCCGGCTACAACCGATACGCTTGCCAAGATGATAAGCGGTAAGCTCATTGTCCAGGGTGAATCTTTCGGAGTGTGACCGTGTTGTACTTCATGCTCTTTCCACCAGAAGATGAGATAGTATAGACGGAACATGTAGAATGCTGTCAAGGCTGCTACCATTGACATCCACATACCAATTACTGGATTTAGTGAATAACATGCTGTCAAAATTTCATCCTTTGAGAAGAATCCTGAGAATGGAGGTATACCGGCGATTGCCAAGCAACCAATCAAGAATGTCCAGTGTGTGATGGGCATATACTTGCGGAGACCGTGCATCGCTGTGTAATCATTTGAGTGTACTGCGTGAATCAATGCACCTGCACCGAGGAACAAGAGCGCCTTGAACATCGCGTGTGTAAACAAGTGGAACATTGATGCCATGTAACCAAGGCCTTCATGTATTTCAGGACGTGCAACGCCCAGGGATACAATCATGAACGCAATTTGTGAGATAGTTGAGAACGCTAGCACACGCTTGATATCAATCTGTGTACATGCCACCATTGCTGCATAGAACGCTGTCAACGCGCCCACAACCATGATGATGTTCATCGCTGCCTCTTCAGTCAAATATATCGGGAACATACGTGCTACCAAGAACACACCTGCAACAACCATTG
The DNA here is from genome assembly GCA_964436925.1 of uncultured Bacteroides sp. GTDB lineage: Bacteria > Bacteroidota > Bacteroidia > Bacteroidales > Muribaculaceae > CAG-873. The sequence continues at coordinate 16,476 of CAYTFG010000003.1, read as the reverse complement.
TTGCTGCGTGGATGAGTGCTGATACAGGAGTTGGACCTTCCATTGCATCGGGCAACCATATGTGTAACGGCATCATCGCTGATTTACCCATACCACCCATGAAGATGAGTACCAAGCCCCATGTGAGAACTGATGCTCCCATGAAGGTTGCTCCACCGGTGCTGCTCAATACGGCAGTTGGGTTACTTGTCAATTCCAAGAAGTCAAATGTCTTGGTATAGAATGACAAAATCAAAATACCAATCAAGAAGCCCAAGTCAGCAAAACGTGTTACAATGAATGCTTTCTTTGATGCTGATACTGCTGAATGTTTCTCGTAGTAGAAACCAATGAGCAAGTAAGATGATGCACCCACAAGCTCCCAGAAAATATACATTTGGAAGATGTTGGTTGCAACAACCAAGCCAAGCATTGAGAAGCTAAACAACGACAAGAATGCATAATAACGTTGGAAACCACGTTCACCGTGCATATAGCCAAGGCTATATAGGTGTACCATGAATGAAATGGTTGTGATTACAACGAGCATCATCGCTGAAATCGGGTCTAATAAAAATCCTAGGTCGATTTCCAATGAATCAGTAAATTGCAACCATGTGAAGTTAAACACTGGATATTGCAATCTTTCTCCTGCTTCACTGATGAAATTTTCGCTACCGCTAAAGAAATATGTGAATGCAGTAGTGTAGGCGAGTACGAGGGTGGTACCCATGCCAAGCGTTCCCAACCATCCGGCGAGCTTGTGGCTCATTTTACAGCCTACAATGCCCAATAACAAGAACATTGCAAGTGGCAACGCTAATATCAATAAAGGTATCGTAATCTCCATATCGCTTAATATTTCATTTTATTGACGTCGTGTACATCGATGTTCTTTGCCACTCTGTATAGGTTGATAATAATTGCTATTGCCAAGGCTGTCTCGGCTGCTGCAATTGCTATCGCAAACAATGTGAACATCATGCCCTCCATTTGTCCGGGGAACAAGAATCGATTAAATACGACAAAGTTAATATCGACAGCATTGAGCATTAATTCCAATGAAATTAATATCGCAACCATATTCTTACGGGTGATAAACCCATAAACTCCGCAGCAAAACATGATAAGGCTCGGAATTAAATAATACATTAATGTGATATCCATATCCTTAATTACCTTTTACGTGCCACTACTATGCCACCGATTATACATGCTAATAACAATACACTCACTGCTTCAAAGGGCAACAAATATTGCTCTGCGCCCGAGCCCAACAAGGATTCCCCGATTTTGCTCATGGTCACTTGCTCCATTTCAGGCTTTGATGCACAGAATGCACATCTCGTGATTAATGTAAATCCTGAAATTAATAGCATGGCCACAGCTGCTACGAGTCCCAATAGTCGTGACTTAGAAGCTAGTTTCTCTGAACTATCGCCGGGTCGGCTTGTCAACAAGATTGCGAAGACAACCAGAACCACAATACCGCCCGCATACACTGCGATTTGTACCGCTCCCAAGAATTCATAATCCATCATGAAATAAATTCCTGCGGTTGCAAACAGTGTGAAGAGCAAGTAGGTAGCGGCACGCAAGATTTTGCGTGTCGTTACTGCGAGTACCGAGAAGATGATAATCGCTAGCGCAATTACCACATACATAATGATACTTCCAACTGATTCCATATTTTAATTTATTATTTTCTTCTTTATTTTAATTACCCGATTCCGGAGCCTTGCCTTCTCTTGCTGCCTTCATCGCTGCTGCCTTTGCTTTGGCTGCCGCAATTTTTGCTTGCATTTCAGGGCTATTTATGTCTGGCTTCGTCTTGGGCGCCTCTGGGGCAGTGCCTTCTCCTCCGGCTGCCTTAGCTGCTGCAGCTTTGGCTTTTGCTTCAGCAATCTTTCTTTCTCTCTCGGCATTGGCTGCTGCTATTTGCTCGGGAGTTGGTGCCGGTTCTTCCTTCTCCGGAAGATAATTCAATTGTTTTACTAATTTCTCGCGTGTAAATACTGCTTGTTCAAAGTCATTATTGAATTTGATTGCATGAGTTGGACAGTTTGATACACACATTTGACAGAATGTACAACTACCCAAATCGTACAAATACTTGTCGAGTTTTTTCTTCTTTTTACCGTCCCATGTATCGACCATGCGGGTCTCGACGGTAATTGTGCCATTAGGACAGCTGCGTTGGCACATTCCGCAAGCTATACACTTGTGGTTGCCTTCCTCGTCATAGATAAACTGTAGTGTCGCTCTGAAGCGCTCAGGCCATTGGAAGGTCTCGCGGTCCTCAGGGTAAAACTCAGTAATCTTAGGGGTGACGAATTCTTTGCCGGTCACTTGCATACCTTTAACAAGGCTGGCTATGCCCGATCCTAATGATGAAAAATATTCTTTTACACTACCCATTGATTAATTTATATAAAATAATGATTATAATAATTCTTAATTATGTGGCTCTGTTGTAGAGTCTATCTCACTTGACCTCCAACGATATCCAGAAGCTCGGTTGTGATAGACTGTTGACGCAATTTATTATACTCGAGTTGCAACTGCTCAAGCAGCTTCTTGGCGTTATCATTGGCCGATTGCATGGCCATGATGCGCGCTGCTTGCTCTGATGTCCTATTCTCTGCGAAGACATCCTGCATCACGCTTAGCAGATACATCGGTAATATCGAGTTAAATATTGAATTTACGTCAGGTTCAAAAATATATGGTCGGAAAGAACTTTTTGCCGTCTTGCTGCTCGCTTCAAAGGTCTCCTTCACAATTGGTAATAACTGTGAACTTGCCAAGCTTTGGCGACTGACACTCTTGAACTGCATATATTGCAACTCTACTCGGTCAATATTGCCGCTGACAAACTCTTCTACCAATTTCTCGGTAAACACCTTTACCTTGTCGCCGCTACTCTTAGAGTCCACATCAAGTTGAACCATGGATACCTTGCCGCCTGCTATTTTTGCTACTGCTTTCGCTATCTTGGCGCCCACAGGATATACCACGATTTCTACCTGAGATTCTCCTTGGCTCTTCAACTCATTGATGCGTGCAATCAATTGCTTAAAGATATTCACATTGTATGCTCCGCAGAGTCCATCATCCGAGCCCAGCACGACAATTCCCAAGCGATGAACTTCCCGGCTCTCAATTAATGCCGATGAAAAGTCTGCATCTGCCTCGAGCAAATTGCTGATGATGCTCTCTATCTGTGTGCGGAAAGGCAAGAGCTGGCGCAATGCCTGCTCTGCCTTATGCATTTTCGCAGATGAAATCATCTTCATTGCTCCGGTAATCTTCTCCGACGAAGCTACCGAACCGATGCGTCCTTTAAGTTCTCTTAGTGTTGCCATCTTTTTATTGCGTCACTTAAAATGATTTCTTTCCTTGATAATTCTCTAGTTTATTACACATTGAAGCGTGCTGATACTTCCTTGGCTGCTTCAGTTAACTTCGCACTTGCATCATCGGTCAATTGGCCTGCCAAGATGACATCCAATACGTCCTTTTGATAACGAGCGTGTAGTAATTGAAGTAATTGCTTCTCAAATTCTGCAACCTTATCCAAAGGCACATTCTCCAACAAGCCCTTAACTCCACAGAATATCATTGCTACTTCATCCTCAACTGCCATTGGTCGATATTGTGGCTGGATGAGCAAACGCTCATTCTTGCGGCCCTTATCGATTACACGTGCAGTTACAGGGTCTATATCGCCACCGAACTTGGTGAATGACTCCAATTCACGGAATTGGGCTTGGTCAATCTTCAATGTTCCGGCAACTTTCTTCATTGACTTGATTTGTGCATTACCACCCACACGTGATACTGATATACCCACATTGATTGCAGGTCGTATACCACGGTTAAACAAGGCCGTCTCAAGGAATATCTGTCCATCGGTAATTGAAATTACGTTGGTTGGAATATACGCTGACACGTCACCCGCTTGGGTTTCAATGATTGGTAATGCTGTCAGTGAGCCACCGCCCTTTACTATCGGTTTGAGCGCTTCAGGTAAATCATTCATGCGCTCTGCAACTGATTGGTTGTCAATAATACGGGCTGCACGCTCTAGTAGACGTGAGTGTAGATAGAAGATATCACCGGGGTAGGCCTCACGTCCTGACGGACGCTTCAATATCAATGAAATTTCACGATATGCTACCGCTTGCTTTGATAAATCATCATACACGATTAAGGCATCTCTACCGGTATCACGGAAATACTCACCGATTGCTACTCCAGCAAATGGTGAATAATATCTCATTGATGCTGAGTCAGCTGCTGTTGCTGCAACGACTACTGTGTAGTCCATTGCTCCATGCTTGCGCAATGTGTCAACTATTGCTGCTACTGATGAAGCCTTTTGTCCTATTGCTACATAGATACAATATACCGGCTTGCCTTCTTCAAAATTCTTGCGTTGATTAATAATTGTGTCAATGGCAATAGCTGTCTTACCTATTTGACGGTCACCGATAATCAACTCGCGTTGTCCGCGGCCGATGGGCACCATTGAGTCTACTGCCTTTATACCTGTTTGTAACGGTGTCTTTACCGGTTGACGGTAGATTACGCCCGGAGCCTTGCGCTCCAACGGCAAGCGTAAGGTTTCACCTGCTATTGGGCCTCGTCCGTCTATAGGTTCACCGAGTACATTGATTACACGTCCCAGAAGTCCTTCTCCAACGGGTATGGAAGCTATTTCTCCTGTGCGACGCACTCTCATATTTTCAGTGACCTTGTTTACGTTGTTAAGTAATATAACTCCCACGTTGCTCTCTTCAAGGTTAAGTGCAACGCCTTTAACGCCGTTCTCAAACTCTACGAGCTCGTTGGCGCACACATTATCCAATCCATATACGTGGGCAACTCCGTCACCTACTTCCAGGACTGTTCCAACTTCCTCAAAGGTCACCTTTGAATTGACCTTCTCGAGCTGTTGTTTTAATACTTCCGATATCTCGCTGGGGTTAATCATTGTATTTTACTGGTTACTTAGTAATGTTAAACGCATTTGTTTTAAGTCATTCTTGATTGAAGCATCTAGTTGCTCCGAATCAATCTTTACCACGAATCCGCCTATTAAATCGGCATCTATTCTGCTGCTATACTCCATGGAGCCCCCGTCAAGATGATTCTGTATCAACGTCTTCAATCTTGTTTCCTCGGAGGCATCCATCGGGCTAGCTGTGATTACTTCAACCTCATAAATTTTATGAGATTCTCGATAGATATCAATATAGGCGATTGCGGTCGTACGCACGAGGGGCATGCGCTTGTTCTTGTTCAGCAACTTCAAGAAATCCACCAATACAGTGTCTTCAGCTGTTGCTGCGGCTGCTGTCAACATGAGTTTTGACTTGTCAGCGTCACTGATGAATGGATTGCTGACAACGTCCTGAAGCTTGCCTTCTTGCTCAAATGCCTTGGCAAGACTCTTCATTTGCTCATAGAGTCGCGCGTCTGCTCCTTGTTCTTGGGCAAACTTATACAGCGCTTTGGCATATCGACGTGGAATAAGACCTTCGTTCATTTTTGCGTTCTATCGATTAATTATTTGTTTCTATCTCATCCAATAGTGAGTTGACCAGGCGACTTTGAGCTTGGCTGTCGGCCATCTCTTTACGCACTACTTTCTCTGCTATGGTGAGTGCAAAATCTGACACTTGATTGCGGAAATCTTGCTCTGCTTCCTTGCGCATTTGTTGGATGGCAAGTTCTGATTCGGCTACGCGTTGCTGATAAATTTTATCGGCATTTGCTTTAGCTTCTTCTGCGAGCTGTGATTTCATCTTTTCAATCTCTCGCAACATTTCTTGTTGTTGCTTGCGCGCTTCTGCTATATATTTATCCGCCTCTTCTCGGGCATGATCAAGTTGCTCTTTGGCATTTTGAGCGTACTCCACACCTTTATCGATGAGGTCGGCTCGGCTGTCTATACTCTTGATGATTATCGGCCATGCCAGTTTCCATAAAATGACAAACAGCACCGCTACCGATACAAACATCCAAAATATTAAGCCGAAGTCAGGCGTGAAAAGTTCCATAGAGTTCTACTCAAAAATTAAACGAATAATGCTAGAATGCACACAATTACTGCAAATAGTGCCACACCTTCTACGAGGGCTGCAATTACAATCATGTTTGAACGGATATCTCCCGCTACTTCCGGTTGACGTGCAATTGCTTCCATGGCTGATGCACCAATTTTACCAATACCGATACCTGCGCCAATTGCTGCAATACCTGCGCCAATGCTTGCACCGAGTCCTACTAGTGCTTCTACTGCTAAAATTCCTAACATAGTTTTTTTGTGATTTAAATGGTTATTTATTTATTAGTTTTTAATTAATTCGTTTTTGACTTCTGATTCATGCCCGCGCTCTTGTGCCAGTGAGATGAAGATTGTTGACAACATCGTGAACACGTAGGCTTGGATGAAACTTACCAAGACATCAATCAAAAGCATAAATATTGAAAATGCCACTGATACTACAGTCGTTGCACCTCCGGCAATTGGATTCATGGCTGAGAAGATGAATATCAATAGTGTTAACACTATCACTATCATGTGTCCTCCCATCATGTTGGCAAATAGACGCACTGTCAATGCTGCCGGCTTGGTGAACATACCGAATATCTCAATGATAGGCATTATAGGTAATGGAAATTTCAACCACAGTGGTACGTCGGGCCAAAATATTTCTTTCCAATAATGCTTGGTTCCAAACAGGTTTGTTATCAAGAATGTGAGGACTGCCAGTACCAATGTTACTGCAATGTTACCGGTCAAGTTTGCACCACCGGGGAACACTACTATCAAGCCTAGCAAGTTCATCACAAAGATGAAGAAAAACACTGTCAAGAGGTAGGGCGCAAAACGCTTGGCATTTTCCTTGAGTGTAGATTTTATCACTCCATCATAGATAAATGATACAAGCAACTCCAGCGTTCCTAGACCCTTGCGTGGAGCCTTCAATGGGTTGCGCTTGTAGAAACGCACCAATGACATGAGGCATGCAATGACAACTATCATTGAGATGAATAGAGCCATCACATTTTTAGTTATTGAAATATCAAATGGCTTTATTTCTTTACCATCAACGATTTCAACGACTTTCCCTTTATACGGGCTATCCTTTCCGGCAATCTTAAACTCAGTGTTGCCGTCAGTGTAGGTGTCACCGTTGGTTACTCGTGATGATGAAAAAATGTGCAAGCCATCGCTACCAAATACTATAACCGGGAGGGGCATGCGCACATGATGATTAAATGGCACTTCCCAGCCATAAGCATCACCCAGGTGCTCAAAAATTATCTCCTTCGGGTTAAGCTTTTCGCCACCTTCACTCGCTGATGAAGATGCTGACATAGCCATCGGTGCTAACATCGATGTAACTATTAAAGCCACTATGAGAAATATTCTTTTCATACCCTTCGATTAGTATATGCAGACAGATACTACGTTCTTATCAATATCGGCAATGCCTCCATCTACAGCCTTCTCCTCGACCTTTGCGTTGGCAGTATATGTAATCTTGCCTTTTTGCAATGTCGATATCAACGACGCGTGATTTTGCAGCACTGTGAACTGACCTTTACTTCCGGGCAACGTTACTGAAGTAACTTCACCTTCAAAAAGTATCTGTTCGGCTGATATAATTTTGAGTATCATAGTCTCTAATTTAACACTTTTGCGGTTTCAATTTGTTTTTTATTGAACTTCGGCGAGCATCTTCTTACCCTTGGCTATTGCCTCGTCAATTGTTCCCACATTTAAGAACGCTTGCTCAGGATATTCGTCCATCTCACCGCTCAAAATCATCTTGAAGCCTCTGATTGTTTCACTCAGTGGAACCATTACACCGGGAAGTCCGGTAAATTGTTCTGCCACATGGAATGGTTGAGACAAGAAACGTTGTGCACGACGTGCGCGAGCCACAACAAGTTTATCCTCGTCAGACAATTCATCGACACCCAAAATCGCAATGATATCTTGAAGCTCATTATACTTCTGAAGAAGTTGCTTAACAGCTTGTGCTGTGTTATAATGGTCTTCACCGATGATGTTCGGGTCAAGAATGCGTGATGTTGATTCCAATGGGTCAACTGCAGGATAAATACCAAGTTCGGCAATCTTACGGCTCAACACTGTTGTTGCATCAAGGAAGTTGAATGTTGTTGCCGGTGCCGGGTCAGTCAAGTCATCGGCAGGCACATAGATTGCTTGCACTGATGTGATTGAACCATTCTTGGTTGATGTGATACGTTCTTGTAATGTACCCATTTCTGAAGCTAGGGTAGGTTGGTAACCTACGGCTGAAGGCATACGGCCTAATAGCGCTGATACCTCTGAACCTGCTTGGGTGAAACGGAAGATGTTATCGATGAAAAGAAGAATTTCTTTACCACCGCCATCTTGGTCGCGGAATTGTTCAGCTACGGTCAATCCTGAAAGTGCCACACGTAGACGTGCGCCCGGTGGCTCATTCATTTGTCCAAACACAAGCGTTGCTTGTGAATCCTTGACTTGGTCCATGTCGACATCTTCAAGGTTCCATTCCCCGCGCTCCATGCCTTCGCTGAACTTCTCGCCATACTTCATAACACCACTCTCAATCATTTCGCGCAGGAGGTCATTACCTTCACGGGTACGCTCTCCAACACCGGTAAATACTGAGAATCCGTTATGGCCTTTGGCGATATTGTTGATAAGTTCCATGATGAGCACTGTCTTGCCTACACCGGCACCACCAAACAAACCGATTTTACCACCCTTGCTATATGGCTCAAGGAGGTCAATCACTTTAATACCTGTGAATAGAATTTCTGTTCCGATTGTCAAATCTTCAAATTCAGGTGCGGGTTGGTGGATGGGTCGCATATTCTCTTTTGCTAAAGCGGGCAAGTTATCAATTGCGTCGCCGATAACATTGAGAAGTCGTCCCTTTACTTGTCCACCGGTGGGTACCGCGATAGGGCGTTCTAGGTTTTCAACGCGCATTCCGCGTTGAAGTCCGTCGGTGCTTTCCATGGCGACACAGCGCACTGTGTCTTCACCAATGTGTTGCTCAACTTCAAGTATGAGCATAGAGCCATCAGCTCGACCTATCTTCAATGCTGTGTAGATGGGTGGAATGGTGTTACCTTCTCCCTCAAACACTACATCGACAACAGGACCGATTACCTGGGCTATTTTTCCATATTTTTCGCTCATTGTTGTTGGAATTATCAGTGTTAGTTTATTGTTTTAATTTTTTTCTTTCCTGATTATTAGAGGCTTAGTCCATATACTACTACGAGTACCATGAGGACAAGGTTAAAAAGATTGATAGGTAATAGATATTTCCATTCAAGTGATAGCAATTGGTCAATACGCAAGCGGGGGAATGTCCACTTAAACCAAATGATTACATATGAAAGGGCGATAGCTTTACCGATGAACCATACTACCGATGGGATGAAATCCATGATGTGATTGAATGATTCCCATCCGGGGATGTGGAATGGCATCCAGCCACCAAAGAATAGCAATGTTGCAACACCTGATACGATGAATAGGTTCAAATATTCTGCTAGGTAGAAGAAACCGAAGTGGATACCTGAATACTCAGTGTGGTATCCTGCGGTCAACTCACTTTCTGCCTCAGGCAAGTCAAACGGGCCACGGTTAGTCTCGGCTGTACCTGCAATCATGTAGATTACAAATGCAATTATTGCAGGAATGTGTCCTGAGAAGATAAACCACAAGTGGTCTTGTTGTTGTACAATCTCAGTTACTGACATTGTGCCTGCAAAGCAAACCATTGTCAAGACTGATAGGCCGATTGACAATTCATAGCTCACCATTTGTGCGCCTGAACGCATTGCACCAATGAGGGTGAACTTGTTGTTTGAAGACCATCCGGCCAGCAAAATACCAAGTACGCCGATTGATGATACTGCCAATAGGAAGAATATACCTATGTTGAAATCAATAATTTGTAATCCATTACCCCAAGGTAATACTGCGAATGATAGCATTGACGCGATGATTACCAAGTAAGGCGCTAGTGCAAACAAGAAGCGGTCAATATGATTCAAGTGAATCAACTCTTTGATTAAAATCTTGAACATATCGGCAAAACTTTGTAGTAAGCCCCAAGGACCTACTCGGTTAGGACCGACACGGCATTGGAAGAATGCACATATTTTACGCTCATAGTAGATGTAGAATAGAGCGAGTAGGGCATAGGCTAATAGCAATCCTACACCGATGAGGACACACTCTATTGTGACCGTTAGCCATGATGGACAAAACGACATTAACAAATCGTGAATCCAAGTTGTTATAATTGACAAGTCTTGCATAATCTATTGTTATGTTTTCTTTATTGTTTTCTTTTGTGATGAATTGTCCCTATTAACGGTCCATGTCAGGTACGATATAGTCAAGTGAACCACCGATGGTAATGAGGTCGGCAATCTTGCCTCCGCTGGTGATGTGGTCAACAACACCGGCCAAGTTGAGACATGGAGGTGCAATCTTCAAACGATATGGGCTTGTACCGCCATCGCTTTCGAGATAAATACCAAATGCGCCACGGCAACCTTCTACTAGTTCAAACCAGTGTCCTGCAGGCAATTTGATTACCTTAGGTACCTTAACGCAATATTCACCGTCAGGAATGTTATCAACAAGTTGTTCCAATATACGTGCTGATTGTTCCATTTCAGCGATACGCACCTTGAAACGTGCCATTGAGTCACCTTCGGTTGCCAAGCATTCATCAAATTCGAGCTCGTTGTAAATGCTGTAAGGACGCAATTTACGCATATCGCATGCCCATCCGCTTGCACGGCCTGAAGGACCTGTAACTGCGTATGAGATTGCATCTTCACGTGTCAAGATACCAACTTTTTCCATACGGTTCTTTGCAATAACATTGCCGGTGAACACTTTGTTGTATTCTTTAATGTTGGCAGGAAGTACAGCTAGCAATGCTTTTACGTCTTTTTGGAACTCAGGATAGATGTCTTGCATTACACCACCTATGCAGTCATAGTTGAAAGTCATGCGGGCACCACATGTACGTTCCATGATGTCAAGTATTTGCTCGCGTACACGCAATGTGTAGAACAACATTGTTGTAGCACCGAGGTCCATACAGTAAGTACCGATAAACAAGCAGTGACTTGCTATACGTGACAATTCGTCCATCATCACACGTATAACTTGTGCACGGCGACTGATTTCAATGCCTAATGCTTTTTCATAAAGCATGCACACTCCGTGGTGATAGTTGTGAGCTGAGAAGTAATCGAGACGGTCAAAGAAGTGAAGTGTTTGTGGATAGGTGAGTCCTTCACACAATTTTTCAACACCACGGTGGATGTAACCCATGTACACGTCAATTTTCTTGATTTCCTCACCGTCAACGGCTGTGCGGAAACGTAATACACCGTGAGTTGCAGGGTGTTGCGGGCCGATGTTTACAACAAAATCTTCGGGGTTAAACACGTTAACCTCTTTCTTTTCGATTGTGCCATCTTCTTTCTCTACCCAAGTGTTGGTTGTGTCGCTTTGACGTTCGTTTTCGATTGACACGGGGTTTAATTCGGGATTTGCGTCATAATCTTTGCGCAAAGGATATCCCACCCAGTCAATGTTGAGGAATAGTCGACGCATGTCAGGGTTGTTGATGAATATGATTCCGAAGAAATCATAAACTTCACGTTCTAATAGACATGCAATGCTCCACAAGTCAGCAACACTGTGGAGCATGGGGTTCTCTCGGTCGGTAGTAGTTACCTTTACTGAGATTGTATCGTTACGCTTTGTTGACATTAAGTAGTAGACTGCGCCGAGTTTGTCGGTCCAATCCATACCTACTATCGTCACGAGGTAATCATAGCTGAAATCCTCGTCGTCGCGTAGAGTCTTTGCTAAGTCATGCCATTGATTATCAGGAATGTTAATCAATAGTGTATCGCCCTCTTCAAAGGTTGCTTGGGGAAACAATTTGGCAATTTTTTCTTGCGTATTTGCCATTTTATATGATAGGTATATACTTAGTTAATAATTTGCTTATCTGAGACTAATATTATGCAAGTCGTTAGTCTTGCACAGGGTGGTTTTCAAGAAATTCTTGTTGTTTTTCTTGACGGTTTACGCCACCAAAGAATTTTTCAACTTTGATTTTGCGTGAAAGTTGCATGATTCCATATATCATTGCCTCGGGACGTGGAGGACATCCTGGAACATACACGTCAACCGGAACGATATCACCGATACCTTTGGCAACGTGGTATGACTTGCGGAATGGTCCACCTGAAATTGCACATCCGCCACATGCTATCACATATTTTGGCTCGGCAAGCTGGTCGTATAGACGACGGAATACCGGCACCATGCGGTTTACAATTGTTCCTGCAACCATCATGAAGTCAGCTTGGCGTGGGGATGAACGAGCAACTTCCCATCCGAAACGTGCCATATCAAAACGTGCTGCACCTAGTGATACAAATTCAATACCGCAGCAGCTGGTTGCGAATGTTAATGGCCATATAGAATTGGAACGGCCCCAGTTGATGAGCTTGTCAAAGGTACCAACGATAACGTTTGTGCCGTTGGCGTTAAGCTCTTCTACCAACTTTTCGATATACTCGTTGTCTTTCCATGCGTCATAAGGCATGCTCTTTGTTGTTACTTCCATTCAAGAGCTCCTTTCCGCCAAGCATAAATGAGGCCTAGCACTAAAACGCCGAAAAATACTGCAATGCTGATGATGCCTTGTGTGCCGAGTTCTCTCATCTTGACAGCCCAAGGGAACAAGAATACTGTTTCAACATCAAACATTAGAAAAAGAATAGCAAAAAGGTAATAGCCTACTTTGAATTGCGACATAGATTCGCCGCGCGTTGGTATACCACACTCATAGGCTTCGCCCTTTTGAGGATTGAACGACTTGGGCGAAATTAAGCCTGCAAGCCACATTGCCAAGCCTACCAAGCCGGCGCCGGTGAGCGCAGCTACAACAGCGAGCAATGCATTGTTCTGAATTCCAAAAATGTCTAAAGATATCATATATTTACTCTGTAATTTTTGCAATATTAATATCAAAATTGATATACGGCCCTATATGGTGGCTCTATCACTGCGTTTATATTGCTAACAATCACAATGTTAGGGTCAGAGTGTAAGGTCTTAGCGTCTGCTTCATCAATTTCCAACTGCAAATGTAACAAAATTGTCTCAAAATATCAAATTGAATTTTAGGAAAATAAACAAAAATACCAATTAGTGTACAATTTCTCCAACTGATATGATTACTATATGGTTAGGTTTGTTGGAAGATAGTTTAAATGTGATAGTTGTATCCTAATAAACTACGCATTTTGACGTGTTTTATAAAATTGTTTAACAATGATAAAATGCTATAAATTAGTAAAAAATTAGGGGCAAGCCATGTATATGTGGCTTGCCCCATCGAAGCGATTATTTTGATTTGTACCGGTTATTCTGCGGTTGTAGTTGAAGTGGGTGTGCTTGTTGCTTGGCAGAGGATGTCAAATGGAACATCTTTGTAGGCACAAGTGAATGAGATTGAGCCGTTTGCCGAGCTGAGGTAAGCATTGAAGTTGGTGATAGGGAATGCAGGGTAGGGGGTGCTGCTGATTGAAGGAGTCAACACGTCATCTGCATCTTGCTTGATTGTAATGTTACCTGATTTAACGGTGAATGGGAGGTTGGCAAACTGCATGTTTGACAATTGAGGCATTGTGCTGAGGAATTGTGCGTTATAGAGGTAAACATTAGCTGTTTTGGTGTCAGTGTCAATGTCAAATCCGTAGTAGCTGTCAGCGTTAGAGAAGAACATTTCTGAAGCTGAAGCGTCGGTGCATGTGCTGGTTGTTGTACCAAACATGAATTGTTGCTTAGACACTGAGTAGACTTGGTATTGGTCGTTAACGGTGTAGTGGATTTCTACAGCCGGAATATAGCTTGTGCCGCTGTAACGGTCAAGGAATGCAATCTTTATGTCAGAGAAAGTAACGCCTGAGCTTGTTACTGCATAGGTGCTCTTGATGGTTCTCCATCCGTCTGAATCGTATGACCATGACAAGTCGGGGATGGTGATGCTTGAGATTGAGCTTGAGTTGCTGAGTTTGAGGCCTGAGATTGTAACATTGGCCGTTGCTTGAGTGTAGTTGTATTCAATTGAATAAGAAACACCTGTAAAGATATTCTCAGTACCGCCTTTGATGTCGATAACATCGTTGAAACAGTTGGAATAGTACTGTGTCATTTTTTGGTCACCTGCATTTGTGTCGCAAGAAGAGAATGATAGTAAGGCGATTAAAGAGAAGAAAATTAATGAGATTTTTTTCATATCACTGAATTTTAATAGATATTGTAATTTGTTTTATTTATTGCTTTGGAAGATTGAGACGGAGTGTAACGCCGGCTCTGAGAGGATTGCCTCGTTGGACAAATGAATTTCCTATCGAAACGAAGTAAAATGTTGCATATTTTGTCGACGTGATGTTGTCGCTCCATATGCTCACTGAATAATTGGGTCGTTGGTAGGTGATAGATGCGTTGAGGAGCGCATAGAACGGCTGTTTTACAGTGTTTGCTTCGTTCCAGTATATGTCACCAATGCCTCTCATGTTTACGTTTAAATCAAGCGAGGATTTTGTGCCGATATTCAAGCTGTAGTTTGCGGCAGCTGCAAGAGTCTGAGCCGGCGCGTATGGTAGACGTTTCCCGGCGTAGTCGTTGATGCCGTTGTTGAATTCTTTAAACGTGGCATGAGTGTATCCATAACTTGCATTAAAAGTCCATGCGTCGGTGGGACGGTAGGATGCAGATACTTCAACGCCGTAACTGTTTGTCTTACCTGCGTTGGTCATTATGCGGCCTGTTGTAACGCCGGTGGGGAACATGGTCAATTGTTGGTCGCGGCAAGCGATGTAGAAGGCGTCAATGTCGATTGAGAATCGGCTGTCGTTGCTTTCTAAATGGGTGCCCAACTCGTAGTTCCAACTGACTTCAGGTTTGTAGCCGATAATTTCGTCAACTTTGTAGTTCATTGATAGTCCCATAAGTTCCATGATGCGTTGTTGAAGGACATCGCTGAACATTTGTGTGTTGAAACCTCCCGATTTGTACCCTTTTGAAATGGTGCCGTGAACCGATGAGTTGTTCAACGGTAGATGGTAGTTGATGGTAAATTTGGGGAGTAATTCCATAAAGTCTTTTGAAATTTTATCGTTGTCATTTACTTCAACAGCGCTAGTGCTGAAATAGTTGAGTGTCCCGTCATCTTCTTTGTGGAAAGTGGAGTAGCTTGAAGAGCAATAGCTGTGGTATTTCAAGCTTGATTTTTCGTAGTCGATACGAAGTCCAAGGGTAAAGTCCCAATTGCCTGTGGCATAGTTACTTTGGTGGTAAAGTGCCACTCCATTGGTTATCATTTTGAAGTCGCTGTTTAGAGCAAAGCGGTCTTCGTCCCAATAGATTGGGTATGTGGGGTTTATGATGTTGCGATTGTAGGTAATCAGTCGGTTTATGCCATCCTCGTGGAAGATTACCGGAGCCCACATGTCGGTTGCGCGGTGGAATCCAAATACGCCTGCCAACCAGTTGTATTGTTTTACATGACCGCGAGCGATAACATCTTCAGTGATAGCCCATTCGTGTCGACGCTGAGTGAGTGTGAAGTAGTCATCGGGTAAGAAATCTTGGTCAAGAGTCATGTTATCGGCGATGTATTGGAAGCTGGAAATGCTTGAAATAGAGATATTTCGGTAACTCCATTTAGCTGTCAACCCATCGGTGATGCCGGTGCGACGATAAAAGCAGGTGTCGTTGTGGCTGATTAGGCCAGAGGCGAGTGATTCGTAAGGGTAACCGCCTTGGCGAGTGATGGAGATTGATGCTGTGTTGTCTACCGACCATTGAGTGCCCGGGCGCCAAGCTGTTTTCCAGCGGAATGAGCCTTGTTTCTCCTTGTCGACTTTCTTGCCGTTGTATAGATTGGTGAAAAAACCGTCGGTGGAAGTGAAGTAAGCGCTTGCACCCATGCCGAGTACGTCAGAAAGCATGTCGTAATAGGAAATAGAGGCCTTGTAAGAATTGGCTTTGCCATATTCGGCGAGAGCTCTAAGTCCTTGATAACGAAGCGGAGATGTGGTGTAAATGTTGACCAATCCACCCATGGTGTTACGGCCGTAGAGAGTGCTTTGCGGGCCTCTCAAGACTTCGATGTGGTCAATATCAACGAGGTCGAAGTCGTAGTTGTCTTTATTGAGGATGGGTACATTATCAACGTTTAATCCCATTGCCGGTTGGTCAATGCGTGCGCCAAGACCTCTCACATAAATAGTTGATGTCATGCGCGAACCGTAGTTGGGAATGTAGAAGTTTGGAGCCAATAATCCCACGTCCTTCATTGACGAGATTTTGAGTTTCTTGACGTCGTCACTTTTTATGAG
>CAYTFG010000002.1:0-60910 GCA_964436925.1 uncultured Bacteroides sp. | reverse complement strand
CTAATTACATAGACCGTTTTAAATTAACCATAGTCTATTTATAACAAAGGCTCCAGAGCCGGGAACACCCTCCCCCTGGAGCCTTTCTTGTATCCTCACGCCACCACCCCGCCCCGACGACGCCTGTCCCCGAACGGGATGATGATGGGGTATCACCAAGATTGTGGCGCCGATGATGTGGTATCTTTGCCTGGAAGGCAAACATTTTTGAATAGCCGTATGGAACGCCGACGGCGTTGCGTACGGGGCAGCGAGGTCACGCCCATATATCTTTGCCCGGAGGGCAAACGACTGTAGATTCAGTTGGTTGCCCTTCAGGCAACATTTGTTTTTTCGGCCTTCACGTTCCGGAGCCAATCGTCTCTCGACGATTGGCCCCGGCTATTCAAAAAATGATTGTCTTCCAGACAATAAAATGTCCCCTCTCTGGACACCACGCCGTCGCCTCGCCCCGACGGCGCCCCGACGACGCCTGTCCCCGGACGGGATGATGATGGGATGCACCAAGATTGTGGCGCCGATGATGTGGTATCTTTGCCTGGAAGGCAAACATTTTTGAATAGCCGTATGGAACGCCGACGGCGTTGCGTACGGGGCAGCGAGGTCACGCCCATATATCTTTGCCCGGAGGGCAAACGACTGTAGATTCAGTTGGTTGCCCTTCAGGCAACATTTGTTTTTTCGGCCTTCACGTTCCGGCACGGGGGTGCCTGTCCCCGGACGGGATGATGATGGGGTACCACCAAGATTGTGGCGTTAGCCACATGAGATATGCCGTGTAGCGGCATTATAAATCTAGCCCACAGTGAGGGCGGCGGAGCCCCCGATACTGTGGGTATACTTACAAAAAAAGGAAGTGTGCCTTTAGGTACACAATAGTTTTACCTGAAGTACCTAAAGGCACTTCTGCAGTTCTTCTTGATGCTTACCTAGGGTGTCGGGGGCGCTGCCGCCCTCACCCTAGGCTATGCTTATTATGTGGCGCTGCCACATAGGCGAGGCGACAGCTAACGCCGTCGCCTCTCCCCTCTACGATGGGTATTACTTGAGGAGGGCGGTGGCGAGGGCGTCGAGGGCGGGGATGTCGGCTTTCTTGAGGGAGCCGCGGAGGGTGACTGTCTCGGGGACGATGTCGATGTTTTTCATTTGTTCAAACATGCCCTTCATGACTTTACCTGCCACGGGCGCCCATGAACCGTTTTCGATGATTGCCACACGGCGCTTGCAGTAGTTCTTGGATTGCAGGTGGTGGAGGAAGCTGTACATCGGTGGGAATACCGATGCATCATAGGTTGAGGCGGCCACAACCAAACGTGGATAGCGGAATGCGTCTTCCACAGCCTCGGCTTGGTCGTCGCGTGTCAAATCGGATACCGCAACCTTGGGACAGCCTTTTTGGCGAAGGATTTCGGCAAGCTTGAGAGCAGCCTCGGCAGTGTTGCCGTGGATAGAGGCATAAGCCACCAAAACGCCTTCATTTTCGGGCTCGTAGCTGCTCCAGGTGTTGTATAGGCCGAGGTAGTAGCCGAGGTTTTCGGTGAGAACAGGGCCGTGGAGCGGACAAATGGTCTTGATGTCGAGTGCTGATGCTTTTTTCAACAGTGCTTGCACTTGAGCGCCGTATTTTCCGACGATGTTGAAATAATAGCGGCGAGCCTCGCAAGCCCAATCGGCTTCAACCGAGAGCGCACCGAATTTGCCGAACGCATCGGCTGAGAAAAGTATATTTTCTGTTTCGTCAAAAGTCACCATAACTTCAGGCCAGTGGACCATCGGTGCCATGACAAAACGCAAAGTGTGATTACCTAGCGAGAGAGTATCGCCTTCCTTGACTGCGATGCATGAAGAGGTGAAGTCAACGTCTTCAAAGTAAAGAGGCATCATCTTGATGGCAGCTTGAGTGGCAACAATCTTAGTTTCAGGATATTTAGCCATGAAAGCGCCGATGCTTGCAGCGTGGTCGGGCTCCATGTGTTGAACAACGAGATAGTGAGGGAGCTTGCCGTTGAGCGCCTCGGCGAGGTTATCGAGCCACTCGGCGGTTTTGCGGGCATCAACAGTGTCCATCACTGTAATTTTTTCATCAACAATTACATAAGAATTATAGGAAACACCTTCAGGGACAACATATTGGCTCTCAAAGAGGTCAAGATTAAGGTCATCCACGCCTATGTACAGAACATCCTTAGTGATATTGGTAGTCATTGTAATTTTAATGATTTAATGGTTTAGTATTCAAGGTGCAAAGTTCGTATTTTTTATTCAGACAATCAAAGAAATAGGAATAAAATGTGTAATTTTGTGGCACAGTAAAAAAATGTGGTAATTATGAGCAAAAATTATGTGATACTTAACGGCAGCCCGCGCAAAAACGGCAATGTGGCACAAATGCTGCGCATTATCGCTGACGAATTGAGAAATTTGGGCAATAATGTTGACTGGGTTGACGCCGGAGATTTGACGTTTGCGCCGTGTCGCGGATGCATGAAGTGCCGCGAGACGCGCCAATGCGTAATGCCACAAGATGATGCCCACCGCGTGGCACGGTTAATTGAGCACTGCGACGGGCTTGTCATGGGCAGCCCTGTTTATTGGGGAAACATGAGCGGCCAACTGAAATTATTGCTTGACCGCATGGTGCCGGCATTTATCGGGGAGTCAAAAAGCGGTATCCCCCGCCCTCTTCACAAAGGGAAAACTTGTGCGCTGGTCACCGCATGCTCAACAAGTGCGTTTTTTGACCTGTTTGCAGGTGAGACACGCAGAATTTTCAGTACCATGAATGAAATAACGCACTACAGCGGTTTTAAAGCCCCTTGCAAGCTCCGTTTGACCTCCAGTAAGGGAATTGCACAGCCGACACCTAAAGTGGCTAAAAATGCCATTAAAATCGCTCACAGGCTATAGTACCAAAAATCCCCGCACGATGAGAGGAAAACTCACCGACACGGGGATTCAAGAATATTTTAATTCTAAGCCTCGGGATTAGAACATTTTTTCAGGATAGAGGCCTTCAGCGTGGAGTTGAGCAAATTTCTCAACAACGCCGGGACGGTCAGCAGCGTAAGTAACGCCAAACCATTTAGAATCAGTGTCAAGGACCTTAACTGTAGCTTCGCCTGAATTGATGAGAGTATCAATTACGAGAGGAATGAAGAATTCAGCTTTCGGGGTGTTGAGGTCACGGTCGAGGAATTTGCGGAATTCGCGTTCGCTGAATTCGAAATAGTCGGGAGTGAAGCCCCAGAGGTTCATTGAAACGGGAGTTGAAGGAGCGAGAGTTTGAACAACACCGTTTTCGTCAGTGAACACGATTTTGCCGTTTTCGTCATAGCTGATAGCAGTGCGCTCAACAACTGAAGTCAAGAGACCATCCTTGTTTTCGCAAACACCGCGAGCCACTGAACCGTTTTCGGTCATAGTGTTGCCCACACGGAAACCTACCATGCAGTAGTCGCCCTTGCGGTCGCGAGGACGTTGAAGTTCCTTAGCGATAACTTGGAAAGCATCACGGCCATAGAAGTCATCAGCGTTGATAACAGCAAACGGCTCGTTGATAACCTTGCTACCCATCATAACAGCGTGGTTAGTACCCCAAGGTTTGGTGCGGTCAGCAGGACAAGTGTAACCTTCAGGAAGTTTATCGGTTGATTGGAAAACAACTTCTACAGGAATGTGGCCTTCATATTTTGAGAGGATTTTTGCGCGGAAATCGCTTTCAAAATCTTTGCGGATGACAAATACTACTTTACCGAAACCTGATTGGATAGCATCATAGATTGAATAGTCCATAATGGTTTCTCCGTGGGGGCCCAGCGGGTCAAGTTGCTTGAGACCACCGTAACGGCTACCCATACCGGCAGCAAGAACAAATAGAGTTGGTTTCATAATTTTGATTACTTATTTTTAAATGAAAATATTATTGTACGGTTGAAAGTTTCACCGGGATTAAGCACGGTTGAAGGGAAATTGTCGTGGTTGGGGGCATCGGGCATATCTTGACACTCGATAGCGACGCCGTCATAGTCGTGATAGACATGACCTTGCTTAGCCACGGGGCAGCCTTCCATCCAGTTGGCGGTGTAAACTTGAGCGGCAGGTTGGTTGGTCAACACTTCGAGAATGCGACCTGACTTGTCATCTTCAAGACGAGCCACGAGTTGAACCTTACCGGGAGTGTAGTCGTCAACCACCCAGCAGTTATCGTAACCCTTGCCATAAACGAGAGCGGGGAAATCAGCCTTGATGTCACGACCTATGGCGTGAGGAGTGGTGAAATCCATTGGAGTGCCTGCCACGGGAGCGATTACGCCTTCAGGGATGAGGGTATCGTCGGTGGGCAAATATTTAGAGCAAGCGAGCCGGAGAGTGTGGTCCAATGCCGAACCTGAGTTGTGGCCCGAGAGGTTGAAATAAGCGTGGTTAGTGAGGTTGATGATTGTTTTGCGGTCAGTGACAGCCTTGAGTTGGAGAGACAGCTCATTGCTTTCGCTCCAAGTGTAGATGGCTTGCACCTTGAGGTTGCCGGGGTAGCCTTCATCACCGTCGGGGCTAACGTGAGAGAACACAACTTGATTGTCGTGAGCTTCAGCTTCCCAAATTTGATTTTGGTAGCCTTCGGGACCGCCGTGGAGAGCGTTGGGGCCGTTGTTGATGGCTAGAGTGTAATCAACGCCATCGAGAGAGAAGTGACCGCGAGCGATGCGGTTGGCATAACGACCGGGGACTTTGCCGGCGCAAGGGCCGTCATAGAAATAATCGGCGGCGTTGTCATAACCGAGGACAACATCGGCCAAATTACCCTTAGCATCGGGAACTACAATTGAAACAATACCTGCACCAACGGTTGACAAGGTAACAGAAGCGCCTGAAGCGTTTGTTATGGTATAAAGAGTTACCTCACCCTTGGGGGAAGCAACTCTTTTAGTTGAGATATTCATAATTTCTGTGATGATTTTATGAAACTAGGAATTAGCACTTGTGAGCACCGTCGCTGACGATAACGTCATAGATTTTGGGCTCGTGACCATACTTGGCATTGAACTTCTTGATAGCAGTAGCGATGAAGTTTTCATACAAATCATCCTTAACGAGGTTGATGGTGCAACCACCGAAACCGCCACCCATGATACGAGAACCGGTTACGCCACATTCGCGAGCGATGTCGTTGAGGTAGTCAAGTTCTTCACAAGAAACTTCATAAAGTTTAGACATACCTTCGTGAGTTTGGTACATACGTTCGCCAACAGTTTCATAGTCACCGCGTTGAAGAGCGTCGCACACGTCAAGTACGCGTTGCTTTTCACCGATAACATAGTAAGCGCGCTTGTAATCTTCTTCAGAGATTTGGCCCTTAATAGCTTCGAGGTCTTCAAAAGAAGCGTCACGCAAAGTTTCGATACCGAGCTTAGCAGCAACACGTTCGCAAGATTCGCGACGTTTGTTGTAAGGAGAATCCACGAGTTCGTGTTTAACGCGAGAGTCAACGAGAACCAAGCGATAGCCCACGAGCTTGAATGGGAAGTATTCAAATTCCATTGAACGGCAGTCGAGACGCATCAAGTGGTCTTTTTTACCGAAAACAGAAGCGAATTGGTCCATGATACCGCAGTTTACACCGCAATAGTTGTGTTCGGTAGATTGACCGATGCGAGCCAATTCAAATTTATCAATCTTGTTATCGTTATACAAGTCATTGAGAGCAAAAGCGAAGCAGCTTTCGAGGGCAGCTGATGAAGACAAGCCTGCGCCTAGGGGTACGTTACCTGCGAATACAGCGTCAAAAGGCTTAACGTCACCACCGCGCTTGATAGTTTCGCGACAAACGCCAAAGATGTAGCGAGCCCATTGTTGCTCGGGAGCATCTTCTTCATTGAGGCCAAATTCAGCATAATCATCTATATCAATAGAATATACGCGTACTTTATCTAAGCCGTTGGGCTTGATTTCAGCCATGATGCACTTGTCAATAGCGCCGGGGAACACGAAACCGCCGTTATAGTCAGTGTGTTCACCGATTAAGTTGATACGACCGGCTGAAGCATAGAGCACGCCGTCAGCGCCAAAACGTTCACTAAACTCTTTTTTGATTTTGTTTTCCATTGATGAGGTTGTTATTGGATTATTATTTTTGTTTTTGATTAATTTTCGTAATTGCAAATATAATGAAATTTAGTTATACGAAAATGTGAATTTTTTAAAAATAAGCTATTGAGGTAGATAATATTACATTTTTTATTCAACATTTACATTTAAAAGTAAAATAAAAATTGGGTAGAGTTCAGATACCAAAATGAAAGCAATATTATTTCGTTTTAGGGGTAGAATAAACGAATTAGTGGCAAGATGTATAATAATTAACAATTTTAGGATACATAAAACAGCAATAACAAGCAAAATGCAAGTCATTTTGAAAGGTATCGACAAAAAATATTGAAAAAAAGTTGTAAAATAATTTGTTTTTCTATCAAAATGGTGTAACTTTGTAGCGTATTCTTTTAGCAACATCATTCAATCACGAAATGGACAAAACGATACAGTTTATAAAAATGCATGGTTTGGGCAACGATTTCATAGTCGTTGACGGCACAAAAGGCCCGCTACCGGCAGTTGACTTGGCCGAGTTGGCGCGCAAGATGTGCGACCGACATTTCGGCATAGGCGCAGATGGCTTGATATTTGTGATGTCATCAACAGTAGCCGACTTCAGAATGCATATTTATAATGCCGACGGTTCAATCGCGAGAATGTGTGGCAACGGAAGCCGCTGTGTGGGCAAATTCATCCACGACTGCAAGCTTTCGGAAAAAGAATCGGTAACCCTCGAAACGCTTGGCGGCATCAAAGTGCTCCACCTCAAGGTAGAGGATGGAGAAGTAAACGTTGTGACCGTTGATATGGGCGAGCCCTCAACAGCCAACGATGATATGTTGCAAGCCGAAGTAGAGACCCCCTATATTAACAAATCGACAGGAAAATTCAATCTCACTGCTATCTCGATGGGAAATCCTCATGGAGTAATCTTTGTTGACAATGTCGCAGAGATAAACCTCAAGGATGAATCAATAGCGTTGCAAAGCAACCCCATCTGGCTGGACAGTGCCAATATTGAGTTTGTGGAAATCAAGGACCGCAGTCATGCGCGAGTGAGAGTCTGGGAAAGAGGCTCGGGCGAAACCATGGCATGTGGGACCGGGGCGTGCGCCTCGACGATAGCGGGAGTGCTGAACGGGCTTCTGGAAAGAGAAGTCACAATCACGTTACCCGGCGGCGACTGCACGATAACGTGGGAAACCAACAATCACGTTATGCTGACCGGCACAGTCCACACAGTGTTCCATGGCGATTATCCACTACCCAAGAAGATTTAAGGAACTCACTAAAAACGCCATAACAATGAAAACCAACCGCACTCACTTGCCAATCCTGCTAAATAGGAAGTTCACGTACACAAGTTACGGGATATTGCAAGAGGGGGCGATTGCTTGTTTATAGGCATACCACACGAATCAGATAATAAATTCGCTAACAACAAATATTAAACACAAAAAGGAATCATGTCAAAGTTAAGATTTAAAGTTGTTGAAGAGGCGTTTGATCGCAAAGCGGTAGCAGTAGAAATACCGTCAAAACGTCCTACAGAGTACTATGCCGAAAAGGTTTTTAACCGCCAAAAGATGTTCCAATATCTACCGGCAAAGACCTATGAAGCACTTGTAAGCGCAATTGACAATAAAGAGCCCCTATCACGCGAAATCGCTGATAGCGTTGCAGCAGGGATGAAGCAATGGGCCATAGATAACGGCGCTCGACACTACACACACTGGTTTCACCCATTGACTGATGGAACAGCTGAAAAGCATGATGCATTTATCGACCACGACGGAAAAGGTGGCGTAGTTGAAGACTTCTCAGGAAAGCTACTTGTACAACAAGAGCCTGACGCATCAAGCTTCCCTAACGGTGGTATCCGCAACACATTTGAAGCACGCGGTTATTCAGCATGGGATATCTCTTCACCGGCATTCATTCTTGACGAGACATTGTGTATTCCCACAATTTTCATCTCATACACAGGTGAATCACTTGACTACAAGACTCCGCTATTGAGAGCGCTTAACAGTGTTGACAAAGCAGCAACTTCAGTTGCAAAATACTTTGACCCCGAAGTTAAGCACGTATTATCATACCTTGGCTGGGAACAAGAATACTTCCTCGTTGATGAAGCACTTTACTCAGCACGCCCCGACTTGGTAATGACCGGCCGCACATTGATGGGCCACGAGAGTGCCAAGAACCAACAGCTCGAAGACCACTACTTCGGTGCAATTCCTTCACGTGTTGAAGCATTCATGCTTGACCTTGAAATTGAATGTCACCGCTTGGGTATTCCTGCAAAGACAAGACACAACGAGGTTGCACCTAACCAATTTGAGTTAGCTCCAATCTTTGAAGAAACCAACCTTGCCAACGACCACAACTTGTTGTTGATGTCAGTAATGGCAGAAGTAGCACGTCGCCACAACTTCCGCGTGTTGCTCCATGAGAAGCCATTTGCAGGTATCAACGGTTCAGGTAAGCACAATAACTGGAGCTTGGGAACCGATACAGGCACATTGTTGTTTGCGCCGGGCAAGACTCCAATGGCAAACTTGCAATTTGTGACATTTGTTGTCAACGTAATGGCAGCAGTACACACCCACAATGCATTGCTCAAGGCATCAATCATGTCAGCAACCAATGCACACCGTCTAGGCGCCAACGAAGCACCACCTGCAATCATCTCAATCTTTACCGGTTCACAACTTGCTCAAATTCTTGACAAGCTCGAACACAGCGATAAAGACGAGTTGTTCAACATCGGTGGAAAAGAAGGTATCACAGTGGGTGTTAACCAAATTCCGGAAATCCTCATCGACAATACCGACCGTAACCGCACCAGCCCATTTGCATTCACCGGAAACCGTTTTGAATTCCGTGCAGTGGGTTCAAGCGCAAACTGTGCATCAGCAATGATAGCACTCAACGCAGCAGTAGCTGACCAATTGAATGACTTCCACGCTAAAGTTGAAGCACGTCTTGCCGAAGGTCAAGAATTGACTCACGCACTTCTTGCAGAAATTAAGACACTTATCACTAAGTCTAAGGCTATCCACTTTGACGGCAACGGATATAGCGACGAATGGAAAGAAGAAGCAGCACGCCGCGGCCTCGACTGCGAGACCTCAGCACCGCTCATCTTTGATGCATATTTGAGCAAATCATCAGAAGAAATGTTTGCCCGCACCAAGGTGTTCTCACGCATCGAGCTTGAAGCGCGCAACGAGGTGAAATGGGAAATGTACACCAAGAAGATTCAAATCGAAGCACGTGTACTCGGCGACCTCGCCATCAACCACATCATCCCCGTGGCTACCCGCTATCAATCATTCCTCGTTGACAACGTGGTTAAGATGAAGAGCCTCTTTGCAGGTGAAAAGGGTGACGAAATCGCATCACAAGACCTTCCAACCATCGAAAAGATTTCTTACCACATGACAAACATCAAGTCACAAGTGGAACAAATGGTTGAAGCTCGCAAGGTTGCTAACCGCATCACCGATGAACGTGAAAAAGCAATTGCATATCACGATACCGTTGTTCCTTGCATGGAAACAATCCGCTATCACATTGACAAACTTGAGCTAATGGTTGACAACGAGATGTGGCCATTGCCCAAGTATCGCGAATTGCTTTTCATTCGCTAACAATAAAAAATTGTTATACGTCATAAAAAGCCCTAAAGGCACCCATTAAATGGTGAGAAAGTAATGACCCACGGCTCTTAATTGAGCCGCTGGGCATTGCCTATCTAAATAGTTAACTACACAAGACAGATTTACACATGTACAACAAATTACCTAAAGCACAAGGCCTATATGACCCGAGATATGAGAAAGATGCTTGTGGTGTAGGACTCCTGGTAAACATCAGGGGCGTGAAATCACATCAGCTCGTAGAGAAAGGTCTACAAGTACTTGAACACATGGTACACCGCGGCGCAGAAGGCGCAGATGCAAAAACCGGTGACGGTGCAGGTATCATGGTTCAAATTCCTCACGAATTTATATTGCTGCAAGGTATCGCAGTACCTGAAAAAGGCCGATATGGTACAGGACTTATATTCCTTCCAAAGAATGAAGAATCGCAAAACATTATACTTGATCTAATCGAAAGAGAAGTTATCGAAGCAGGCTTGTCATTCTTGCCTGTGCGTGACGTTCCCACCAATAACAGTCAACTTGGAGCGGTGGCTCGCAGCGCCGAGCCGGTCATCAAGCAGATATTTATTGCAGATGAAGTATCTAATGACCCGATAGAACCACGACTTTACATATTACGTCGTAAAATTGAAAAGAAGATAGCCGAAACAGCATTACCCGACAAGGAAGACTTTTACATCGTGTCTTTGTCATCAAAGAATATCGTGTACAAGGGTATGTTGTCATCGCTACAATTAAGATATTATTTCCCCGACTTGATGAACCCGCATTTCACCACAGCAATGGCGCTGGTTCACTCACGTTTCAGCACCAACACATTCCCGACATGGGCACTTGCTCAACCGTTCAGAATGTTGGGCCACAACGGCGAGATAAACACAATTCAGGGAAACCGCATGTGGATGAAAGCGCGCGAATGTGTGCTTAAACCTGCAGCCTTCGGTGATGCCGACCTCACCCCTATCGTTCAAGAGGGCATGAGCGACAGTGCATCGCTTGATAATGTGCTTGAATACTTTGTCATGGGCGGCATGAGCTTGCCTCGCGCGCTCGCAATGCTTGTTCCTGAAAGTTTCAACGACAAGAACCCGATATCGCCTGAATTAAAGGCGTTCTATGAATATCATTCAATCTTGATGGAGCCATGGGACGGTCCGGCAACGTTGTTGTTCAGCGACGGACGATATGCCGGCGGTATGCTTGACCGCAATGGTTTGAGACCTGCCCGTTATCTAATCACAAACAACGACACGATGGTTATCGCTTCAGAAATGGGCGTACTTGCATTTGACGCTTCTGAAGTTAAGGAAAAGGGCCGTCTGCGTCCGGGAAAGATGTTGATGGTGGATATGGAGCAAGCTAAGGTGCTTCACGATGCAGAGCTAAAGAAGATGCTGGCATCGGAATTTCCTTATCGCGACTGGTTGTCACTTAACCGCATCAAGCTTGACAAGATAAACTCAGGCCGTAAAGTAGAAAATACGGTTGCCAACTTTGACCGCTTGTTGAGAGCATTCTCTTATCACCGCGAGGAAGTTGAGCGCATCATCACCCCGATGGTTGTTGACAGCAAAGAGCCAATCAATTCAATGGGTAATGACACTCCGCTTGCCGTATTGAGCTCGCAAGGTCAAGTAATGTACAGTTACTTCCGCCAACACTTTGCTCAGGTCACCAACCCGCCGATTGACCCGTTGCGTGAAGAGCTTGTGATGAGCCTTGACAGCTACATCGGTGCTATCAACCTCAACTTGATGGACCCAACCCCCGATTTGTGTAAGATGGTTGAGCTTAAGCGGCCAATCCTTACCAATCGCGAATTAGACTTGCTGTGCAACTTGAGATATAAGGGCTTCAACACACGCAAACTTTCGATGACATTTGCCGTGAAAGACGGTCACGAAGGATTGAGAAAAGGCATCCAACGCTTGTGTGAAGAAGCAGAAAAGGCGGTTGATGAAGGTTGCAACTACATCGTGCTCTCAGACCGCAGTGTAGATGCTGAAAATGCGCCGATTCCGTCATTGCTCGCAACATCGGCAGTGCATCATCACTTGATAGACTGCAAAAAGCGTGTACAGACAGCGTTGATTGTTGAAACCGCTGATGCACGTGAAGTAATGCACTTTGCATTGCTGTCGGGATATGGAGCAAGTGCTGTGAATCCATATTTGGCATTTGCCGTAATTGACCGCTTGGTCAACGACAAGGAAATCCAACTTGACTATAACACAGCAACAAAGAATTATATCAAAGCCATCGACAAGGGCTTGCTGAAAATCATGTCAAAAATGGGTATCTCAACTCTCACGAGCTACAAGGGCGCCCAATTATTTGAAGCTATCGGCTTGAGCGATGAACTTTGCAATCAATATTTTGGAGGCACGGTAAGCAAGATAGGCGGTCTCACCATTGAAGACCTCAGCCATGATATCCTTGCATCTCACCAAGCAGCCTTCTCTGAAGAATTTGACACAGAAGCGCCAATGCGTCACTTGGGAATCTATTCATTCCGCAAGGATGGTGAGCAACACGCATGGACTCCTGAAACGATTTCGACACTTCAACTGGCAACTCGCTTGGGTAGCTACAAGAAGTTTAAAGAATATACTTCACTTGTTGACAACAAGCCTGCGCCAATATTCATACGCGACTTCTTGGATTTCAAGAAAGGCACCCCAATTCCTATTGAGGAAGTAGAGCCGATAGAAAATATCACTCACCGCTTTGTGACCGGTGCAATGTCATTCGGTTCAATCAGCCGTGAGGCTCACGAGGCACTGGGTATTGCGATGAACGAGATTGGAGCACGAAGCAACACAGGTGAAGGCGGTGAAGACCCCGAAAGATTTAAACCGCGTGCCGACGGCACATCAGCTCGCAGCGCAATCAAGCAAGTGGCATCAGGACGTTTCGGCGTGACAGCTGAATATCTGGTAAATGCCGATGAATTGCAAATCAAGGTAGCGCAAGGAGCAAAACCGGGTGAAGGCGGACAGTTGCCGGGCTTCAAGGTAGATAATATTATCGCCAAGACTCGTCACTCAATCCCTGGCATTACCCTCATCTCTCCCCCACCTCATCATGATATCTATTCAATCGAAGACTTGGCACAGCTCATCTTTGACTTGAAGAATATAAATCCACGAGCAAGAGTCAGCGTAAAACTTGTATCGGAAAGCGGTGTTGGCACAATTGCTGCCGGCGTGGCTAAAGCAAAGAGCGACTTAATCACCATCAGCGGATGTGAAGGTGGTACAGGCGCGTCACCTGCAAGTTCAATCAGATATGCGGGCTTACCTGCCGAAATAGGTCTTGCAGAGACTCAACAGACACTTGTGCTCAACAACCTTAGAGGTCAAGTAAAATTGCAAGTTGACGGTCAATTGAAGACAGCGCGTGATGTCATTATCATGGCAATGCTTGGTGCCGAGGAATTTGGCTTTGCAACAAGTGCGTTGATAGTATTGGGTTGCGTGATGATGAGAAAGTGTCACATGAATACTTGCCCTGTGGGTGTAGCCACTCAAAATCCCGAGCTTCGCAAGCGCTTCTTGGGCCGTTCAGCCTATGTAGTGAACTTCTTCAAGTTCCTTGCACAAGAGATTAGAGAGACAATGGCTGAGATGGGAATCCACAGCATGGATGAAATCATTGGTCGCAGTGATTTGCTCACAGTCAAAGAAAATGTGACAACATCCAAGACTTCACACCTCGATTTCTCAAAAATCATATATTTCCCACAAGAGAGCAAGACTAACGCTATCATCAACGTCAGCGAGCAACATCATGACATTGAGAACGTTCTTGACCGCAATTTGATAGCTCGTTGCTACCCTGCTATCGAGTCACAAATGCCGGTTGACTTGGACTTCACAATCACCAACATCAACCGTTCGGTGGGCGCAATGCTTTCGGGTGTAGTAGCTACAAAATATGGCGATGCCGGATTACCAGACAATACAATATCTTGCACGTTCAAAGGCTCGGCCGGACAAAGTTTTGCATCATTCCTCACTCGCGGTATGACATTCCGCTTGGAAGGTGATGCCAATGACTATGTGGGCAAGAGCTTGTCGGGCGGTAAAATCATCATCGTACCACCCGTTGGCAGCACATTTGCTCCTGAGGAAAACATTATCGCAGGTAACACGTTGCTTTATGGAGCTACCGGCGGTGAGGTTTACATCAACGGACGTGTCGGCGAACGTTTCTGTGTGCGTAACTCAGGCGCTACTGCAGTAGTAGAAGGCGTGGGAGACCACTGCTGTGAATACATGACAGGCGGTCGCACGGTTGTACTCGGCTCAACAGGACGTAACTTTGCAGCCGGTATGAGCGGAGGTATCGCATACGTGTGGAATCCAACAGGTAATTTTGACTATTTCTGTAACATGGAGACAGTTGAATTATCATTGATAGAGGACATGAGCGATAACCGCGAGCTATATCGCTTAATAAGCAACCACTACAAATATACACGTAGCCCGCTAGCAGCTAAAATACTTGAGAATTGGCATGAATATGTCAATCAATTCATCAAGGTAATTCCTTATGAGTACAAGAAAGTTCTTCATGAAGAGAAAGTTCAGAAGCTTCAACAGAAGATAGCTCAAATGGAAAGAGATTATTAACGTGGTAGTGTATTTCATGTAAATTAAAGACAAAAATGGGAAATCCTAAAGCATTTCTAACAATCAATAGAAAAGAGGCCGGGTATCGTCCTAAAGCCGACCGCGTTAAAGACTATGGTGAAGTTGAGCAAACGCTGAACTCAGAAGACCGCCGTCTGCAAGCATCAAGATGCATGGACTGCGGCGTGCCTTTCTGCCACTGGAGCTGTCCGCTGGGCAACAAACAACCGGAATGGCAAGATAGACTTTATCACAACGATATCGAAGGTGCCTATAAATTGCTCACAGCAACAAATGATTTTCCGGAATTTACAGGACGTATCTGTCCTGCGCTCTGCGAAAAGAGTTGTGTGCTATATAAAATCCATGAACCTGTGACAATACGTGAAAACGAATGTGCAATAGCAGAACGTGCATTCAGCGAGGGTATTGTATCGCCTCGCATTCCGTCACGCCGTTCAGGTAAAAAGGTTGCAATCATCGGTTCGGGACCATCGGGATTGGCATGTGCCAATCAACTGAACCAGATGGGGCATAATGTTGTTGTATATGAGAAAAATGAAGTAATCGGCGGGCTCCTAAGATTGGGAATCCCCGACTTCAAATTGAATAAAAGTGTAATTGACCGTCGTCTTGACCTTATGCGTGAAGAAGGCGTTCAATTTGTGTGCAACACTGAAGTTGGCAAAGATATCCACCTAGCCGATATTCAGAAGGAATATGATGCAGTGTGCGTCACAATAGGTGCAGGTGTTCCAAGAAATCTCAACATCGAGGGACGCGAACTTAACGGCGTGCATTATGCGCTTGAACTTCTACAACAGCAAAACAGAGTTGTTGCAGGAGCTGAATTTGACAAGAACCACCGCATTTCGGCCAAGGGCAAGAATGTGTTGGTAATTGGTGGTGGTGACACCGGTAGCGACTGCGTGGGAACCGCCAACCGACAAGGCGCCTTGTCAGTAACTCAGATTGAAATTATGCCTAAGCCACCTGAAGGTGATAATCCCGACACGCCATGGCCCAACTGGCCCATCATCTTGAAGACAACAAGTTCTCATGCTGAAGGGTGCACACGTCGTTGGCTCCTAGACTCACGCAAATTTATCGGAGAAAACGGTAAAGTTGTGGGCGTTGAAGTGGAAAGTGTTGAGTGGGAGAAAGACCCGGAGAGTGGTCGCATGAATCTCATTCACACCGGCAAAACCGAAGTAATAAAGGCCGAATTGGTGCTATTGGCAATGGGATTTACCAATCCTGTGCAAGAAGGCCTGTTGGAAGAGCTTGGTGCAGAAAAAGATGCTCGCAAGAATGTGAAAGTCAACGGCGACCAGTCAACATCGGTTGACGGAGTGTTTGCCGCCGGCGACGCATCAACAGGAGCATCACTAGTGGTAAAATGTATTGCCTCGGGACGCCGTGCGGCTCAAGGCATCAATAAGTATTTGAAATCTAAGAATTAAAAAATAAAAATCTTGATTGTCGCTTATCTTTAAGTAATTAATATATGGAACAATTAAAACATGAATGTGGCATCGCCATCATCCGACTACTGAAGCCTCTTGAGTATTACAAAGAGAAATACGGCACCTATGACTATGGGTTGAATAAGCTGTATTTGTTGATGGAAAAGCAACACAACCGCGGTCAAGAAGGTGCCGGAGTTGGAGTTGTAAAGATGCACCCTGTTCCCGGTAACGAATATGTGTTTCGCGAGCGAGCACTAGGGTCAGGTGCTATCCAAGAGATATTCTCAAAGATACATCAGCAAGTGGGCAATGTTGACAATAGCACATCGAGCGCTGAAGAAATTGACGCATATACGCCGTTTATCGGAGAAATATATATGGGTCACTTGCGCTATTCAACAACAGGTCGCTCAGGCATCAGCTACGTTCATCCGTTTTTACGCCGCAACAATTGGCGTTCTCGCAACCTATTGTTGTGTGGCAACTTCAATATGACAAATGTTGACGAAGTGTTTAAAGACATCGTTGAACATGGTCAACATCCACGCATTTATAGTGATACAATTGTATTGCTTGAGCAACTTGGGTATGCTCTTGATAAAGAGAACCATCGCTTGTATCGCGAATATCGCGACAAGGTAGAAGGGCCAAATTTGAGCATTGCAATTGAAGATAACCTAGACTTACGCAACGTCTTGACTTCGGCATCACCATCATGGGACGGCGGATATGTGATATGTGGAGCAACGGGCTCAGGTGACATGTTTACCTTGCGCGACCCACATGGAATCAGACCGGCATTCTATTACTATGATGACGAAATCGTTGTAGTAGCATCGGAACGTCCGGTTATCCAAACAGCATTAAACGTGCGTCGCTGTCAAGTGAATGAGCTACAACCGGGTAGCGCAATTATTGTTTCAAAAAGCGGCAAAATTGAAATTACCGACGTCCTCGGAGAGGGAAAGAACGAGAAATGCTCATTTGAGCGCATTTACTTCTCTCGCGGTAGCGATGCCGACATTTATCGCGAGCGCAAAGAGCTTGGTCACAATTTGGCAAAAGAAGTTCTTGAGGCTTGTGATAATGACTTTGAAAATTCAGTGTTCTCATTCATCCCAAACACTGCCGAAGTGGCTTTCTACGGCATGTTTGAGGGACTTGAGGAGCTCAATAATCGCCAAAAGGCAGAGGCAATACTCCAAGCCAACAGCAAAGGGGCATTAAACAGTGAAGAGCTTGACAAGATACTCCAACGCAAGGTTCGCATTGAAAAGGTGGCAATCAAGGATATCAAGCTTCGCACATTTATTGCAGAAGGCGCATCACGTAATGACTTGGCAGCTCACGTGTATGATGTAACCTATGGTTGCATTAAAAACAACGTTGACAATCTAGTCGTTATTGATGACTCAATCGTGCGCGGAACGACGTTGAAGCAGTCAATTATACGTATGCTTGACCGTCTGCATCCCAAGAAGATTGTTGTGGTTTCATCATCACCACAAGTGCGCTATCCCGATTACTACGGCATTGATATGTCACGTATGGCTGAATTTATCGCATTTAAGGCGGCAGTGGAACTGCTAAAAGACCACGGCAAGGAGTCATTACTTGAGGATGTTTACAACAACTGTAAGGAACAGCTCAAGTTGAAGCCAAGCGAGCAAGTGAACTGTGTGAAAGCTATTTATGAGCCGTTCACCGATAAGGAAATTTCAACTAAAATTGCTCAGATGCTAACCAGCCCTGAGATAAATGCAGAAGTTGAAATTATCTATCAAACACTTGACGGATTACATGAAGCAGTGCCCAATCATCCGGGTGACTGGTACTTCTCGGGCAACTACCCCACTCCCGGCGGTACACGCCTTGTAAATCAAGCTTATATAAATTACTTTGAAGGAAACACAGAGAAACGATAAAGCTTAAGTCATTTAAATAGTTAGGGGCGCAATTTAGGCTGATAAAAAGCTAAAATTGCGCCCCTATTGTGTTATAATCACAGCAAAAGATGGCAAAACACGAGAGAGAACACACATCGCATTAAAAGGGAAAAATAAGGGCAAAGAGCATTGAGTGTAAATAAATTAATAAGAAAATTTGCGTTTGATATGGAAAATTTTTTCTATATTTGTAAATTGGATTGGGCTATAAAAACAATCCAGATAACTGATTGATATAGAAATAAATATAAAACCATATCATATATGAAATTCCAGGTACCAAGCAAGACACTGTACAATTACACATCGGCAGTGAGCAAAGTCATAAATGCAAAAAATGCATTGCAAATTCTCAATAACTTTCTCTTCGTGTTAGACGGTGACACATTGACGATTTCAGGTTCAGACACTGAAAATGCGCTCACCGCACGAGTTCCCGTATCAAACGCAGAAGGTTCGGGAAAATTTTGTATTGATGCAAGACGCTTGGTTGATTTATTGAAGCAATTACCTGATGAAGGTATCAATTTTGAAATCAACGAAAGCAATCTCGAAGTAAACATTTCATCTTCAAACGGTAATTATGACCTCATGGGCTTGAACGGTGATGAATATCCCCAATACAAGAAGGAAGATGAAGGCGTAGACCCTGTGAATTTCATAATTCCTGCCGAGCAAATCATCAAGGGTATTGACAACACTCTTTTTGCAGTCAGCTCAGACGAATTCCGTCCACAAATGATGGGTATTTACCTAGACATCAAGCCTGAAGCAATCACATTTGTAGCTACCGATACCCGTAAGCTTGTAAAATACACCAATTCGATGGCCGAACCGGGCGTTACCGGCTCATGCATTATGCCAATAAAGCCTGCAACCGTCTTGAAGAATGTATTTGCAAAGGAAGAGCTCATCCACGTAACATTGACAAGAAAATGCGCAACAATCGAAAGCGAATCATTCACTTTCAATTGCCGTTTCATCAAGGGTAACTTCCCCGATTATAACCGTGTAATTCCACAAAACAATCCACGAGTAGTCACAGTAGACCGCGGTCAACTTCTGAATGCAGTGCGCCGTGTGGGAGTATTTGTTGATTCAAACGGTGGATTGGTTCGTTTCCGCATCACACAAAACATGATTGAACTTAAAGCTCAAGATGTGAACACCTGCACGATGGCACAAGAAAAGATATCATGTAGCTATGACGGAGATGAATTGGTAATCGGCTTTAGCGTACCCTATCTAATTGAAATCTTTGGAACACTATCAACCGAAGATATCGTTATCGCCCTCAGCGATCCCGGTCGTCCCGGAGTATTCTCATTGTCAGAAAATGAAGAAAACTCAGAGCTTATCATTCTCTTGATGCCGATGGCCGTTGGCGATTTCTAATCCAAGGATTTTATACAAATAACATCACATGGAACTGAATTTAAAGAAACCTATTATATTTTTTGACTTAGAGACTACAGGGGTGAACATCACTCGTGACCGCATTGTAGAGATATCTCTAATCAAAGTTATGCCAAATGGCAATGAGGAAGTTAAGACACGCCGTATAAATCCGGAAATGCCGATTCCCGCAGAAGCGACAGCTGTACACCACATCACCGATGAGATGGTAGCCCATGAACCGACATTTAAGCAATTGGCGCGCTCGTTGGCCGACATTTTTAAAGGTTGCGACATCGCAGGTTACAACTCAAACCGATTTGACATACCGATGCTCGATGAGGAATTTCGTCGTTGCGGAGTAGACTTTGACTTTTCACATTGTCGTTTTATTGATGTGCAAACAATTTTCCACAAGAAAGAGCAACGCACACTTGAAGCAGCCTATCGCTTCTACTGTGGCAAGACACTGGAAGGTGCACACTCAGCAAATGCTGACACACGCGCAACTTATGAAGTGCTTAAAGCCCAACTAGACCGTTACAGCGACCTTCCCAACGACATGGACAAGTTGAGCGACTATTCATCACAAAACCGCAATGTAGACCTTGCCGGTCGCCTTGTATATAACGACAAGAATGAGCCGGTAATCAACTTCGGTAAATACAAAGGTCGTCCTGCTAAGGAAATCCTCGAGAAAGACCCCGGTTACTATGGCTGGATAATGCAAGGAGACTTCACAGCTAACACAAAAGCTGCATTCACTCGCATTAAATTAAACCAACTATAACAAGGCAAAAATATTGGTCTAGTGCTTTACTAAAGCATTTGACAGCAAACTCTATCACCCACTAAGTCAAAAGAATAAATGTTGAAAGGTAAACACATCGTTTTAGGTATTTCGGGCGGCATTGCTGCATATAAATCAGTTACGCTACTGCGCCTATTAGTCAAAGCCGGAGCCGAAGTGCAAGTTGTAATCACCCCGTCGGGTAAAGAATTTATTACCCCGGTGACCCTTTCAGCACTTAGCGGGAAACCGGTTATCAGTGAATTTTTCACGGCAAACACCGGCGAATGGCACAGCCATGTAGACATAGGTTTATGGGCCGATGCAATGGTCGTAGCGCCCGCCACAGCATCAACAATTGCTAAGATGGCAAACGGCGTTGCAGATAATATGCTCATCACGACATATTTGTCGGCAAAATCGCCCGTATTCATTGCACCTGCAATGGATTTAGACATGATGGCACATCCCTCAACTACACGCAACATTGAGCTTCTCAAGAGCTATGGCAACCACATAATTGAACCGGCAGCGGGTGAATTGGCAAGCCACTTGATTGGTAAAGGCCGTATGGAAGAGCCTGAGAATATTTTCAAGGTTCTTGATGAGTATTTTGAGAAAGGCCAAGATTTAGCCGGGAAAAAAGTTCTCATCACAGCCGGGCCTACATACGAAAAAATTGACCCGGTGAGATTCATCGGTAATTATTCAACCGGCAAGATGGGTTATGCTATCGCTGAAGAAGCTGCAAATCGCGGAGCTAAGGTGGTCATTGTCAGCGGTCCGGTAGATATCAAGAGTGCACATAAAAATGTGGAAGTGATAAAGGTTGAATCGGCACAACAAATGTTGGAAGCATCCGAGAAGGAATTTGAGGATGCCGATATCGCGATATTGACCGCAGCAGTTGCCGATTATAGACCGTCAACCGTTCATGACCGCAAGATAAAGCGCGAGCATGATGAAATACCCACCATTGAGCTTGTAAAGAATCCTGATATTGCAGCGACATTAGGGAGAAAGAAGCGTGACGGTCAAATCCTCGTTGGGTTTGCACTTGAGACCAACGATGAAGAGAGCAACGCGACCGACAAGCT
This sequence comes from uncultured Bacteroides sp., assembly GCA_964436925.1. Taxonomy (GTDB): domain Bacteria; phylum Bacteroidota; class Bacteroidia; order Bacteroidales; family Muribaculaceae; genus CAG-873. The sequence continues at coordinate 39,818 of CAYTFG010000002.1, read as the reverse complement.
TAAGCGCAAGAACCTCGACAAGATTGTGCTAAACTCGCTACGCAACGCCGGAACTTGTTTTGGTACCGACAACAACAAGGTATCAATCTATAATGCCGACGGCACCCACCGCGACTATGACATCAAGCCAAAGTCACAAGTTGCTATTGACATCATTGACTCAATTGTGAACAAATAGACTAGAGACATGCTCCGCCACATAATTATCTTAATCTTTTCGTTATTTACTTTTGCGCTGTCGGCACAAGAGCTGAATTGTACTGTGGAAGTAAATAGTGACCAAGTGCAGAACACAAGCAAAGACGTGTTCACCACGCTGCAGTCTGCGATTACCGAGTACATGAACACCACACAATTCACTAAGGCACAATTTTCGACAAATGAAAAGATAGAATGTAGACTATTCTTTACAATCACAGAGTATGACAATGACACGTTTAGTGGAAACTTACAGTTGCAATCAATACGTCCTGTTTACAACAGCTCATATACAACGACTTTGATTAATTTCAAAGACACCAAGATAGAATTCACTTATCAACTCAACGAGCCACTTGTGTATTCAGAGATGAACATGGAGAGCCAATTGACTGCCATACTCAATTTCTGGGCGTACATGATTATTGCTGTTGATTTTGACTCATTCTCGCTAAATGGCGGACAAGCTTACTATGACCGAGCAGCACAGATTGTGCAACAAGCTCAATCATCAGGCGAAAGCGGATGGAAGGCATTTGAAGACACCAATAACCGCTCTTCAGTATTAAGCGCTTACACCGATAAAGCGACATCAGGAATGCGCACATTGCTCTATGAATATCACTTGCAAGGGCTTGACCAAATGGTATTGAGCCCCGACAAAGGTCGTGCTAAAATAACGTCTACTCTACAAAACATAAAGAAAATATACGATGTCGCCCCCATGTCAGTGGGACTAACAATGTTCAAGGATTCAAAAATGGATGAACTTGTCAACATATACTCAAAAGCTCCACAAGACGAGCGACAAACAGCTTATGAATTACTTCAATCAGTTTATCCTGCCGAACAAACACGCTTGAACAGCATCAAGAACGGCAGCACAAAATAAACATATACTGACCATGATTGAATCTCTACACATATCTAACTACGCGCTTATTGACGCAATCGACATAGATTTCACCCAAGGTTTCAACATCATAACCGGTGAGACAGGTGCCGGTAAATCAATCATGCTCGGTGCGTTATCGCTTATTCTAGGCGAACGTGCTGACATTAAAGCGATTAGAGACACATCTAAAAAAACAATTATAGAAGCCGTTTTTTCAGCCAACAATTTTCCTGCGCTGAAACAATATTGCAGTGAAAACGATATAGACTGGATGGAAGACGGACAACTGATAGTGCGCCGAGAGTTAGCGACAAACGGCCGTTCAAGAGCGTTCATCAATGACACGCCGGTAAATCTCAGCACATTAAGGGATGTCACGTTACAGCTTGTAGACATTCACTCACAGCATCAAAATCAGTTGTTAACTACCGCTGATTATCAGCTCCAAATCATAGATAACCTTGCCGATAATGCTCCGTTACTCAAAGATTATCGCAAGATTTATGATGATTTTAAGGCCGAGCAACGACGTCTCAATGACACAATTGCAGCGATGGAAAAAGACCGTCAAGATTCAGACTATATGCAATTTCAGCTTGAGCAGCTTGACGAATTACAACTTGTTGCCGGTGAGCAAGAGCAACTTGAACATGACCGCGACGTGCTCAACAATATGACCGACATCAAGCAATACTTGGCAAATGCGCTGGAAAGCTTAACCAATGGCTCCAGCAATGCACTGGAACTGCTTGATAATGCCACTGACAATTGTAGAGAGCTAACCGATGTTCTCGAAGATGCCGACAGCCTGGCACAACGTCTTGACACTGCGCGCATAGAGATACAAGATATAACCGAGACATTGCAAGATTACAATTCCCAATTACAAGCCGACCCGGCGCAATTGGAAGAAATAGAGCAACGTCTTGACCGAATATACGAACTTGAGCACAAACATCACGTTGACTCAGTTGAAAAGCTTATCGACATAGCTAATTCACTTCGACAAAAGATTAATGCCATCGAAAACTTCGATGATACTATCGCCGAAATGAAGCAGCAATGTGCCAAGCTAAAAAAAGAAGCTATTGCGCAAGCCAATGTTATCTCTCAGAGGCGTAAAGCAGCAGCAAAAAAATTTGGCGAACAACTGAAAGAACGCGCCCTGCCACTGGGCATGAAAAATCTCCAATGCGAGATAGTTGTGAAGCCAACAACAGCGCTAACACCGACGGGCTTGGATAGCGTTATCTTTACATTTGCATTTAACAAGAATCAGCAGCTCATGCCTGTTGGCGATACAGCCTCAGGTGGTGAAATTTCGCGACTGGTTCTATCAATAAAATCACTTATCGCAGAAAAGATGCAACTACCATCAATAATTTTTGATGAAGTAGACACCGGAGTTTCGGGCGATGTTGCCAATCGCATGGGAGAGATGATGAACGACATTTCACGTCGAATACAAGTGATAACAATCACTCACCTACCCCAAGTAGCTGCAAAGGGCGATTCACACTTCAAAGTTTATAAGGAAGACGATGAGCACACGACAATGACACGCATACGCCGCTTGTCAAGCGAAGAGCGCATTGACGAGTTGGCATTAATGCTTAGTGGCTCAACAAGTGAAGCGACAGCCCGCGCAACAGCTAAGAAGCTTTTAGAAACCAAATTGTAAATAGATACTTAATATGGAACGTAACGACTACATTTTTGGCATTCGTGCCGTGATTGAGGCTATCGAAGCAGGAAAAGAGATTGACAAGATTCTCATCAAGAAAGATTTACAAGGCGACTTAGCAAATGAGCTATTAGCCCTTGTAAAAGAAAATCGCATTGTCAATCAACGTGTGCCCATTGAGCGCATCAACAAGATTACCCGCAAAAATCACCAAGGAGTGGTAGCCATCTTGTCGGCTGTTACTTATCACAGTCTTGACAACCTTGTACCTCAACTATATGAAGACGGAGTATTGCCATTTGTTGTCGTTCTCGACGGCATTACCGATGTTAGAAACTTTGGAGCGATAGCTCGTACGGCAGAATGTTGCGGTGCCGATGCAATCGTCATTCCCGAACGTGGCAGCGTGAGCGTAGGCGGTGACGCCATTAAAACCTCGGCAGGCGCATTACATCACATCCCGGTGTGTCGTGAACACTCAGTGTTGGGTGCAGTAAAATTCCTAAAAAATAATGGCTATAACATCGTAGCAGCCAGCGAAAAGGCAACAATCAGCTACACACAAGGAGACTATACAGTCCCGACGGCTCTCGTTATGGGCGCAGAAGATGTGGGTATTTCACCAGAAGTACTCAGACTATGTGACACAATGGTATCAATCCCCATGTTTGGTAATATAGGGTCACTAAATGTGTCGGTAGCAGCAGGCGTAATGATGTATGAAGTAGTGCGCCAACGTCTCAATAGCGAGATGGAAGTTCAATGATGATTAGCCTTTAAAGCCCATCAGAAAATCAAAGCCCTCGATGTTTTTCACAACGAGGCCGATAATATTGTTGACTGTAGAATCGTTCATGTCACTCCATGCGATTTTACAGTCATCATTCCATATAGCGCCTTGTAAATCGCAATTAGTTAAGGCTGTAGTTTTATCATCGGCATTGAGAATGTCAGTAACTCCGCGAGCGATAGTGGCGTAATCTATGCCCGAGAGGTCAGCTTGTTCTGACATATCCTCGGTTTCAAAAGCATAGAACCCGGAGCCGTCGGCATCAATCATAAAATCAGCTCGAGCTACTCCGGGTACTAAAAATGTCATTTTTATATCCTTCAGGGGAATTATCATCGCGGAAGGACTTTCACGTTGAGCTTATTGTAGGCTCTTTCAGCTTTTTGGCGAGCCTTTTCAACAGATTCATCGGTAGCCAAGATAACAGCCATGCGACGATGACCTACGACCTCAGGCTTGCCGAATATTCTCATCTGAACACCCGGTTCAGCTAATACTTCTTCCAAATTTTCAAATTGCAATTTGTCGGTATCGCCTTCAACGACAACTGCACGTGACGCTGACGGGCCATAGAATTTAATTGCAGGGACAGGGAGGCCAAGCAATGCGCGAGCATGAAGTGCAAATTCGCTCAAATCTTGAGAAATCATGGTCACCATACCGGTATCGTGAGGACGAGGAGAAACTTCGCTGAATATAACTTCATCGCCTTTGACAAATAATTCTACACCGAAGATACCATAACCGCCCAAAGCGTCGGTCACCTTGCGAGCGATTTCTTGAGCTGATTTCAGGGCTTCAACATTCATGGGTTGAGGTTGCCAAGAGTATCGGTAATCACCGTCAACTTGGATGTGACCGACAGGCTCACAGAAGCAAGTTCCGCTACAACTACGCACAGTCAACAATGTAATTTCATAATCAAATTTCACGAAACCCTCAACAATTACACGACCTGCGCCGGCACGACCGCCTTCTTGAGCTACATGCCAAGCATGGTCAACGTCCTCGATAGACTTCAACACGCTTTGGCCATGACCTGATGAACTCATAATGGGTTTTACAACACAAGGCACGCCAATCTCGGCAACAGCTTGTTTAAATTCCTCATAATCGGAAGCAAAGCGATAAGGCGACGTTTTGATGCCTAATTTTTCAGCAGCAAGACGACGAATACCTTCGCGGTTCATGGTCAACAATGCAGCTTGGGCAGTTGGAGTCACATGATAACCGAGTTTTTCCAATTCGACCAATGTAGTGGTAGCAATAGCTTCGACTTCGGGGATAATGTGGTCAGGTTTTTCTTTTTCGATGATTTGACGCAAAGCTTCGCCGTCAAGCATATTCACAACATAGCTACGATGAGCGATTTGCATAGCCGGAGCATTAGCATATTTGTCACACGCAATCACCTCAACGCCATAACGTTGAAGCTCGATTGCCACTTCTTTACCTAACTCGCCACTTCCAAGCAAAAGAGCCTTGCGGCCAACGCTTGTCATTACAGAACCAATAGTTGCCATTGAGTTTTTCGTTATAAATTATTTATAGTCACAAAGGTACATAGAAAATGTGAATTTAGGAAAAATATCACGTCTATATAGCAACTTTTATTGCCAACAAATTTATCAATAGTAAATCAATTAGATATTATTTTCTATAAAATTTGACAAATATTATTGCTAAAGTAAAAATTTTGTGTTTACTTTGTTGAGTAAATGTACAAACACATACACACACTACTTAATCAAGAAAAACAAATCAATTTATAGTAACTATAATTTTAATTATTATTCCATGAGACAAAAAATTTATTCACTATTGATGCTAATCATGGCATTATGCTTACCAGCCTCATGTAGCTACGATGACACCGACGTGTGGAACGCAGTGAATGGGCTCGATGAGCGTGTAAGTAATTTGGAAGAGCTTGTGAACACGCTTAACAACAATGTTAGCACGCTCCAAGGTCTAATGTCGGGAAAACTCTTCATCCAGTCAGTTGAAGATCAGGGCAATGGTGTGCGCATAGTACACTTAGTATCTGATACCGGCACACTTTCAACCATTGAAATCAAAGACGGAAAGGATGGCCAAGACGGTCAAGACGGCGTTGACGGCACCAATGGTAAAGATGGTCAAGACGGAAAAGATGGTGTTGACGGCACTAACGGCAAGGACGGTAAAGATGGCGTCGACGGCACCAATGGTAAAGATGGTCAAGACGGTAAAGATGGCGTCGATGGCACAACTCCACTAGTAAGTGTTCGCCAAGACACTGACGGCAATTGGTATTGGACCGTAAACGGCGAATGGCTGATTGTTGACGGTCAAAAAGTACGCGCCAACGGCATTGACGGTATCAACGGTACAAACGGAACCGATGGCACCAATGGCAAAGACGGTGTCGATGGTAAAGACGGAAAAGATGGCGTTGACGGTAAAGACGGAGCCGACGGTAAGGATGGCAAAGACGGTGTTGACGGACAAGATGGTAAGGACGGTTCAAACGGTATCGCACCTGCATTCAAAATCGAGAATGACAAGTGGTATGTATCTCTAGACCGTGGTATCACATGGACCGAACTCGGCGACTCTAAGGGCGCTGACGGCGACTCATTCTTCAAGGATGCATCAGTCAGTGATAACGGCAAGATTGCTTATCTCACCCTCGCTGACGGCACAGTGCTTGCACTCCCTATTTATAGCGAATTTGGCATCGCATTTGATGTTTCAACCGCACTTGTTATGCCGGGACAAACCAAGCAAATTGACTTTGTAGTAACCGGAATGACTTCAGGAACTATTGTTGAAGCAATCGGTAAAGAAGGCTGGAAGGCAGAGACCAAACTTAACTCTGACGGAACAGGTTACATCACCGTAACAGCACCTGACACTACTTGCAATGGTATTGTTATCGTATTTGCTTCGGACGGCGCTGACAAGACTATCATGAGAACACTCTCATTTGTGGCAGGTGTTGTAAATGTCAGTACATCAGCAATCGAAACTACAGCTTCAGGTGGCAGCTACAATGTTGACGTAGAAACCAACCTTGAATTTACCATTGAAGTTCCTGATGATGCAGCAAATTGGATTAAAGTAGTTGGCGGTCGTGCATACGAATTACGCACCGAAAGCTTCACAATTTCAGTAGCACAAAACACTTCTCCGGATGCACGTGTGGCACAACTCAAATTAATATCTGACGGCAAGACCGTTGAAACAATTGCAGTGGTTCAAGCCGGAGAGACCTATAATCCCGAACGCTTGGTATTCCGCGTAGACCCTGCTCAGGTAACATCAAATCCTGACACTTATGGTGTACGTTTACCACTTTACCAAGTATCTAAGGGCGGAAAAGTCTATGTAGATTGGGGTGATGGTTCAGAAGTTCAAACACTTAACCCGGTTAGTGCGACCTCAACATTATTGTCAACTGCCGACCGTTATCCTTATCACTTGTACACTGACAAGACTAGGGAATATTCAGTTCAAGTGTGGGGTGACCTCACTAATATAAGCGGTACTTCAGCTACCTACGTTCAAGGTATAGTTGGTATCGTTCAATGGGGTACAAGCGTTAAGTATGCAAATATTTCGCTAACAGCTCCACTCATTAAGACGCTTCCCGGTGTTGTTGATAATGAATTCAGCGCACTAACTACAATGACATTCACCGGATGTACGGCATTGACAAGTGTTAGTCCTAACCTACTTAAAGGTGCAGAAAAGCTTCAAACTATCAGCAAATTATTCTACAACTGTACTCAATTGGAAGAATTGCCAAAAGATTTGTTTGAAGATTGTAAAGACATACGCAACTGTCAAAATGCATTTTCATACTGTAAGAGCCTCCGCAACATTCCGGCGATGACAGCAACAGTAAATACAGGGACACCAAGTGTTTTACAGATGTGTCAATATTGCGAATCACTAACCGACCTTCCTGACCAAATGTGGCCGGAAGCATTTGCATCACGCATCACCAATATCAACTCAATGTTCCAAGGATGTACCTCATTGGAACGCGTTCCTGATAACTTCTTCAAGGGCCTTGGCGAAGGAACAACAACAGCCGGCAAAACTATAGCAGTAACTATTGCCAACTATCTGTTCCAAAACTGCACAAGCTTGAAGCATGTAAACCTAGAGACATTGTTCAACAAGCCGGGCACTTTGCAAATCTATTCATTTGCAGGGACATTTGAGAATTGTAGCAACTTGGAAGGAACCGTTCCATCTCATGCAATAACCGCAGGTGAAACGACCTATAATGTTGCTCCATGGGAACGTGCAACATATAACAGTAGCGAAGATGCAACACTGAAAGCAGCTTCACAAGCCGCATTCGGAACTCGCACATCATACACTTCAGCTAAATGTTTCACCAACTGTAAGAAGTTGACCAACTACGAAGATATACCATCAACATGGGGCGGTGAAGACGTTAGCGTTAAGGCAGCACCAACCATTAAGCTATCAGCATCACTTCCATCAGGTGAAGAATACTACGCAGTAGACTTCAACTTAAAGGGTACTTATGTTCAATCGGCCAAGTATTACCTTTCAACACCGTCATCAATTGAGGCATTGTTACCGAAATATGGTAACTCACTCGAGCAACTCACACGTGAAATTGGTGTAGAAATCGGGTCAAGCTACAACGAAGCAATCAATTCAGAACAAGGCCTAACACTCGGATGGGAAGGCGGTATGCCAAGCGTAGAATATGCGCTGGTAGTTCGCGTAGAAAATACGTTGGGCAATGCAACAGCTTATATCACCAAGTCAACGACAGCAATGCCTAAGGGCTCAGACGAATATGAAGCATACGTGGGTACTTGGATAGTAACATCCGACGACGCAACATCAGAAATTGTTGCCGACAGTGTTCCTGCATCAACATTTGAAGTAACAATCGTTCCAAACCGTGTTGACAAGAATTATGCAGTATATGGCTGGGGTAACACAATCTTCAACCAACGCCCATTCATGTGGCTATTCAACTCAACAACCAAAGCGCTTGAAGTGTGGAATGGTTCAACCGGCGTAACCAACGTTTTGCAAGGTTATGAATATAGTGGCGAAGGAGCTAAATACACCAGCTACAACGTTATCTACTATCCATATCTACAAGACGATTCAGGTAACTTCTCTTACTGGTCATCAGGTTCATCCGATGAATGTATTCTTGCAGGTAACTACTTGAAGTCAAGCGACAAGGTAGTTCTCCACGGACAACGTAGTGAATCTAACAGTACCTCAACAGTCGATGTAAACTGGGTGGGTATTGAAGTTGCACTTGCAATGGGTTCACAAAGCGGTTCACAAGTGTGGACTCCGGTTGACATCATTCGCGAGGGCAAGAGATTTGTTTATCAAGGTAAAGAATATACTCCTTACCACTTAGCTCCTTACACAATGGTGCGCAAGACCGAAGATGTCAGCACAACTGTTGCTCGCGTGAAGAAAGCAGCAGTTTCTACCGGCAAGAGCTTGCGAGTTAGCAAAATTAGCGGCAAAAATACTGCAGCAACAGTCAAGGCTGCCAATGCTCAAAAGTTCTCAGGCAAGAGCAAAATTAAGGCCAAAGCTAAGAAACGTAAAACCACACGCACTCGCCGATAATTCACGCGATAGTGCATAAATCCCAAAGCGGGAGAGCGACCTCAAAGGATTGCTCTCCCGCTTCTATTTTATCTGACCTTTTTAATCAGTATCTTCAAGGATGAAAATACTCTCGACCGGTTTTTTGAAGAATTTACTGATTTTCAGAGCTAACGGCGTAGACGGAAGGAAACGATTTCGTTCAATGGCGACAATTGTTTGTCGACTGACACCAACAGCCTCGGCCAATTGCTGCTGGGTTATATTGAGTTCAGCGCGTTCGACCTTAATTCTGTTCTTCATCTTCTGACAATTTGTTATATCGGTGCATTTCCCATCGGAAGTTGCAAACAAAAATGATGGGAAGGAGCACAAGGTTTATAAATAAAAACGTAAGGTAATGAAATCCATTAATGAAAATGGTGCAGAGGATGAGCAGAATCACATACACATAAATGGAATTAAGTAGCGATGACAATCGTATTGACTTGGTCATTTCATCTTCAATCGGCTCTTTGGAGCATACGATGAATAACGAGCCAATGGCAATGAAAATGATTACAAGATCATTCGCAATGGTGCTTGAGAATACATTAAACAGAAGCAGTGCCCCCACAATTATTGCGGGGATGAACATAATCCAACCTATCGGTCGTAAAATGTGTGGAAAAAGGAGATTTTTCATGTGCTTAAATTATTTAGTATTTTGATTGGCACAAATGTAAATAATATTTTTCTAATAGACAAGTGTGTTTTACATTTTGTGTAATTTTCATTACTTTTTTTTCAAATCTCCCCAATTGTGTTAGCGTACAAAATAAGACCACTTTACCTTAACGACGCAGACTGTGGTGTGCGTAGTTAAAAGTAAAGCGGTCTTAAATATCGTGTTAGAAGCAAATACTAGTTCTTGCTCTTAAATGCGTTGCAGAATGTTGACATCAACCATATTGCCAAGCCTAGGACTCCGACAAACATATAAGCATATTTCATGTCAAAATATTGGGCAATATTACCGATAAGAGTTGGTGCAATTAATGAGCCGATGAAGCTGATGCTTGAGAGTATTGTCAAAGCAACGCCCACCGGGAGGCGTGATTTATCGCCCACAAAGCTGTAAATTGTCGGCACCATACATGATATACCTAGTCCGACAAGCATGAAGCCAAATGAGGTTACAATCACTTTGAGCAACATTCCGTCAAGCACGCCACCCAATGCAGCAATAAAGAAGCCTGCAAAGATGAAGAAGCCTGCGACTTGGAGCACACGCTTTTTACCAAGCTTACCATACGCCCAATTGGTCAAGAAACGGCCGATAGCCATCATCACCATGAACACCAAGAATCCGATTTGCAACGAACTTGGCACTTTCAATACGGCATTGAAATATACACCGCTCCAGTCAAACATCGCGCTTTCAACGACAAGAGCAAACAAGCCCATGACGCCGAGCTGGATAAGCAACATTTCGGGACGACGCAAGAAATCAAGCCATACTGAAGACTTCTTGGGTTGTTCTTCTCCTTCGGCTGTCTGTGCTTTCTCTTCGGGAGCTTCGTTGCGCAAATGGCGACGGCTCAACAATACCAAGACTGCAATAAAGACTGCGATGCCGGTAAAATGGGCCATAGGGCTCACGCCTGCCACAATCATCAAGAAGCCTATCAATGCGCCAAGGCAAGCGCCCACGCTCCATGTGCCGTGGAATGTGGCCATAATGGGACGTCCAAACAGGCGTTCAATACCGATGGCTTGGGTATTTAGAGAGATGTCACACAAGTTCCAAAATACGCCAAAGCAAAACATTGCCGGAGCCAATGCATAAACACTTGTGGACAGACCAATTGCAAACAACGATAGCGCGTAACCCAGCACACTTAATTGCACCAATACGCGGCTACTGAATTTAGAAACAAGGAAGCCAGCCAACGGGATGGCGATAAACTTGCCAACCGGAATAATTGATAACAGCGTTGCCCAAAAAGAGAACGCATTAAGATTGGCTACAAATATAGCTTTAACATCGGGGATGCGGCTTGCCCAACTTGAGAAGCATAGCCCCTGCGCCAAGAACAGCGCAACAACGGCATAACGTGCACGTTTTTTTAAGCTTTCGCTAGCAGCAATTTCATTCATTGTTATGTGATTTTTTTGTGTTTCAAGTTTTCACTCGGGATTTGCACTGCTTTAAGGCTCCGAGTATTATCAATTGTTAATTATGACAAATCAGCTGTTTATTCAGTACTTTCGGCGGCAAAATTACCACATTTTAGCATCATAATAATTTGTATTACAATTAGTTGGATTCACATTTTACATAGCAAACAATCTTTACTATTCCAATAGCTTACCATTGCCAATCTTTTAAATAATACTTAACAATTACTGATTTTCGCTACAAATATACTGAATAATGTTAACTTGGCAATACCCTAAGACCAATTTTAATCGCTTTTCACACTGAAATTACATAGAAATTATGTAATTTTACATTTCTAAACATCATAAAACCTCATAATAAGACATGAACCACATTCTTTTTATATCAGCATTCCTGGGCAACATGAGAGGTTGGCAACCCATCATCATCCTCATCGTCATTTTACTGCTTTTCGGCGGCAAAAAGATTCCCGAAATCATGCGCAACCTTGGTCGTGGTGCTGCCAGTTTCAAGCAAGGCATTGATGAAGCCAAGCGCGAATACAACCGCACACTCAACGAGACCAAAGAAGAATCTAAAGACAGCGCCCAAGAAACTGACAAAGAAAAGAAATAACGACTCATTGTGTCAACCCAAGATACAGAAAAGAGCTTTTGGAGCCACCTCGATGACCTTCGAAGTGTAATTTGGCGCATCGTTATAGTTATAGCCGTGCTGGGCATAGCGGCATTTATTGCCATGCCTCACATCTTCGATGCAGTGATATTGGCACCATGCAATGCCGACTTCCCGCTATACAAGCTCCTAGACTACATCAATAACAACAGTATCTTTTCACTCGGGCTCTCCCACACTACTTTTCATGTTGACCTCATCAACATCCAACTGGCGTCACAATTTTTTGTGCACATGTCGGCATCATGCTGGACCGCAGCCGTCATTGCATTTCCCATCATCATATACCTTCTATGGACATTTATCAGTCCGGGACTATACGAAAACGAGAAACGAGGCGTGCGCAAAGCCTTTTTCTTTGGCAACATCATGTTTTACGTGGGTTTGGCAACCGGTTATTTCCTTGTTTTCCCACTTGCATTGCGCTTCCTCGCAGATTACCACTTGAGCGACGCCATCCCTAATACCATTTCCTTGGATTCCTATATGGACAACTTTTTCACCATGATACTCATGATGGGCATCGTCTTTGAGCTACCGCTGGTGGCATGGCTTCTCGGTAAAATGGGATTTCTCACCAAGAAATTCTTTTCGCATTTCCGCCGCCACGCAATCGTAGCACTCCTCATTCTCGCTGCATTTATAACCCCCACAGGCGACCCGTTCACCCTCTTCGCTGTGTTCCTCCCGCTATACGCGCTATGGGAATTCAGCGCATTTGTAGTCCCCTCCTCCACCTCAAAATAACAAAAGCACACCGCAGTTAATATATTTTAACTGTTTTTTTTCAGAACGCCCATTTTAATAAATATAATTTACTTAAATTTGCAAACATATTATTTATAATTCACAATTCCAATCCTAACTTCATGAAAACAACATTTCTTGCATTAAAAATCATAGCACTATTTATTGTTATTACATTTCCATTCATAGCATCAGCCTCCGAAAAATATAGCGTATCAGCAATAGTAACTGACTCCATCGGCAGCCCGGAAATGTTTGCAACCGTTCGCATATATAGCGTTTCAGACTCAATAAACCCGGTAGCAATGTGTACAACAAATGATAACGGGCAACTGAGCCAACAGCTAAAACAAGCCGGGAAATACCAAATCGTAGTTGCTGCTGTAAACAAGTCAGCAAAATCTCACGCATTTGAAGTAACCGACAACACTCCGGATGTAAATTTAGGGACTCTAATCCTAAATGATACTGATAATAACCTCAATGAAATTGTAGTTGAAGCACAACGGCCATTAGTTCATCGTGAAATAGACCGAATTGCATATGATGTAGCAGCAGATCCTGATGCAATCACGACAAATCTTCGTGAGATTTTAAGAAAAGTTCCAATGGTGACAGTAGATGCTAACGGGAACATCCTAGTCAAAGGTTCAAGCGATTTTAAAATTTACAAAAACGGACATCCGAATAATAATTACGAGAAAAATGCCAAGGATATATTTACTGCCATACCGGCATCAACTATTCGTAGCATTGAAGTGATTACCGACCCCGGGGCTAGAGAGGACGCAGAAGGCTCATCAGCAATTTTAAACATCGTTACCGACCACAAAAGTATAATAAAAGGGATACTAGGTACAGCAACACTGGATTGGACTATGCTACCTACAAACATTCCTACTCCAGTAATCTACTTTACCACACAACTAAATAAAGTAACGATGTCAGCATCAGTGGGCTACAAATACAATCGCAAAAACGAATTTGAGCACTTTTCAACCGCCAGAGAAACAACATACAACGATGGCACACGCGACGAATATTATGCAGATTCCTACTCTCCATCAAAATATCCTTGGGCTAACATTGAAGCGAGTTGGGAACCTGATTCACTTAATCTTTTCACCGTTGAACTTGATGGAGTAGATTATCGAATGATAAACGCTATCAGCAATGTTCAAACTTCACGATATGGAGTTGATGGCACCCGCTTATTATCCTACAGTCAAAAGCTGGCCAATGGGAACAAAACTAATTATACAAGCATAAACGGCAGCTTTAATTATCAGCGTTCGACTCACCGCAAGGGTGAAGCATATACCCTTAGCTACATGATATCAAATACCGACCAGAAAAATTCAAACAAAACTGAATTTTTTGACAAATATGTTGCCGCACCTGAGTTTGACCTATTCAACTATTCAGCAGTAGATAATAGCGATAAGCTAAATTACATAGAGCACACAATTCAAGCCGATTGGACTCGAAGATTTGGGTCTATGCACAAATTAGACATAGGAGCAAAGGCAATCTTTCGTAATAACCATGCACTATCTGACTATATCTACGCCGGCGACGATGACCTAACGTCGCACAATGACTTTACACACCGAACAACAATAGCAGCCGTTTATACAGACTATCGATTTAAATGGAAAAAGCTCACCGCTCGCGCCGGAATACGCTACGAGTACTCACATCTTAGCGCGGAGTTCAAAGAAGCTTCATCAGAGAAGAGTAAATATGCCGTTAATCTTAATGATTTTGCTCCAAACGTAGCTATTTCATACGATTATAATGACGCAAGCACATTTAAGCTCAGTTATAACCGCAGTATTAAACGTCCGTCAATTGGAGACCTTGACCCATCCATAAATCATTCACCACTATTTGAATCTCAAGGCAATGACCATCTTAATAGCGTTGCTAATAATAACGTTAGCCTAAACTATTCAGTATTTAAAAGTAAAATATACATTGATGCCACGCTTTCAGGACGGTTTGTAGACAACAACGTCACATCTATCCGTTGGGCTGACGAGAACGGAATTGTGCACACAACAAAGGAAAATCTAGGCGTAAAGCGTGTTGGCTATTTAGGATTATATCTACGATGGAATTTAAGTAGTAAGACATCAGTCATGTTCAACTTATCATCAAGCTACACCTATAGAGAGCAACCGGAAAGTGCCACTCTCGGAGCTAAAATTTTGAGCCGTGACCTTTGGGATGTCACGCCATACCTTAATGTGCGCCAACGCCTACCTTGGTGGTTATCTCTCTCAGTATGGGCATCATGGAGTTCCGGAAATCTTCGCAATGTATATACATACACCGATAGTCGCGCCGACAATATTTCTTACGGATTTTATATAACACGTAATTTCCTTAAAGATATGCGTCTTTCTACAACTTTATCTGCAAATAATATTTTTGGTCCCAACAAAAAGCACTATATATACCACACTTATAATCCAACATACACCGATTATGAAGACCACATTTCTTATGCAGGTAGAACCATTTCGATTAGTATTAGTTACCGATTTGGCGACCTCAACGCCTCGGTAAAGAAGACTAAAGTTGCTATCAAGAACAACGACTTGGACGCAACTCGCAAATAATAATAAAAAAAGGGAGCGAGCAATGAGAGGTGGTGACCTGCTCAGCGCTCGCTATCTTTATATGATTTTATTGATTGTCTACTTGAGGCGGAAGTAATATCCGAGATTTACCATTAGCGACATCGTGCGCGATGCACCAAAGGTATCACGCTTGCTTGACGGGAAAATGTTACCCAAGCCGTAGTAATAGCGACATTCGAGATTTACCGAGTGCTGTGGCTGAACAAAGAATTCAAAACCAAATCCGGCAGAAATACCGTAATCAAATTTTCCGGTAACTTCGGTGGTGAGCTGCTCGGTCATACGGTTATAAATGGGGAAATTTTCGACTGAGCCAACATTGTTGTAATCAAAGTTTGAACTAATGCTACTGCCAATCATGTAGCCAAATTCAGGGCCCAAATTAAAGAAGAACTTAGAGCGCGGAGCGCCAAAGGTTATATGAGTCATGATGGGCAACTGAATGTAATTGAGTGTACGGCTATAAGAAAATGGATACTCCTCATAGTCTTCTTTCCAACCACGTTGTTCAAAGTTCAGTTCGGCAATAATGCCCACAAGCTTTTCTTCGGCGTAACGAACGGTTATACCGCCCATCTCCCCCATTTGCCAACCTTGCTTAACGCTTGGCGAGAAAGACACCTTAGACATTGTGACACCGGCTTTGGCGCCCACCGAGATGTGCGGCTTATAGTGGGTTTCAGCATAGGCGTTGAGTGAGAGAGTAAAAGCTAATATTATGAGGATTTTCTTTAGCATGCTAGTCGTTGGGGCTATTCAATTTCTTTGTAAATGATGTTTTCGGGGCGGAAGTTGACAATGTAGATATTACGATTGACAAATCCTTGGGTAGCGTCAGCATCGTTACGAGCAAAGCTGAATGACGACTGTACGCCATTTACAGTAGTGCTTGTCGGTGAGAAATCGCCGTTGCTTAGGCGCAATGCACGAATGAGGAAAGTGCCCACATCGAAGCCCAAAAGGCCTTGTTTGGGAACAACATCCATCATCGGGGTACCATACCAACGAGTAAATGCGTCGGTGAGGTTGCGAGAGCGATAATCGCCGGTCTCGTCATAGAAACGCGAGAAAATGGTTGTATTTATGCGATGTAATTGCTCCAAACGGTCACCACGGAAAGCACTCCAGTCAGGATAGCCAAAGAGCTGAACATTGTCGGGCAATAAGTTCTTATCTTTGAACACACGCACTGCATGTTCAAACTTGCCAAATTCGGCAGATGTACCGGAATTGGGGAGGAATACATATTTGCCATCAGTTGAGAGCGACGAGAGGTCGGCTTGACGCAATGTCTCGGAATAATTGATTTCGATATACTTTTTACCGAGTAAATCGTAAGCTTTCTTCACTTCTGACACAAATTCAGCTTTTTCATTCTTGCCATTTGTGCGTTGAAGGATAACCAATGTGTAATCGCTGAATCGCTTGGAAAGAGCTTCAATGGCTTTCTTGTACATACTGAGACGGTCAATATTGCCTTGAATCATAAAAGGATTAGCGGCATAACTTTCATCTTTGATGTTGAAGATATTGAACACGTAAGTACCATATTCTTTGCTATGATTTGCAATAGCGGCCAACTGAGCCTCATCTTCAGGGCCTAGGATTACAGAAGCATTTTTGACGTCATCACGTAGCAACAAAGTATTGACACGTGCGAGGCTACCCTCAGTATCCAATGCGGTAATTTTCACAGGAGCGCCCACATGGCTCAAAGTGTCGGCAGCAATAAGGAAACCTTTGTAGAAGTCGGTGAGCAACTGTGTTTGCTTGCTTTGTTTTTCTTCATTAAGCATAAACGGGAGCATGAGAACGATGCTTAGAGGCTTGCTTTCGCGCACAGTTGCAGACTCTTCAGGAGCAACCGTTGAATCCACCGGAGCGAATGTAACAGGTGGATTTACGTGAAGAACATAATCGCTACCGGGGTGCTGACTAATAACCTCCGGGGCATCTTCACGAATACGGAGCAATTGGCCCTCGCGTATTTCGGTGGGATTTACATCGGCATTGAGAGCTGCAAGTTCTTCTACGCTCATATCATGATTACGGGCTATGCCATAGAATGAATCACCCTTCTGCACGGCATAGAAGTCGGCAGTATTTTTATTGGTGCTCTTAGTTGTTTTCTTTGTCGAAGCTTTGGCATTATCCTCCGAAACGGGGATAATCAATTTATCGCCCTTTTTAATACCGTCGCGAGCCGAGGGATTTAGCGCGATAATAGCTTCGGTAGTGGTGTTATATTGCTTGCTGAGGCCATAAATTGTTTCATTTTTTTTGACCTTATGCTCAATTGTAGAGCCATTATATTCACCCTGCACGGGAGTAATTTCATCAACGGGGAAATAAAGTGTCGTATAAGCCTTCAATCCGTCACTCACCGTGGGATTGTATTTGATGATATCATCTCGTGATATTCCCAATCGCTGAGAAATCGAATAGATGGTTTCACTGGGTTTAACATCATAGTAGTAGTATTTCTTGCCGTTTACGGTCGTTGTGGGAAGATTTTCAGCGGTAAGAAAAGCAGCTGAAAACAGCAGTAAAAGTGCGACCGAAATGTACTTATAAAGTCTATACATGAAAATAAAATTAAAAGAGGTCAAGTTTTTGGCAAAGTTAGCTTGTTTCAGTTAAATATCCAAATTAAAAATTTAACGAAACCGCAACAATTCATTAAAAGTCAAGTAAATGGTAACAAAGCATACTAAATAATAAAGGATTGCCATCGCGGCAATCCTTTATTCTCTTACACATAGTACTTAATGTTAGATTTATATGTCTATTCCAAATTATTTTATTATGAAAAGCTTTAGTATCTTTTTATCAATTTTTTGCGTTAGGTCTGGTTTAAAAATTTTTCCGGTTAACTAGATTGGAAATCAATTTTTGATACACAAAGTTAATTCGAATTTTTTATCTTTCAAAACTTTTGTCAAGAGGCCTGCCGTAGGGCTTTTTTGTCATTTTGCTACAAAAAATAGTTAATTGGTAAAAGTTTCTATCTTCTTTGGCCGTTAACTTTTAATCTGAAAGGGAAATTCGCAATTAAATAATAAAATAACGAATTACTAAACTATGTTAAATATTTTACACTTATTTTTTCATGCTATACAACATAAATAGCCAACATATTTTACCTCAAAAGGGCGCCAAAAACCGCTCTAACAGCGGGTTGGCGCCCTTTTTGTTCAATATTAATTTGACTGATAGAATACTAATAAATCACGTAGCTTGTTAACGGTTGAAGTTCTCCAACGATGTGTCCGTCAGAGACTTCAAATGTCTGATTGTGGACTTTATCGACATATTTACCATCAGCCAATGTTGTTTCAAGATTAGCAGATTGATTTTTATTGGTAAAATTAATGAGAGCGACGCCCTTATTACCGCGAGCCACTTCAACAACCGCTCCGTTATCACTTGAATAGATTGTTTCAGCCAAGCCGGTCATGGCTTTACGGAACTTATTAGCGGCAACGACCTCAGGATGCTTAAATTCATCGTTTCCGGCTGCGCCAACACGGTTATTACCCCAATAATTTTCACGTGTGCTACCGGCAGGACGGCTAAAGAACAACGGACGGCCATGTTGACGTGCTGCCAAAAGCACCCAACCCATGCGTATCTGTTCATCGGTCATACCGGCACTCTCATGCTCGTTGCAATAAGTGTCGTGAGATTCAACCCAAGTTACAAGCTTGGAAGGGTCAGCGGGATGATGCCAATCCAGCAAGTCTTCAACTTTAAAATTGCCTTCATTGAGAGCATGACGCAAAGCACCGCCATAATTGCTTGCGGTGAGGCTCATGTATTCAGAATATTCTTTTTCCTTGACATTTTTATCTTGAAGCACTTCGCCATAGATAAATAGACTGTCGGCAGGCAAAGCCAACTTTAAGCCTTTTACAGCCTCGCGTCCTGTAACGACATCCCAGAAGTTATTACGCTCCGACTTGGGGTCCAGAGGGTCGCTGGGAAGGCCTATGTGTTTGGCTGTGTCATAACGGAAGCCTCTAACGCCGAGCGAAAGCAAATCGTTCACATAAGTGAGGTAATAATGCTGGAAGTCGGGATTCTCAGTGTTCACATCGGGAAGACCGCCCATTTGACCGGTTGTGCATTGCAAGCGGTCGTTCCACTCGGTAATTGGAGTAAAGCCATTGGCATGGAACAAATTTTCATGGCCACCCACTGCATTATCCAATCCGGGAAGAACTGCAGAGTCATCAACGGCAGTGTGGTTGGGGAGCACATCAACAATAACTTTGACACCATATTTCTTAGAGGAATCACACATAGCCTTTAATTGGTCACGTGAGCCCAAAAGATAGTTACCAACGGTCCAATCGATGGGCTGATAGTAATAATACCATTTACCGGTAACAGAGTCGCCAGGCTCGCTATAAAGCGCTAAGCCACCATTTTCGCCGACAAAGCAAGCTTGTGCGGGAGATGTCTGGACAAAATCATAGCCGGCATCAGCAATTTCTTTCATGTGGTTACCTATTGTTTCAAAGGACCACGACCAAGCATGTAGAATAACCTCGTCTTCAGTATCAGCCGGCGGAGTTGTTGGTGCCGAAGGTTTACAAGCGCCACAAGCCATCAAGAGCGCCAAGACTGACAGTGATAAATACTTCATGATAAATATTAGAATTTTAATGTTAAGATTAATTATTTTTACGCTAGTTCAAAGTTAGTGATTTTTAATCAATTATCGCTAATTGGCACGATATTTTTGAAGCTCAATAGATAATAATTTAGCCTGCATCGTCATCATCAATGCAGGCTATATCTTACAAAAAAATAGTCCCCGAGGGATTCCCGAGGACCATTATTATTTTAGTGTATGTAATATTCTTATTGAAAATTACTTAGCATCTTCGATAGTGCAGATGCTTACACGGTTCCAAGATTGTTCAGTGAACATTTCGCCGATACCTTGACCTTCAGCAAGAACGCGATCTTCAGAGATTTTGTACTTCTTAACGAGAGCGGTCTTAACAGCATCAGCACGCTTGTTAGCGAGTTCGATGTTACGATCTGCGTTACCATCAGAAGAAGCATAACCCTTAACTACAACCTTAGCTTCGGGGTGGTTCTTGAGGTAGTTAGCAATCATTTCAACGTTAGGTTGTTGGTCAGCAGTAACAGCTGAAGAACCAACCTTGAAGAATACGTAACGTACAGAGTTCAAGTTGTTAGAAACTTCCTTAACAACTTCAGGTTTGCGGTTCTTGCAAGCATCGAGTTCAGCAGCAAGACCCTTAGCCTTAGCTTCCCAAGCGTTAGCGCTGTTAGCACATTCGTCGAGTTGAGCGCGAAGGTCATTGATTTGGCCGTTGAGAGCGTCGATTTCAGCTTGGTTGTAAGGACGAACACAGTTGAAACCACCACCGAAGTTGTAAGTCAAACCAGCGAGCAAGTTGAATGAAGCGAGGTTAGAATCATAAGCAGCAGAGCTTTGAGCAGCACCTCTTGAAGTCATATCCCAAGTTACTGAAGGCTTGATAGAGATAGTAACCTTGTTAGATACGTTGAAGTTGAAATTCAAACCAGCTTTAGTTGCGAAGTAGTTGTAGTCAGCACCTTCTTTAGTAGTATAGTAGTCATGACCCCAACCTGCACCGGCAACAGCTTCTACAGTGAAGAAGCGTTTTTCGCAGTTGTAACCACCGAAGAGGTTAACCAAATCAACAGCACCGTATGCACCAACATATGAATTATCAAAAACGGTTGAACTCTTTTGTCCAGACCAAGAAGAAGTGTTTACACCGAAAGCGCTTTCAACACCAAGAGCGAAAGCAGGAGTAACTTGCTTTTGGATGTGTAGACCGGCTACACCACGTGCGCTCTTAATGAACTTGTGACCTTGAAGAGGAGTAGTAGCACCACCATCAAGACCGATAGACCAATTGTCCCAGAAGCTAGGAACTTCGTAGGCTGTTTGAGCTGAAACTGAGATTGCAGCAAATGCAATAGCAGCAGTTAAAATTGTCTTTTTCATTTCAAAAAAATTAATAATGTTACTTAATTAAATTCTGCACAAAGTTAAGTCATTTAAATTATATAAGCAACAATTATATAAGTTTTTTTACGGTTTTTCGCCAATGAATAAACTTTTTTCGACTTTTCGGCCTATTTTTTGTATATTTACACAAAATAACAACCCGAAAGTATATTTAATAGCTGATAATTTCATAATTAATTAGTATAGCGTAACTTTGTAATGTGCAATACTGCCGCCGAATAGTGGCTTTATCACTGTATCTAAACATATAACACATATCAAATTATATCATCATTATTATGAAAAAATTAGTTTCATTTTTAACTATTCTATTTTTTGCAATTACTGTTTTTGCAAAAAATGAAGTTACTACATCATTTTCTGTAGAACCGGCTTTACAATGTCAAAACTGCGAAAACAAGATAAAAAGCAATCTACGTTTTGAAAAAGGCATCAAAGACATCTCTACTTCTATCGAGAACAACCGCGTCACTATAAAATATGATGCCGACAAGACTACTCCCGCAAAAATCATTGAAGGTTTTCAAAAGATTGGTTACACCGCTACAGCTGCCGATGCTTGCAATAAAGCCAACAATGGCACTTGCAACAAAAAGAGCAACGGTTCTTGCTGCAAAAAATCAGAAGGCAAATGCAGCGAACAAGTTGACGGTGCTACCGGAGCAACTCAAAAGGTAGACGGCACAACAGGCGCTACTCAAAAAGCTGAAAACAGCGAATGCAAAGAACAATGCAGCAAGGATGGTCAAAAGAAAGACGGCAAATGCTGCAAAGAGACCAAAACAACTCAGCTAAAGAAATCAAAAAAATCAACCGACACTAAGAAAGACGATTGCTGCAAGTAATTCAGTCTTCACTTATACCCAAAAAACGCCCGGCGGAGTCATCACTGACTTGCCGGGCGTCGCCTTTTTATAAAGGCTCGCTTTCTATTATAGTTTTATATAAACCTTTCTTACCGAGCCATCAGACATACGCACGATATTGATGCCTGATTGAGGTTTGCTCAATCGACGGCCTTGCAAATCGTAGTAGCCTACAATAGTCGCATCTTCAGCGCCGATTGTATCCACACCTGATGGGTCATCATTAGAGTATTTGTCTTGGACTTCATTATAGTAAACTTTCAAGCCACCAAGAACAGGATAAGCATCCTCACCTATCTTTTGGCCAAAGGCTTCGCCCAATTTGTAAGCAACTTCTCCTGACTTCATTTGTGCTTCGGTAACCAAAGTGTGACCTGAAGTTATATCAAATTCTTCAAGAGCAAATGCATTCTTCATTTTTGACTTGGTAGCTGAGCCTCCGGCACAAGCTCCTACATTTTGAGTACCCTTTATAGTACCAATATTATAAACATTTTCTATTGTGGTCGAAGTAGAAGCTACGCCTACAACACCACCAACATTATTAATACCGGTAATAGCACCCGTGTTATAGCAGTTTGTAACGCTTGGTGAACCGGATGTTGAACCAACAACGCCACCAACTGAAGAACTTGTGTTCTCTGAAGTAACATTAGCGTGGTTAACACAGCGATCTACCTTAGAATTATATGCGAAAGCAACAATACCTGAAGCATTTTGTTTTGCAGTTACTTCACCTGAAACGGTCAAGTTAAAGATAGTAACTGTTGCGCCATAGGTATAACCAAAGAGGCCTTGGTAAGTTGCAGTACTATTATTAATGTAGAGGCCATTAACAGCGTGACCTTGACCATCAAATTGTCCCTTAAATGCTTTTGATGAATTTGTACCACCAATCGGAGTCCAATCATAATCAGCGAGGTCAACATCAGCCGACAAGACAGCCTTGTCAGTGAGATTACCACCATTAACATCTTGAGCAAACCATGCCAATTCAGCACCTGTAGCAATCAAATAAACGCCTTCGTCATTAGCTGAAGGTTTAGAGACTGTCCTACCATCCCATGCCAAATCATCAGCCTTGGCCATATTGACATTAATGACTTGGTCACCAACGGTAGATTCTTCAATGACAAATGAATTACGAGCACAGCGATAACCGGCCTTATAAGCTACGACAAAATATTTTCCATAAGTTCCGGTATATGTGCCGTCTTCATTAGCTTTCACCTCATTACCATCTCTAGTAACCACATAGTCAACAGAATCAACATTTGACACAAATTTGATAGTATAGTTGGCAACTGCAGTCAATGGAACTCTTACTTCCGGGATTGCGCCAAAATAAGTCTTGTGAGGAATAGCTGTAAAGTTAGGTGAACGTCCTGCAACACGACTGATAATACGGTGGTTACCAATTGGGTCACCATAACCGTTAACTTGAATAACGCCTTCATCCATTACAAATTCAGGATTTTTAGTTACGTCATAATCTTCAGGGATGGTTACTGTTACAGCTTGAGCTGAGGCTACCGAACCGAATGTATATTGATTTGCGCTCAATATCAATGATGAGCCGTTTGGTGTTCCGTTATAAGTTACATAGGCTGACATATTGTATATAGCTGCCAACTTATTTGCCGGGTGGCGTAAACCGCTATATTGAATCTTAATTTGGTCACCGGGTTGGAATCGAGTACTACCTTCACGAGAGACATTAGTAATCTCTCTATGGCAAGGTTTTGCTGTCAATACTTGATATGTTGCATTACCGTTTGCATCGGTGAGGCGCACAATCTGACGACCTTCTTTCAACAACAATGTGTAGGTACTATCCTCATTTGCAGTAACGCCTTCAGCACCGAAGCCCTTATATGTAGCCATTTGCTCGCCAATTGTTGGATAAGCGATTTCAATTTTAGCCACATTATTAGGCTTAAATGTATATTTAGCGCCAACTTCTGTGTCAAGATAATAGAACACATCATGCTCAGCATCAACATAAATACCCGCACGTTTCTGAACATCAGTGTTATAAGCTTCATTGATAAGCATATTAGGCTCTACCGAACTTGTACCCTCTCCTACTGTTACAACATAAGCGGCTGTATTTTCAGGCCAGATAGCGCCCCAATATTGACCGCCAAGATATTCTTTTTTGTCCTTACCGCTGTAATAGTTTAAGCCAATTGCATCATAAGTTACCAACACAATTGCCGTACCTTTACCCACAGCCTTGATTACTGACCACTGGCTTGTTGTTGTATTAGAATTTTCAATCTCGATAACACCTGAACTTGGATTGCCATTTACATCAATTACAGTGTAATGGAAATCAGGTTCTATAAAGTAGTTATTTGTTGAATTATCAGTGAGCTGCCATGTGCGCATTGCACGAGCCTCGTAAGTTTCACCAACATTCAAGCTTAAATAACCTTTCTCATTGATATTCACAAAGATATCACCGGTTTCATAGCCCTTATTTGATTGTACATCGTGATTTATCGTCTTTGCGCCAAATCCCTCGTAATCAGACTTAGTGAAAGCTAATACAGGGCATTTGGTTGAATCGGTATCTAGTTTAAAATATCCACCTTGAGTTAGGCCTCCATTCATCCATGTGCGATAGTTATACACTTGATTATAAGCCAGGTGATAAGTTATTTTCTTTTCGCCATCAGCGGTTGATGTGCTCACCGGTTCAACTTTTGTAAATTCGGTATAATGAGTAAACTTCAAGCCAACGTAAAATTCAGCATTTTCCGGGACAGATATTGTATAATCGGTTCCTTGTGGTATAGCTCCGGAAACAGTCACATTTGCGGTCAACGTTGCACTTTTATAAAGTGTCATATACCCTTCGGCTTGGTGCTCTGCGCTTGGCACAAATGAAGCATAATAGCTATTTCCATTCAGTGCCAAGAATGTTTTGCGACCGCTGGTAACACTATTACCAATGGTGACAACCTGCACTTCACCGGTTTTTGCAGTAACGGTCACTTCCAATGTGTAATCAACATCAGGAGCCCAAGTGTTTTTGTTGGCATCCTTATTTGTAACATAAGCAGTATTGGTCAGGACTGTAAATTCCTGCTCAGCTTCTTCTGTTACATTAAGTTCAATAGTACCATTTACGGTCACACTATCTGTAGCATAAGCAGTAAGGACATAAGTTCCGGCTTTTGCTTCAAATGAATAGACCTTACTGGTAGGCTCTCCCACGTCAATGGTGTCACCGCTCTCTTTTGCGGCGAGGCTCATTGTCGTAGAAGTCGCATTCATTGTCACTTTGACATTTGCTGCATTAATCCCGCACACACCAATGAGCGAAAGTAGCAGCATCACATAAATACGTTTCATTTCCTTTTGTTAAGTTTATTAATATGTTTATTTGATTATTATATTGCTATTTATATAATATTTTCTTGCCGTTCTGAATGTAGATTTGGCCTCTTTGAGGATTTTGCACTTTGATACCTTGAAGATTATACATAGTATCGTCGGTAATGACCTTATCTTGCAAAACATCATCAACGCCATTAAATTTGCCGTCAGGAGGCAAAGCCAAAATGTGTCCGGGATTGATATACAATGTATGCTTACCTAGTAGTTTTCCCTCGGGAGACCACTGATAAAGTGTTCCTCCCTCGACATATGTAGCTGCGTCTGTGCCATAAATATACCCCGTGTAAGGATTTACATAAATGGCATACGGCATAGTCATTTTTTTAATATCGCTCAATACCGTTCCCGGGAGCGTTTCATCCACACCCACAGCGCCATTGGTATCCATTACAACAGCAGGGTCTATTATTGCATAGTAAAACTTATATTCATAAGTAATATATGAAAATCGTGAACCGATTGTAATGAATCGACCATCTTGGGTTGGGCAATTATAAGTACAAGCTCTGTCAAGCACAACAAAACAATTATTTGAGCCTTCTAAAGCCGCATCACAATCAAAAATTATTGACGCAGCATCGACATAATAATAATCACCCGGAGAGTTGATACATAAATATTGTCCGCTTCGGGACATTTTTCCATACAAATTTATTTTATGAGTATCGACGTCTCTAACTTTTTTCATTGTTGCCGCATCAAGAATACTGACCGTAGTTTCATATTCATGGTCCTCAGTAAACGCATAACCTCCGGTATTTGCCACAAAAAGGTAGCCTTTATAATATGCTATACCCTCCGGCTCATACCCCACTTCACACGTTTGCACGACTTTAAATGTTGACAAATCAATTTTAGCAACAAATCCCTTTTCAAATTCGACCTTACCATTTACTGTGGCACATTCATGCCCGTATGACGACACATAGAGATATTTGCCATCAGATGCCAGTTTGCGATTATTGGGGATATCCTCAGTAGCCGCTACAGCCTTACCTTCGGGTGTTATAAATTGAACTATATTTGACCAATTAATGGCAATAGCCAATAAATTATCGTTAATCTGAATAATATCATTGGGGGTATCACCAAGTTTTTTGCCATTCTTTTCCTTAAACCACTTATTACTTATTATCTTACCATTTTCAAAGTATGACATAGTGCCATTATCACTTTGCCAATTACCTTCATTTAGTATGATAATTTTTTCTTGTGATAGCGATGATTGCGCAACAAAGATAGAGAGCAAACAGAGCGCAAAAAGTCTAATAAATTTCATGTTATACTGAATTTTAGATTGACATTGCTAATGATAATCTGAAATTACGTCCCGGCATGGGATAACGCTGAATATGTTCGTATTGGACATCAAGTAAATCATTGATTTCCAACATTACGCTCCATTTTCGCCAAGAGTAAGATAGTTTCAAGTCGATATTATTATAAGGGTCCAACATATCATCGGGGTCAGCGTATGACCACATACGCTTGCTCACATGTAAATCAGATAACGTCACCGAGAGGTCTCTCCAACCAACAATTCCGGTTATACCATAAGATATTGTCGGTGAGTAACATATCGGCTTATTATAAGTTACTTCATTATCAGGATTTGTTCTATTTAAATCGCGTTGCCAGGTGAGGGAATTAAGCAATGAGAAGCGCCAGTCACCAATAGTGTATCTTAATGATATAGTGGAGTTTAGTCCTCGACAGAATGTTTCACCGTAGTTCATCATTGACCACGTGTAAGTTCCTTTCAAAGGCATACACACAATGCGGTTTTCTACTTTATTTTGGTAAACATCGGCTTGTATTGAACCGTTCCAATGACGCGAATCATAATGATATTCAGCGCCAAAATTCAATTGCTTGGTGTATTCAGGTTTAAGATTACGGTTACCCACCTGCGTGTAATACAAATCGTTTAGCGTGGGCGCTCTGAATATTTTCTTGTACCAGCCCCTCAGTGTTACTCCATACAGCGTATAACCGGCTGAAATTGCCGATGTAAAGCGCTTCAGCGGGTCAGCTGCACCCACATTCAAATCGGTGAAATCTTTATAATGCTGGTACAACGTTGACGCTGCCAATTGAATATTTTTATAATTCATTTGGGCGGCGATAACGGCTTTCTGGTCAGCACGTCTCACAGTGTGGAAGTTTTTCAAATCAGCACTTAGCCATGACATTCTGAGGTCATAACCGGTGTTTAATACCAACCACTGAAAAGGCTGATAGCTATATGCTACCGACGCATAAGCATCATTTTGTCGATAGTGGTTATTTGCTCGGGCTGTATTCTGATTTTCAGGATAATCGGAACTATAGTGCAGGTATTCATTAGTGTACTTCATGTTCGCTTTAAAACGATGATGCGCATTAAATTCATGTTGATAAGATGCTTGCACAAACATGTCTCTATCCCATTCGCGGCCAATGTTGTTATATTTATCGGACAATCGTCTAACAACACCTCCGGGACATCCGCGCTCCGAATCATAAAAATAGAAGTGTGATGAAAACCCTTTCTTAAACAGCGCAGCCTCAGCCCTAATATACTCTATATCTGAGTTAAAGCGCTTGCCCACAGTGTCTTCATACTCTGATTTGTATCTAAACGTGTAATCGCCTTTAGAGTTAAGGTACTCAGCATCAATAAATCCGCTCCAACCTTTGCGATTGAATTGTGCATTAACGCGCCCGGTATAGGTGTGGAATGAAGCCCACCTGAACATTGTGGATATAGAATCGGTTGTGGGACGACGTGTACGCATATAAACAGTTGCGCCTGAAGCATATTCCGACGGGGACTGACAGGATTCAAGCTTATTGGCATTATACAGCGATACCGATTCAAGCGTCGATAGCGAGAATTTACCTAAATCTACTGTACCATTCTGAGCATTTGTGATTCTGATTCCGTCAATATAGACTCCCACATGCTGGGCGCCCAATGAGCGGACGTTGATAGTTTTTAGACCGCCGAGACCTCCATAATCTTTTATTTGCACACCGGCAAAATATTTTAAGGCATCGGCTATTGATGTTGTTGATAGTGATTGCAATTCAGTACCCACCAACGATTGAACTGTGGCTATAGGAGTTTGCTTGGCTGTAACCGTGACTTCCTTTAGCGACATTACACTATCGCTGTATTCTTTGGGCTCCGCTACTAACTTGACATTACTTCCGGCAATAGCTAGAAGTATAGCAACGGCAGACTTTTGTATCAAAGATACGTATTGCATTCTACCAATATTTTTATCCGCGACACTAACCCACGAGCGTCTTCATGCGAAATTAATACTATTGGCAGGTCTTCTGACTTATCTCTCATTTACACCGCCTTCCCAACGTCTGCGCTCTTGCTCAGTCAGTGGCTAAAGGTGTTTTGAATTACGAGATTCACAGCAGCGGGACTGTCCGAGATTTTCACTCGATTCCCTTTTAATCGTTTTTACACGAACCAACTATTTTCTAAAAACTTGGCAAATTTACAAAATATTTATTTAGTGTGCAAATTTTATAATTACACCACTATCAGAGCATTCCTTCATTTAGATAGGAGAAATGGCCTCCGGGATAAATTATAACATGGTCAAGAAGATTTACGTCAACAAGTTTAGCCGCATCCTTCAATTTGGCCGTCAAACGGTTATCTTCATTACTTGGCTTGGCATTGCCCGACGGATGATTGTGAACCAATATTATGCCCGATGCCAGGTGCTCTATGGCGCCTTTCAGTATCATTTTTATATCGGCAACTGACTGTGAAATACCGCCGGAGGTGTGCTTTTGCTCATATATCACACGATTGGCTCGATTCAGATATAGCACCCATATTTCTTCATTATCCAGCCATTCCAATCGGCCTTTCATGAGGTTGTAAATATCATCGCTTGAAGTGATAGACTTGATGCGCGGAGCTTCTTTGGCTGCTCGCTGACCAAGTTCAAGTGCGGCCTTGAGTGTTATTGCCTTGACCTCACCTATTCCTTTGTAACGAGCACGTATTTCGGCTACCGACAACTTCAATATGCGCGACAGCTCATAATTATTGTCTCTCAAAATCTCCTCACTGAGGTCAACAACCGATTTGCCTTGTATGCCGGTCCCAAACAGCAGCGCTAAAAGCTCGGCATCGCTCAGTGAATCAATGCCTTGATGAAGCATTTTCTCACGAGGACGCTCGCTTTTGTCCATATTTGCAATAAGTGGGCCCTTAACTATCTCGGTATCAGATACATCAAACTTATTCATCGTTATTTACCCTTGCGCATCGCTATTTCTTCCTCGACATTGCGACCGCGTCTCAATATTATCTTCAAGAAAAATGCTTTTATAAATCCACAGCCATAGCCACCAAGCTGAATGATGCTCGCCGGCACTGCCTTAATCGCTATCAACGGCGAACCGGTTGATATCAATGCCGTTACAAAGATTGCCAGCAAATAAGCCACAAGCGGCAATATAAACCACCATGAAACGAATATTCCCAGCAATATCAAAGCTAATGAACCAATCACAAATGCTGCAGGCAACAAATGCACAATCTTCAGTGAATCAGGATATAACAATTTCAAGGTTATACGTGACATTCCGAACACATAGACTTGGCGGAAAAATTTCTTGAAATCGACTCTACGCTTGTGATACACAAACACTTCAGGGAATAGGCCGATTGAGAAGCCTGCTTGGCGAATGCGTGTAGACATGTCAATATCCTCTGAAAACATTTCTCTAAATCCCCCAACTTTCTCATATACCGCTCTTGAATAGCCCATATTAAACGTGCGCGGTACAAATTTTTCCAAACTTATCTTTCCACCGCGTATTCCGCCTGTGGTCAAAAACGAGGTCATCGAGTAATTGATAGCTTTTTGTGTAGTTGAAAAAGACTCATGGGCTGAATCAGGTCCGCCAAAGCAATCCAACGGATTTTTAGCCAACTCTTTCTTCAGCGTCTCGATGTATTGGGCGGGAATGACACAATCCGAGTCAAAGAAGATGAAATAATCACCTTTGGCACGTTCCAACCCGTAATTTCTTGCTATTGAGCGACCTTCGTTCTCCTTGTAATAGTAAGAAACTTCTATTTTATCACGATATTGACGGCAAATGTCTTCGCATGGCAATGATGAACCGTCTTCCACGATGACTACTTCAAAGTCTTTACATGACTGATTTGCAAGACTTTCAAGCAGCTCTTGGACTTCATCAACACGGTTATAGACCGGTATTATTATTGAAAATTGAGGCATAAGTGTTTATGTATTAACTCATTCTTGTTTTATAGTCTTCATAAGTATATTGGCGGAGGTATTCACATGACCCGTCATGATGGCATAGCACGATTGATGGATGTTGAATACCATTGAACATTGTCGTCTTAACGGTGGTGTAGTGATTCATGTCTTCAAGAGTCAATCTATCACCAATTTTTAAGGGCTCGGCAAATGTCCAATCGCCTTTGTAATCTCCGCTCAAGCAAGAGTTCCCGCCCAAGCGATATGTAGGATATTTTTCGTTAGGCTCAATAGCCTCGGTGATAATGGGTTGATAAGGCATTTCAAGAGTGTCGGGCATGTGGCAAGCAAAAGACGCATCAATAATTGCTGTCTTTATACCTTGATTTTCAACAACATCAACAACTGTTGTCAATAAATCACCTGTGCGCCAAGTAAATGCGCTTCCCGGCTCCATAATCACTTCCAGCCACGGATAACGTGACTTAAATGCCTTGAGCAAACCGATGAGATGTTCCACATCATAACCTTCACGAGTCATGAGATGTCCGCCTCCCATGTTCACCCACTTCACTTGTGGCAATAAGTGGCCATATTGTTCTTCAAATGCGGTCAAAACCTTCTCCAAGTCATAGCTCGTTGACTCACAAAGTGCATGAAAATGTAAGCCTTCGAGACCTTCGGGCAATTTATCACCGATGATATCGGCAGTTACGCCAAATCGTGACCCCGGTAAGGCGGGATTATATAAATCTGTTTCGATTACCGAACATTGCGGATTTACGCGCAAGCCCGGCGATACACGGCGATTGCCCGCCACAGCATTATGGCGCTTAACATCATCGCTAAATCGCTGATACTGAGTCAATGAATTAAATGTTATGTGACTTGAACCGGCCAAGTACTCCCCTATTGTTTCAGGCGTATATGCAGGACAATAGGTGTGAACATCATCGCCAAGATACTCACGTCCAAGCTTCATTTCATTAAGCGAACTAGCTGTTGAGGCTGTGCAATATTCGCGTATTATGGGAAATGTTTTCCACAATGCGTTAGCCTTGAAAGCCATGATAATATTCACTCCGGCTTCTTTCTTAACTCGGCTTATAAGCTCAAGATTTCGACGCAATTTATCTTCATAGACAACATATGCGGGGGTTGGTATTTCGTTGACTTTCATATTATTACAAATTTATATAATATTGAATTTGGCAAATTTTAAAAGTAATATCTTTTGACCTTCAGTCTTAAAGTTAACCACAATTTTAGCATCGGCTCGACTGCTGTCAATATTCACAATCTCACCTTCGCCAAAACGAGGGTGTTCGATTATCATCCCCTCACTCACTTCATTGAGTGTGTGGATTGCATACTTGTCACTACCGGTTTGGTTGTTGAAATTTACCGGTGAAGACGATGGCTTCACAAAGACGGTGCGCGACGGCACAACCTTTTCAGTGTAATCTTCTCGGCCATAACTTTGACGCGGCGAGGATGATGAATGATAGGATTGACGATACTTTTCAACAGGATTGGTCATTCCTTGAGTTCCTCCTATTTGGCTACCGGTGGTCAATCGCAAGTATCTTTTATCAATTTCACGCAAGAATCGCGATGGCGAACAAGCCTTTGTTTGTCCGTTTCTAAATCGAGATGACGCATAAGATATCAAGCAGAAATTCTTGGCTCGAGTAATAGCGACATACAACAGTCGTCGTTCCTCTTCAACTTCTTGCATAGTTTGAGCCATGGCCGAGGGGAATAGTTCCTCCTCAACACCCACGATAAACACGTTAGAGAACTCCAAGCCTTTGGCCGCATGAACAGTCATCAATGTCACCTTCTCCTCATTTGTGTCATCGCTGTTATCCTGGTCGGTAGCGAGCGAAACTTCTCCGAGGAAGTCGGTTAATGTAATCCCTGCATCATCGCCTTCTTCTTCCTGCTTGCCCGTGACAAAACTATTCACGCCACTGAGCAATTCCTGCAAGTTTTCTTGCTTTGAAATGCTTTCGGGAGTGCGGTCGTGCATCAAGCTGCTCAACAGCGCAGTCTTGGCAATGATTTCCTTGGCCATAACCTCGGCATTCTCGCCTCGGTTATTTTTTTCGATAAATTCGCTTATTAGTTCAACAAATCCATCGGTCTTTTTTAAAGTACCTTTGTTTACGTTCAACTCATATTTTTCAGGATTCAACAGCACCTCCCACATAGAGACACGATGGTCAATTGCAGCACGGTTAACCTTGTTGATTGTCGTCTCGCCAATGCCTCGACTCGGATAATTAATCACGCGTCGCAGTGCCTCATCATCATTAGGATTTATTGCCAAACGGAAGTAAGCAATCGCATCCTTAATTTCCTTGCGCTGATAGAATGACAAGCCTCCATATATGCGATATGGGATATTTCGCTTGCGCAGTGATTCTTCAAGAATACGCGACTGAGCATTTGTGCGATAAAGTATTGCAAATTCGTCATAGCTGTCGCGTGTTTGCATCTTCACTTGTGCAATTCTATTGGCAATCAAGAAACTTTCTTCATAGTCGCTATAGCTCTGCACCACCTCAATGGGTGAGCCCACATCGTTTTTGGAAAATACTTCTTTCTTTATCTGCTCCATATTCTTTGTAATCAAAGAATTAGCAGCATTTACAATATTTTGAGTCGAACGGTAATTTTGTTCCAACTTAAATGTTTGCAAGTCGGGATAAGCTTTACGCAAATTGAGAATATTGCGAATGTTTGCCCCGCGGAACGAGTAAATACTTTGGGCATCATCACCCACAACGCATAGATTGCGTGAACCTTCACACAACTGTGACACAATCAAGTGTTGCGCAAAGTTGGTATCTTGATACTCGTCAACCAAGATATATCTGAAATACTCCTGATAATGGTGAAGCAAGTCAGGATTATCACGGAGCAAAACGTTGGTATAGTATAGCAAATCATCAAAGTCCATTGCTCCCGACACGAAGCAACGATGATGATATGTGGCGTATATTTGATATAACAACGGGCGCTTGGCACGGCGATCTGCCTCAATGACGTCCTTGGATGCCGCATAAGCTTTTGGGGATACAAGCGCATTCTTGGCTGTTGATATTGCCGACATCACCACCGATGGTTTATACACTTTATCGTCCAAATCCATTTCTTTAATAATACTCTTTATCAAAGACTTAGAGTCGGATGTGTCATATATAGTAAAATCGCGCTTAAACCCAATTCTCTCGGCATTTGTTCTCAATATCTTAGAAAATATTGAGTGGAATGTACCCATCCACAACCGCGATGACACTTTCGGGCCCACTAAAGCCTCGATGCGCTCACGCATTTCTCGTGCTGCCTTATTGGTAAAAGTCAGCGCCATCACTCGCCACGGTTCATAGCCGTGAGCAAGCAAATGCACGATTTTGTATGTCAACACGCGTGTCTTTCCCGAACCGGCTCCGGCTATTACCAACTCCGGCCCGTCTAGATAAGTCACTGCGTCTTGTTGCTGCGGATTAAGCAAATCAAGATAGTTTGCATCCATAGTTATTACCAAAATTTATTGTGTTGAGCATCATATTCAAAGCCGGCTTCTGCCAATTTTGCTTCCAGAATTTGGCGCTCTATATTTAAGTCTTCGCAAAGAGCATCGAGAGAGGAATAATTGTCGCGCAATTTCATGTTGACGAAACTGAGCAACATCATTGGGTCATTTGGGAGATTCTCCATTCTTTTTATATCGCTTTTTGTATTATACAAAATTACCGATTTATTCTCTCACTCACAATGAAAATGCTCATTTTTACTTGTCCATTTCGCAACTAAAAACTACCTTTGCTCGGAAATCATCATGTTCTAACCTCAATCATTTTGTTTCTAATGTCAACAAACTCTAAAAAAATAGTCACCTACACCATCTTGTTAGCAACTTTGCTTGTAGTCTTAATTGTGTGCCGCTTTACCGGCATATACAGCTCGTTAAGCGCTCAATGGCAACACATTACTCACATTATTTTCTGCATCGGCTTATTGCTAACCGTCTTTGGCATAAAAGAAATACGTCGCGATGACCTGAAATTAGCATCATCGCAACGCATTATTTTTACCATATTAGCTATAGCACTGCTTTTTACAGCACTATTCTGCTAAAAATTTCTGCACTTGAGTTGTACCGGCTGACGTAACAACCTTTATCACATACACATTAGCCGACAAAATATCATCAACAGTCACGCTGCTTTGTCCACCGAGGTGAGACATTGACGCAACAAGACGGCCATCAAGTGTATAGACATCAACGCTTTCAAGCCCGGCGGCAGATGCAACGTCAACACTATTACCATTCTGAACAATAGTAATCAGTGAGTTATCGGCATTTACATCATCCACACCGCTTTCTCGTTCTACGACTTCAATAGCAATTGATGACAAGTAAGACGACGGGGTGTATTGCAAGGTCGATGTGTTATATGTATTCTCGGTTTTCTGATAGAATGAATTGTACTCAGTCACCTTAAAACCGTGAGACTCATCAGTCTTAAGTTTAATAGTACGACCGGCATACCATTTCCCGTCAAAATCATCCAATGCCAAATTTATATCGTTAAACGACACCGAAGCCCCCTCTCGAGCTATTTTTAATGCAATCAGTTTGCCCAAGCTGTAACGTGTGCGCAAATGATTGTACACGTTTGTTCTACGAGTCTCCCACCATGTATCGCGCATATATTTGGTATATCCTTGCCAGCCCCATGTATCTTTATATCTCCAATGGTTAGTTGACGTAACATCGGGGTAATACACATTGAGATGCCGCAAATATTCAGGCTGGATTTCGGCAATCATTTCATCGATAAGACCCTGAGCATAGGATGTCTGCAAGAAATCGCCCATATAGATAGCCATACGGTCAATAAACAATTCATAAGCTTCGGGAATAGTGCTATAGAACAACTTAAAGAGGTTATAATATTTTTTTGACGAACCGGCTGAATTTATGAGATTTTCCACAAACGTGCAGTAGTCATCATTAATTTGCCCGCTCATCCACTGAATACCTATTCGGTCAATATCTTTAAGAATCCAACGCCATTTACCGGTTTCCACTTGTTGACGCCAACACTCAATATTGTTGTTGGGGAAATCGGTATCATTGCCAAACGCCTTGATAACAAACATATCCAGGAAGTTATCAACATCCATTTGGGTTTTGAGTTGCTCAAGTGTTATCCCTGATGTATTGTAGAAGGTCACAAATTTATTGAATTCGCTGATTGTGCCTTCTTTCAAGTCGGTCCAATTTTCAATAACGTCAATATCTTCCAAGCCATAATTAGCTAACACATAGTCCTCATTACTGCGCTCACGCACATCGGTCAATCCCATGTACTTGCCGTTAATGTAGTAGATTGCAGGTTCATAGGCTTGCCAATCGAGATTTGATGAGTTTCTGCCTATAATTGTTTGGCCCAATTGGTCATGTATGCGAGCTGCGTCAAATCCATTTCCGCCGTTACGCAAAATAAATGATTTTACTTCAGTAACATTAGGTTTATCGCGCCACTTGACTCCTTCAAATCGCTTTGTGCCGAATCTTTTATTTGCGTATAATGCGAGCGATTTTTGAGCATTGCGTCGTGACCATCCACCTTGAATACGAGTTTCACCGAGCTGATTGATAACCTCTGTGTGTTTCTCTCCGCTCATATATTCAACATTCACAGGGCGTCGCCAGTCATAGTTCCAATTAGGGTTTTGCTTTGTCGCATCATTGTCATCCCATTCACCCATCAATATTCCTTCAGCATCGCTGTAGAAATAATCAGGGTCGCCCACTATTGAAAACACAGGTAAAGATGTTGCCTCGGGATGATAAATATAGGAACGCACTGTTGAACGTATTGGAAGCGCTTGGGTTGATATCAACTTAGCTCTTACAACGGTATTTGTACTGATTTGCTTGCTCCACTCTGTTCCGTTAACAACATCATCGGTTGTCGGTTCGCGTCCGTCGGTAGTGACACATAGTTTTGTATCTGACGGCGCTGAAGATGGCACTGAGACTGTCAATGTAAAGCTATCTTTCCCCGCTACCGAGACAAAACTGTCATGACTGAAAATCGGTGCCGGCATAACGGTTGAATTGCTTTTTATCGTTGTTCCCACGTTTGTTTTCCCCGGAGTGGCTGATATAAAGTATGCCCAAGTAGAGCCACCGTCGGTTGTACGGCCATAAGCAATATTCGGTGCCGGTTGTTTCTTGAAGCTAATGTTGTCAACCTCATTACCCGATGCGTCAAATAGATACACTGATGATTTTCCCGAGTCTAAGCGGAAATCGGTGTGCAATCCATTGCCAACCTTATCACAAAATATCAACAAGTAGCCTTTTGCCGGGATTTTCAGTCCTGACACGGCGATGTTCCACGCTTCTGATACATTTTCGCTTAAGCCTATTTTCCATTGGCTCACTGAAACAGAACTGGATGACGGGTTATATAATTCCACCCACGAATCAGGGAACTCATGGTCCAGAAAATAGCAATCTACATTGGACTGCATTATTTCATTAATAACAACATTTGCCTGAGCTGACACTGCCATAATCGCAGCTACTGCCCCTAGTAAGATTTTTTTCATGTATAAAAATTGGTTACCTTTAAAGTATTGGACTTAATAAACGCAACACTGACTCATAGCATTTATTCAGGAATGGTCGCTTGCGCCATGTCGTTGGTGTTACTCTGACACTCGATTTCAAATCCTCAAAGAAAATACGACGTAAATCTCTATTAATGTCCGGTGAATAAATCAGTATATTACTCTCAAAATTATGTTCAAAACTACGAAAATCAAAATTTGTTGACCCTATCGTCGAAAATTCATCATCGACAATGACAACTTTGCTATGCAACATTCCGGCATCATAAAGATAGAACTTTATCCCTGCCCGCAAACATTCGCTGATATAGGAGAATGACGCATATTTTAATAAATTGGAATCGCCTTTACGCGGTATCATAATGCGCACATCCACTCGTGACAATGCTGCGCTCTGGAGCGCCTTCAGCAGTGACTCGGTGGGCAAAAAATAAGGTGTCTGGATGAATACTCTATCCTTGGCATTTGCTATTGCATTCAGGAATATCAAGGCTATGTTACGCCATTGACTCGTTGGACCGCTGGTCACTGTCTGCACGCCTATGGTTGGCTCTATTGTTGAGTGAATAGCCGGTGGCATTGGTTCGTTGATGAGCGGTTGGCCCATGAAATTCCAATCGACAGCAAAGGAATATAACAGGCCTCCAATTGCCGGACCGGTTAGACGCACATGAATATCTCGCCACACGTCAAATTTTCCGCCATCTATGTATCTATCGGCGATATTCATTCCACCGACATACCCGATTTTGCCATCAATTACAACTATTTTGCGGTGATTTCGCCAATTTATTCTGGTCGCAAACGGTGGGAATGACACTCTGAAAAACGGATAGACCTGAACGCCGGCTCGACGCATCTCTTTAAAAAATGCACGCTTCACTCTCAAACATCCGATATGGTCATAGATTACTCGCACCGTCACTCCGGCGCGTGCTTTTTGCATCAATATTTCGCGGATTTCACGACCTATATTATCGTTTTCGAAAATATAATACTGCAGATTTATTGAGTTCTCGGCTGCTCGCAAGTCTGCTATCAGTGCGTCAAATTTATCCTTGCCATTGTTGAATATCTTCACATCATTGCCGGTGTAATAGATTGCCCCGGTCAATGAGCGAGCCAAGGTCACGCCTTGTTTACTTGCTTCTGACAATTGCTGACGCTGAATATCAATCTGCCTGAATTGGTCACGTTTTTTCAACTTTCGCCTGTTGCGACGCGAAATCATACGCGTATTTTTGATTGAACGACCAAAGAACAGATACAGAATTATGCCCAAAACAGGCAACAACAATAACACCGTAACCCATGCTAATGATTTCAATGGATTACGATTCTCCGAAATTATAATAGCTATGATTGATATCGTTGTAACCGTGGAAATTATCACCAGGCTCCAATATATCCAAGAAGCAATATTATATGTTATCACTGCAAGCATGCTAAATTTGAGACCGTGTTATCATGAACAAGTTTTTCAAATAGCTAAAATACACCAATATCTTTATATATTGAATCATAGCCCCTTATATTTAACAATATATAACACGCAATTATTCATGGCAGGGGATTATAACGACACAGCGCTAACAACTTTGCAGTCATTAGCGCTGTGGTTATATTGAATATGTTGCTATCTCCTAAGAGATTAGCCTGTAATATTCAAGCAGTAATTATTCAGCAACAACTTCGAAAGGAATTTCAACTGAAACTTCCTTGTGAAGATTGATAGTAGCTGTGTACTTACCAAGTTCTTTAACAGCTTCCTTGATGATGATAACCTTGCGGTCGATGTTGTGACCGAGTTTTTCAAGAGCTTCAGCAATTTGGATGTTGTTAACTGAACCGAAGATAGTACCTGTTGAGCTGGTCTTAGCACCGATGGTCAAGCTAACACCTTGGAGTGCTGCTGCAGTTGCTTCAGCGTCTGCCTTAATCTTAGCAAGCTTGTGTGCACGTTGACGTTGGTTTTCAGCAAGTACTTTAAGAGCTGAAGGAGTAGCGATAACAGCTTTTCCGGTGGGGATAAGGTAGTTACGGCCATATCCACTTTTTACTTCTACGACATCATCCTTGTATCCAAGGTTTGAAACGTCTTCTTTGAGAATAATCTTCATAAATTATGGTCCTTTAGCTTTTAAAATTATTTCATCATGTCGGTTACATAGGGAAGAAGAGCAAGGTGACGTGCAC
>CAYTFG010000001.1:25693-65000 GCA_964436925.1 uncultured Bacteroides sp. | reverse complement strand
CTCCGGGCAGTGTCCTCACCCTTGCCCACATCGCCGCTAAAGACCACAATACCGGCAAATATGAATTGGAACAAACCAAGGAATTGACTGTCGACAACCTTGAAAATGTTTCGCTTCACTACGAAACAGTGCTCAACCCCGCTACCGTGCAATATCAATCTGCCGGTAACTGGAATGGTGTGTTACTCGCCATCCAAGCCATTGCAGCTGTTATTTGGGCTGTTGTATTGAGCCGATTCACCAACCGCAAATTAGCTTACTCTCTGAGCTTGATAATTGGCGGTCTGGGATTCATCTCGGTTTACTTTATCCATTCTCAGTATATGTTGGCAGTGTCTTACGCATTAATGGGCGTGGCATGGGCTGCAATGCTTGCAATGCCTTTCACAATCCTCACCAATGCATTGAGTGGAAATCACATCGGCACTTACTTGGGATTGTTTAACTGCACAATATGCATACCGCAAATCGTTGCAGCACTCGTTGGCGGAAGTATCTTATCAATCTTCCCGCTATCAGCTGCAGGTGTGCCTCAAACAGTGTTTATGCTTATGGTTTCGGGTATTCTCCTAATCATTGGCTCACTGGCTGTGTGGAACATTAAGGAAACATTCGGCTCGCAAGAACAAGCTTAGAGTGGGCATTAAGCCACACATGATATAAATGCGGAGGTAATTGCTTAATCGCTGATTATCTCCGCATTTTTTATTTTACTTGTTACGGGAAATCTTACGCTAGAAAGCCTCGCCAATGGCGAAAAGGATACCGGAGGTGTGTTTACCAAATCCGTAGTCAATGCGGGCATTGACGTTGTGTTTAAATTCGATTCTCAAGCCGATACCATAGTTGGGAAGCCATTCGGGACGTATATCCTTGTGGACAAACTCTTGAAAAGATGAGAAGATGGTGGCACAACCGCCCCAGAGGGTAAAGCCAATACGGCGATACACATTTTGGCGGTATTCAAGTTGGGCTGCTATCTGATTATTGTCAATGTATGAGCCCATGTAGTAACCGCGCATTCTGACACCATCACTAGCCACCTGCTCGCGCATGGTCCACGGCGTTTTTACGCTGTTGAAACTTCCATACAAGTCGACACCAAGCACTGAGCCACGCCACATCTTGAAATAGCCGTTGGTGATGACTGAATGGTTGGCAAACGTGTGGGGAGCATTGCCGAGGTAAACGGGATAAATCATAGGCTTGTAAGCGATGTGCAAGCCTCTTGTGGGGGTGACAAGATTGTCACGTGTGTCATACTCAAAAGATAAGCCCAGTCCCGTCACATAAAATTGCTTGCGTTCTCCGAGCAAATACTCAGGATTATTGAGGTTGCGCGCATCGGTGTAATCAGCTCGTAAGCGCACACCGGCATAGAAATTGCGATTGACCTTGTAGATGTATTCGGCTTGCAAATCTATCTGACGACGGTCATATTTTGATTTGGGATTCTTGGCTGTCTCTTCGGATGTTATACCCCAGAAATCCAAACGTTTGCGATAGACTTCAAACTTATAGCTGAGGCGCGAGCGGTTATCGGGGAATAGGTTGTTACCCTTGAATGTGAACACAAAAAAGCCGTTTAGCGAAGCATTGAACGAGGTAAAGACATCGCTTGGATTCATCACTGAATCTTGGCGGTTGATGCGATACAAGCCTGTTGCAGCGGCACCAATGCCAAATCCTGCCTCACGAGTGTAGGACGGCGTAACCGCAAAGCCCCAATCGAGAACTTTCTCATGAGTACGGTCTATGTTGCCTCTAATCAATGAAGATAGCCATTTGCGGCTCCACTCGGGAAATGCGCTGAACAACACGAGTGAGTCAGCATATTGAGTGGGCGATGAAATGCCTTCGGTCTGTACTGCTATGTAGTCGTCATATCTACACACCGTCTGAACAGTGTCAATAGTGAGCCGTTGTGCGCTTGCACACAGACCCACTATTGAGAGTAAAATGACAACAAAAATTTTTCGCATCAGCTAAAAAATTTATTGTGTGTATCGTTGTTTTTAGTTGTTACCTTTAAATGGAGGAGGAGTTGGTTCATCTTTTGGAGCTTCAGCGGATGACTCATCAGCTGCGGGCTCTTCTTGTGGAGCTTCTTGAGGCTCGGGAGTGGTTGAATCGGCTGGCGCAGGGTTCAACTGAGCTTTGTTTTCAAGCTCGAGCTTGGCTTCTGCCTCAGCTTCTTCTTTGGAACGAGCGGCAAGGATTTCTTCGGTACGTGAAGTCCATTGTCGTTTACCGAATATGCGTTCTACATCTTCAGTGAATATCACTTCGCGGGTGATGAGAGTCTCAGCTAATTCAGCATGGCCTTCAGCGTGCTCTTTAAGCATGGCCTTGGCGCGCTCATATTGTTCGGCGATGATGCGTGACACTTCTTGGTCAATCATGCGTGCACGGTCTTCGCTGTAAGGCTTGGAGAAGCCATAAGCTTGACCTGATGAGTCGTAGTAGCTGATATTAGGTATCTTTTCGCTCATACCGTAGTACACAATCATAGCGTAAGCTTGCTTGGTGACTACTTCGAGGTCATTAGCCGCACCGGTGGAAATGGTACCGATGAATAGTTCTTCGGCAGCACGACCGCCCAATGTAGAGCAGATGTTGTCCAAAATGGCTTGAGCGGGTGTTATTTGGCGTTCTTCGGGGAGATACCAAGCAGCACCGAGAGCTTTACCACGTGGCACGATTGTGACCTTGATGAGTGGGTTAGCATATTTCAAGAACCATGATACAGTGGCGTGACCAGCCTCGTGAATGGCAATAGCGCGTTTTTCCTCATCGGTAGTAATCTTGGTTTTCTTTTCAAGACCACCGATGATACGGTCAACAGCAGCAATGAAGTCTTGTTTACCCACCGAGGTTTTATCATGACGTGCAGCTATCAAGGCTGCCTCATTACATACGTTGGCAATTTCAGCACCTGAGAAGCCCGGAGTTTGGCGAGCAAGTAACTCGATGTCCAAATCGGGGTCAATCTTAATGTTGCGCAAGTGAACTTTGAAGATAGCCACACGGTCGTTGAGGTCAGGCAATTCAACATATATCTGACGGTCAAAACGGCCTGCACGCAATAGCGCTTTATCGAGAATGTCGGCACGGTTGGTGGCAGCAAGGATGATTACACCGCTGTTAGTGCCGAAACCGTCCATTTCGGTGAGCAATTGGTTCAACGTATTTTCGCGTTCATCGTTAGAGCCCATGTTCGGGTTACGTCCACGAGCACGACCCACAGCATCAATTTCATCAATAAACACGATACATGGAGCTTTTTCCTTGGCTTGACGGAACAAGTCTCTAACACGTGATGCACCCACGCCCACAAACATTTCAACGAAGTCGCTACCGCTCATTGAGAAGAATGGCACGTTAGCTTCACCTGCTACAGCCTTAGCTAGCAATGTTTTACCGGTTCCCGGAGGGCCCACAAGCAATGCGCCCTTAGGAATTTTACCACCAAGGTCAGTGTAACGTTGCGGGTTCTTGAGGAATTGAACGATTTCCTCAATTTCGGTTTTCGCTTCAGAGAGACCGGCAACATCCTTGAATGTCACCTTATTAGCGTTATCTTTATCGAATAATTGAGCTTTTGATTTACCAACACTGAAGATTCCGCCGCCACTGCCGCTACCGCCGCCGCTCATGCGACGCATCATGTAGAGCCAGAAGACGATGAGCAGTACAATCGGGCCAAATCCCCAAATAATTGAGCCTAAGCCGTTGCCGTTCTCATAGATAACTTCACCGTTAAACGCTCCATTATCGCGCCATGCGTCAATTTTGGAGTCAATTTTATCGGCCGACGGAATGTTTGTCACAACTTTAGCCTCAGCACCAGAGCCTTTTTTGTATTGGCTCTCATGGAAGATAGCTGAAGCCAACGAGTCATTCAAGAGGCCTTCCACTTGTTTCTTATCGTTGTGGACAACCATTTTTTTGATTCCATGGTCTTGCACCACATATCGCTCGAAGTCAGAGTAAGACACTTCTTTGCTCACTGAGTTGTCATCGAAGTAGAAAATACCCACGAGGAATAGCAGTACAATGGCATACATCCAATACATCGAGAAGCCAAACATAGGCTTCTTGCCTTTATTATTGTTGCCCGGAGTGAGATTTGGGCGTAGGTTGTTGTTATTATTTTTTGGAGGCATACGCGCTATAATTTTCAGTTAAGTGTGTTGGTTTATTTTGTTATTTTATACAGCTCTTAGTCAAGGTCGGGAATGTTGACGATTGTTGCATCGTTCCACAAGTCTTCAAGGTTGTAACGTTCGCGAGCGTCAGGCAAGAAAATGTGCACCATGATTGAGCCGTAATCTATAACTATCCATTCAGAAGTTTGGTATCCGTCGTAGTTATAGGGCTTAATACCGGCATTTTCCAGTAGATATTCTCTCACGCTGTCGGCTATTGCATCAACCTGAGTTGAAGATGAACCTTGAGCGATAATAAATTGAGAGGTGCAAGCCGCTTCAATGTGGCTCATATCTACAACTGTTATCCCGCGTCCTTTGCGTTCTTGGATTCCTTCGATGATTAATTGTTGGAGGTCTTTACTATTTGTCATTAATTGATTTTGAACGTTTTAATTTGACTTACAAATGTAATCAAATTTATTTATATTGCTGTTATCTATTAACTTCTATTGTTATAACTAAACATTAATGAGGCAAAGAAGTT
The DNA here is from genome assembly GCA_964436925.1 of uncultured Bacteroides sp. Classification (GTDB taxonomy): domain Bacteria; phylum Bacteroidota; class Bacteroidia; order Bacteroidales; family Muribaculaceae; genus CAG-873. The sequence continues at coordinate 60,305 of CAYTFG010000001.1, read as the reverse complement.
TTGCTCAGTGTGGGAGGAAGCGACTACGAGGAGTTGTGTCACTTGAGTACAACTATTGAGTGTTATTCATATCTCATAGTCTTTGCAGGACTGATGGTGGCTGCAAGGTGGGATGGCAATATGAGCACTGCCCATGATATGACTATTACGCCGACATTTAGTGCCACGATGTGCCATTTGTTGATGAGTACGGGCACTGAATTGAGGTAATACATGTCAGGATTCAGCGGAATAAACTCAAAGTAGTATTGAGCAAAAATTATGCCAAGTCCTATGACATTACCCACTATCATACCAATAATGACCAATCTAATGGCTAAATAGACGAATATCTGTCGCATATCCATCTTGGTCATACCAAGAGAACGGAGCAAGCCAATCATCTTAATGCGCTCTAGGATAAGGATAAAGAGGCTTGATATCAAGGTAAAGCCTGACACACATGCCATCAATATGAAAATCATGACAACATTAGTGTCCAGCAGGTCAAGCCAACTGAAATACATGGCACCTGTGTGACGCACATTGTCCACAGGATATACCTGAGTAAATGTTCCTTCTTGTGCTTTGGTAATAAGGTGATCTTGCAATAAATCGGCTGCAGTGGTAATATCTTCGTTGTTAAGGCCTCGGAGCTCTATGCGTGTGCCGGTAATTGAATCCACAGCGGCAACATCCTGCAACCATCCTAGCGGAGCATAGGCTATGAGGTTATCATAGTCACCAAAATTGGACTCATAGAAGCCCACAATTCTTGGTCGGCGAGCCTTTATGGCATTGTTTACAAAGAAATATGCGTCTATTTTGTCTCCTAAGCTGAGGTTCAGCTGTCGAGCTAACGATGTGGAGACTGTGATGGTGTTGTCATCGTGGGCTATCTCACCTTCTACAAGGTTACCCTTTTCAAATTCAAAGTCATAAGTTTTGTCGTCGCTAGCCTTAAATACTATTGCCGAGAAATTATCGGATGTTTTCAGCACTCCCGGCTGTTTCATAGTCAAGACGACACTTGCTTGTGGCAGACACTCGTGAATGGCATCCTTGAGTGTGTCATCAAGAGAAATTGTGGCCACAATATCACCGGCTTTGTAGTCATAGGCCGGTAGAACAGCAACTTGGGCATCAAAGCCCATCACCTTGCGAGTTATTTCAGTTTTGAAACCGAAGACTATCGCCAAAGTGAGCTCCATGACGATAATAGCAAGCGCAACACCGATAACTGCAATTACAACATTTACCGGTGTTCGCTGTTTTGTTCCGTTGGAAAAGCTTAAGCGCCTTGATATGTAGAGAGAGAGGTTCATTTCATCATTTCAGTGTGTAACCGGGATAAGCCTTCAAGGCCTCGGCTAGAATGTGGAGCGCTTTGCCCAAATCCTCTTTGTTGAGAACATAAGCTATACGCACTTCATTTTTACCGATACCGGGGGTTGTATAGAAACCTGATGCGGGGGCCATAAAGATGGTACCGCCCTCATATTCAAAGCTTTCCAAACACCATTTGCAGAACTTGTCTGAATCATCAATAGGCAAGCTAGCCACAGTGTAGAAAGCGCCCATAGGGATAGGGCTGTAACAGCCGGGGATGCGGTTAATGCCGTCAATCAAGAACTTACGGCGTTCTACATACTCGTTGTAGATGTCCAGCATATACTCTTGTGATGCCCCGATTGATGCCTCAGCAACGATTTGGCCAATTAATGGCGGGCTCAAACGTGCTTGGCAGAACTTCATTACAGCAGCACGCACAGCTTTATTCTTGCTGATGAGTGCACCGATGCGGATACCACATTCGCTATAACGCTTTGATACTGAGTCAATCAACACAACTTGGTCCTCAATACCTTCGAGGTGGAACGCTGAGATATAAGGCGCTCCGGTATAAGTAAATTCGCGATAAACCTCATCAGAGAACAAGTATAGGTCATACTTCTTGACGATGTCGCGAATGCGATTCATTTCCTTTTGAGTGTACAAGTAACCCGTTGGGTTGTTAGGGTTACAAATCAAGATTCCGCGAGTGCGCGGGGTTATCAATTCCTCAAATTTTTCAATGGGAGGAAGTGCAAAACCATCATCAATACTTGAAGGCACGGTTACAATCTTGGCACCTGCCGAGATGGCAAAAGCCATATAGTTGGCATAGGCAGGCTCAGGCACAATAATTTCGTCACCGGGGTCCAAACAAGCCATGAATGCAAACAACACAGCTTCAGAGCCACCGCTGGTCACGATGATGTCTTCAGCCTCAACCTTTATATTGAATCTATGATAATATTCGGCTAATCTTTCACGCAATGACAAAAGACCCTCCGACGGGCTGTACTCTAGGATATTTCTATCAATATGCTTTAATGCTTCGAGGCCTTCGGGAGGTGTTGGTAAGTCGGGCTGACCGATATTTAAATGATAAACCTTTGTTCCACGACGCTTAGCAGCGTTGGCTAGCGGAACTAGTTTGCGTATTGGAGATGCGGGCATTATTTCGCCGCGTTTACTTATCTGTGGCATGGAATAAACAATATATTCGTTAATGCAATTGTGGTTGCAAAGTTACACATTTTTCTCAATAATAGAAAGATTACCGCCATAACTTTCTCACCACTACCCACGGCTGTCGTCATTAATGCAACACCACGGTCTTTTTATCCACTCGTATTTGTGATTTTGCCGAGTGTATATAACAGTAGCGCAACCATGGATGATGGCTGCGCTTCGAGATAGATAATTATACAAAAAATGTGTTTTCTATTGCTTTGTATTACATGATACCACGTTCGCGAAGGCGGCATTGCCATGCCCAAGCTGAACGCATGGTGTCTTCAATAGGAGTTTCTGCTACCCAACCGAGTACATTGTTAGCATAAGCGGGGTCAGCCCACACTTTTTCGATATCACCTGCACGACGGCCCACAATCTTGTGAGGAACTTTCACGCCGGTAGCAGTTTCAAATGCTTTGATAAGTTCTTTAACTGAAAGACCTACACCGGTACCAAGGTTGAAGATTTCAATCTTTTTGTCGCTCTTGTCGGTCAACATTCTTTCGATAGCGATAACGTGAGCCTTAGCAAGGTCAACAACGTTAATGAAGTCGCGGATACATGAGCCGTCGGGAGTGTTGTAGTCGTCACCAAATACGCTCAATTCTTTGCGAATGCCGATAGCTGTTTGAGTGAGGTAAGGGATGAGGTTTTGGGGCACACCATTGGGAAGTTCACCGATTTCGGCAGATGGATGTGCGCCAACCGGGTTGAAGTAGCGCAAGATGATGCTCTTGAAGTTAGCGCCGGCATTGATAACGTCGGTGATAATTTCTTCAGAGATTTGCTTGGTGTTACCGTAAGGAGAAGTAGCTTTCTTGATTGGAGCAGCTTCAGTTACGGGGTTTTCATCAGGTTCGCCATAAACGGTACATGAAGAAGAGAACACAATACCTTTGACGTTTCTTTCGCCCATGAGGTCGAGGAGGTTCATCAAAGTGTTGAGGTTGTTGCGGTAATAAAGGATAGGCTTTTGCATAGATTCGCCCACAGCTTTACTAGCAGCGAAGTTGATAATACCGGCGATGTCAGTATATTGGTCAAAGAGAGCGCGCAAAGTGTTGATATCAGTGCAATCGCCTTCAACAAATGGAGGGCGCTCGCCTGTAATGCGTTCGATACCATCAAGGACTTCACGGTTACTATTTGACAAGTTATCAATGATAACTACCGGATAACCTGCACGTTGTAGCTCTACGACTGTGTGAGAACCGATATAACCGGTACCACCAGTTACTAAAATGCGTTCTTTTTTCATGTTTAATTGGGTTGTTTATATTGTTTATTAATTACTATCATGAATTTGGTCAAAATGAGAAAATCTCAAGCGGTTTAGGCTATGCAAAAGTAAGTAAATTATTTATTCTGTGCAAAATAAATTACTTTCATGCGACAAGCCTTGCAGTCAAAGTCGAGACGCATGGTGTGGTTGCCGGTCTTTATAAAGAGCGGAGCTTTCCAGTCACCTCCACCGTTAAGTTTCAAGCACTTGCCCATCTCGCGTCGTAAACAATAGCGAGTGGTCATCACGGTGTATTCGCTGTTTTTCTTGAGTGTCATCTTTTCGATGGCAGGTTGAATGGATGTGGCACCGTGTGACTCATAGAATCGGCGGGATAATCGATTGGAAACATTGTCGTGGTATGTAATCACGCCGTCTTTTTGAGGTAGCACAGCATTGCTATCCTCAGGACGTCGATAGTCCCACTTGTAAACCGCACGTTGAGCGCTGTCTATGCGGTCAACCAAGAGCCTGCGAAATGATGTCAGCACTGATGCAGGGATAAAGTAATCGCCAACGGCATCGTTGAGCGTGGCAAGACAGTAAGGTGTGTCACCGAGCTTGGATAGCACGCGTTTACGCGCATCTTGCTGTGGAGTTTTAGCAGGTTGAATATCCAAAGCTTCGCTCATCACGGTAATATTATTACCACGAGTGTCATAAACTATGGCTTTGAGTCGGTTGCCATGAAGATAGAGGTTAACGGTGAGGTCAATTACTCGACGTGAAGTATCTTCAGCCATTTTGTCATTCCAAGCCTTGTCGCTATTGCGAAATATCTGCGTTCCAACGGGTATTTTCACAGCAGTAGCGGGATAAATCTTGTTACCCTCTACCCTATTGAGGCGGAATCCGCAGAATCGTTGTGAAGCATCAAAATAGCCCAAACCATCGCCATTGCAGAGCTGAGCCGACGCTTTGACTACAATTGCGCCACGACGGTCCGTTGCAACGACTGTTGCCACGGGCTGTCCCACTGACTTGGGAGTATCAATTGATGCCATTCCGGGCTTTACAGAGTCGGGCTTGAGAAAATAATTGACATATCCGCGGTTAAAGCTTTTGCTCAAATCGGGAGTGAACGACGTCTCGCATCGGCCTACCGATTGACGGCGATATTTATCGCTGTTGGCTGCAATAAATTCATCCAAAGCCTTGCTGTAGGCCGCCACAGTATTCTTCACATACGCAGCATCCTTCAATCGGCCTTCAATCTTGAATGACGACACACCTGCTTCAATCATTTCACCGACATAAGCAATGCGGTTCATATCACGAAGTGACAGCAAATGCTTGGCGCTCATTAATTTTGCGCCGTTGCCATCATATAAATCGTAAGGCAAACGGCACATTTGGGCACACTCGCCACGATTGGCGCTACGCCCCGTAGCCACAAAACTAGCTTGGCAATCGCCACTGTAGCTAACACACAATGCGCCATGGACAAACGCCTCAAGAGGCACATTCACAGCTTGATGAATCTCGCGGATTTCATCCAGCGACAACTCGCGAGCAAGGACTATCTGAGAAAATCCCACATCCTGCAAGAATTTAGCCTTAGCGACATCACGAGTGTCACATTGAGTGCTTGAATGGAGCGCAATTGGCGGTAATCCCGTCATGCGCAGTATAGACATATCTTGAACTATCAGCGCATCCACACCTACACGATAGAGGTCTTGAATGAGATTGCTGACAGCACTTAATTCGTTATCATAAATGATTGTATTGACCGTCACATAGACACGCGCATTAAACACGTGAGCATAATCAACAACGCGCTTAATATCAGCAACAGAGTTGCAAGCGGCAGCACGTGCGCCATGACTGTCGGCGCCTATATAGACTGCATCAGCACCATGCTTAATGGCTTCAATAGCGGTCTCGGCATCTCGCGCCGGAGCTAGTAGTTCTATAATTCTCATAGATACTGAATGCGATTTAAATCGTAGGGAGTGGCTTGATAGACAAAGTAATTCAACCAATTGGAGAACAATAGATGGGCGTGACCGCGCCAACGCACAATGGGCTTCTTGGTCGGGTCATCATCAGTGTAATAGTTTTTGGGTATACCGGGATTCATACCCTTATCTAAGTCTCGATGATACTCAAAGTCCAGTGTCATGGGCGAATACTCCGAATGGCCTGTAATGTAAAATTCACGGCCACCGCGAGCCATAATCATATAAATTCCGGCATCTTCGCTATCTGCTATAATCTTCAACTCGGGCACACGCTCTATCTCTTCACGTTTCCACACACTGTAACGGCTGTGGGGCACATAAAATTCATCATCAAAGCCTCGGAATATAGGATTTTTAAGGTCCAAAATGTGGTGTTTAAACACGCCCGAAATCTTATCATCAATGATGTACTTATTTATGCCATAGTTGTGATATACACCGGCAAAAGCGGCCCAACAGATATAAAGTGTTGACGTTACATGAGTCTTGGCCCAATCAAATATTTCAGTGAGTTCTTTCCAATAATCAACATCCTCAAATTCAACCTTCTCCACAGGCGCACCGGTAATGATAAATCCATCATAGTAGCGGTTGCGTATCTCTTTAAACGTCTTATAAAACGCCTCAATGTGTTCACGCGGAGTGTTCTTTGATGCATGACTCTCTGTATCAATCAAGTCAAGCTCTACCTGCAAAGGCGTGTTGGAAATAAGCCTTAGCAAGTCAGTCTCAGTCATTATCTTCAATGGCATGAGGTTTAGCACCGCAATGCGTAAGGGACGTATATCCTGACTAGATGCACGAGGCTCCTCTATCACGAAGATATTCTCATTTCTGAGGCTTTCGACAGCCGGCAATTTATTTGGAACTTTTACAGGCATATTTCTATTAGAACTATTTAAATGGTTGTGAGAGAATAATGTTGAACGACTATTCACGACTACGCAAGTTATCGTGATAACTACACATAATCACTGCAAATTTACAAATTTCTGCATCAACAACAAAATCAAAGGACATATACGCAAGAAAAACTCCATGGATTACACTAATTGAAACCCATGGAGTCATATTCACGTTTTATTTTCAATCTTTATTATCCGCAATGGAAGTAGCGTGCTACCAGCTGTTTCATTTCTTCAGGGTCACGTTTAGCCTTTTCCATTTCTTGAGGGTCATAACCTTTAAGCTTAGAAATAATACCATCTATCATGCGTGGGCTGAAAACATTGTGTCTTTCAAACACATCACGCACTTTATTCAAGCAGTCGGCTGACTCAGAGCAATTAACAGGCAATTGCTCAAGTTGAGCCAATTTATCAGCATTTTCAGCCTTGTGAATATTGACGCTGACGTATGTGCGCTTAGCGATATCCAATGCATCCTCAAGTTCAAAGCCATAACGACAAGCGACAGCAAGACCGGCTATGAGTTGGTAAATATCAGCAGAACCATCAGCCGAACGGATTTCTACGGTTTGTTTCTGTGAAGCATCAACTTCAACAGCCGAGCTACCCGGATTGATTTCAGCCGACATATCACGCTTAGAGGTCCATCCTAGTGGAACGCGCACCAATACCGAACGGTTGCGGTCACCCCAACAAACATTGGTAGGAGCCTCTTGGTGAGGTACCAAGCGGAAATATGACGAAGGATTAGTGTTACCAAATGCGGTAATTGCTGGAGCAAGTTTCATCATACCGGCGATAGCCTTGCGAGCGACGTCGCTCAATTGCATATTTTCATCAACCATCATGTTGTGACCGTCCTTAACTATGCGCATGTGAATGTGCAAGCCTGAGCCGGCTTTTCCGGTTGTAATCTTTGGAGCAAAAGTAATATTGAGACCCATTTGGTGGCCTAAATTACGGATAATCCACTTAGCAAGCATGAGTTGGTCAGCAGCGTCCTCGGCATATACCGGCAAAAATTCTATTTCATTTTGCTCATAAATAGTAGCATTTACAGTAAAATTGCCCACCTCAGAGTGACCATACTTAATCATACCGCCAGCTTGAGCAATGTACTGCATAGCCTTCACACGGAAGTCATTAAACTTAGCAAACGGAGCTGATTCATGATATCCACGTTGGTCAGTTGCAGGGAATGTGTACTCGTTCTTGGAAATCACATAAAATTCGAGTTCGCCCATAGCTTGGAATTCCATTCCGGTAACGCGGTTAAATTCCACACAAGCTTTGTGAAGAGTATGTTCAGGCGAGCTCTCCAACGGATTACCATCTTTGTCAAAGAATGAGCAAAGCATTGTAACTGTAGGAATTTCAGCAAATGGGTCAAGGAATGCTGTGCGATAACGTGGCAACACATAAAGGTCACTACTACCTGCTTCAATGAATGGGAATAGGCTGGAGCCATCAACTCGTTCACCCAGGGTTAATATTGTTTCAAGATAAGCCAAATTGTTGATAACAAAATTGAGGGTCTTTAAACGACCGTCGGCGGCAGGGTACATAAAATTAACCATCTCTATACCATTTTCAACGATATAGCTGATGATGTCATCCTTGGTAAATTCCTTCGGTGACTTATTTAGCCAAGTCACCAAATGGTTCTTGTTGAGGGAAATGTTCTTGTCCATGGTTATACCGATACACTAAGTATCATCTGTAAAAAAATTTGTTGTTAAATAATTAAGGTTAACAGTAAGGTTAACTAGTTTTTCTGACGGTCAAAGGTAGCTATAAAAATCGAATGATTTTACAAATTTAGAATTATTAACAGAAAGTATTAGACAAATGTCAAAATCATCGTTTTACACGCTATAAACCAGCGCATAGCGCTCAATTAAAACGTTAAATTCGATGCACTTTTACACATCAATTTGCAGTTTTCGAATGAATTTATTATTTTTGTGATTGATTTTTCAGTAGTATGCACTTATGAATATAACCAAGAAGCTCATATTATCATCTGCAATTTCGATGGCAATGCTCTCGGGAGGCTATAACTATGCTATGGCCGCAGGCACCACTACTGCCCAAGAAATCACAGCTAATAAGACTGTAATCAAAGCGACTCCGAGCCACATTGAAATTTATGTTCCCGGAGACGAACCGGTGCAAGTTACCATATATGCGCTAACAGGCCAAGTTGTTAAGTCATTGACTGCCGAACCGTCAGCAACTACCTATGTTGAGCTTCGTGCGGGATACTACATCGTAAAATGTGACCGACACACTCAGCAAGTCGTTGTGCGTTGACAATTAGCTTATAAAGCATTTCCTTTTTTCATTTTAAATTTACAATTACAACAAGCCCTCGAATAGAATAATTTCAAGATGAACGCCATAATTCGCAATATTTTTCCAAAAGCTATTGTCCTAGCGACACTTTTTTGTGGAAATATTGTATCTGCACAAAACGATATGGATAAAATCTACGAGAGCTTACCCACATATAACGGCGAAGACCTGGAGCTATGCGTCAACGATGCAGGCACTCACTTCACCCTGTGGTCACCACAAGCCCAAGAAGCCAAAGTCAAGATATACACATCCGGGCTCAACACTCCCGCTGTTGACAGCCTTGTCATGAGCAAAAGTGACAACGGCACATGGCGTGCCGATGTTCCTCAAAAGCTTTATGGCAAATACTATACTTTCCAAATAAAGATAAACGACCGATGGCTTGACGAGACACCCGGCGTGTGGGCCAAAGCAGTTGGCGCTAACGGTTACCGTGCAGCAATCATCGACTTTGCCAAGACCAATCCACAAGGTTGGGAAAACGACCACGGTCCCGCAATAAAAGCAATTAACGATGCCGTCATCTATGAGATGCACCACCGCGATTTCTCCATGCATCCCTCCAGCGGCATAGTAAATAAAGGCAAATTTCTTGCGCTCACCGAGCAAGATACCCACAATGCTACCGGTGAAAAGACCGGTATCGCCCACTTGAAAGAACTAGGCGTAACTCATGTGCACATATTGCCGTCCTACGACTACAACAGCGTTGACGAAGCTAATCTGCCATCCAACCAATACAATTGGGGTTATGACCCGTGGAACTACAACACTCCCGAAGGTTCATACTCAACAAATCCTGCCGACCCCTATTGTCGCATCTTTGAGATGAAAGAAATGATTCAAGCGATGCACAATGCCGGACTTGGTGTTGTCATGGACGTCGTGTACAACCACACCGCCAACAATGATAATTCAAACTTCTCCCTCACCGCGCCCGGTTACTATTACCGCCACCGTGCCGACGGCACCTATAGTGATGCTTCAGGCTGTGGCAACGAGACAGCTTCAGAGCGCGAGCAAATGCGCAACTTCATAGTCAATTCAGTGAAATATTGGGCAAGCGAATACCACATCGACGGATTCCGCTTTGACCTCATGGCCATCCACGATATAGAGACAATGAACAAGGTTTCAGCTGAATTGAAAAAGATAAATCCCAACATCTTCATTTACGGCGAAGGGTGGACAGCCGGTGACTCTCCACTGCCCGTTGAACGTCGCGCGCTCAAAGAAAACGTGTCCAAGATGAACGGCATAGCAGTGTTCAGCGACGACATTAGGGACGCAGTAAAGGGCCATTACAGCAACGCTGCCGACCGCGGATTCGCATCAGGCAAGCCCGGTAATGAAGAGACGGTAAAGATAGGCATCGTAGCCTCTACAGCCCATCCTCAAGTAAACTATAGCAAAGGCAATAACTCAAAATTTGCATACGCCTCAGAACCTACACAAATCATCAACTACGTTTCATGTCACGATGACTTGTGCTTGACCGACAAGCTTGCTTGCTCAATGGAAGGTTCAACTGTTGAACAACGTCAACGTGTGGCTCGACTAGCCCAAACAATCGTATTCACCTCTCAAGGCACTCCATTCATGTTTGCCGGTGAAGAAGTATTCCGCGATAAACAAGGCGTCCACAACACCTTCAAATCGCCCGACAGCATCAACGCTATCAATTGGGAATTAAAGCACTCCAATGCTGACCAATTCAACTACTACAAAGAGCTCATTTCGCTACGCAAAGCCCATCCGGCTTTCCGTATGACCAGCGCTAAAGATATAGCTCGCAACATAGTCTTTGACAAAGTTAGCGAGCCTAACCTCATCTCTTATTCAATCATCAACAATGCAAACGGTGATGAATGGAAAGAGATAAAACTCATCTTCAATGGCTCCACTCAATGTACTTCAGTGAAAGTTCCAAAGGGGAACTGGACAGTAATTGCTCGCGATGGAAACATCAACGCTAACGGTCTGGGAACTTCTCGCGGTGGCACACTTGATGTAGAACCATCATCAGCTCTCATCCTCGCTAAACAAAATTAAAAAACTCAAGTATCAATTCAAGATTCTATACGAAAATATTATTTTTTGATTTGCTACAAAACAAAATTAATCGCTCAACTCCTCAATCAAAAGATTCTGTCTAACTGTCCTCTATTCAAGACATAATCACAAACAAAACAACTCTCTTCAACGGCAAAATTAAAAATTTTACCGTCTCATATTCAAGTATTTAATACAACTTAGGTTTTCAATATTTTTAGGTTTATGAACAAATTTACTAAAATCGTAGCAACGATATCAGACCAACGCTGTAGTAAGGAATTTATTCAGCAACTATTTGACAACGGCATGAACGTTGTTCGCCTAAATTCAGCCCATCTCAACTATGATGGCATAAAAATGATTGTAGACAACGTGCGCGCTGTTTCTGACCGCATTGCTATCCTCATCGATACAAAAGGTCCGGAAATCCGCACCACTACCAATATTGATGACAAGCCCATTTTCTTCACCACAGGCATGAAGGTTGACTTCTCGGGCGACGCATCAACACCCACTTCTGCACAACTCATCACCCTCAACTACGCTGACATCGCCAAAGATGTGAACCCCGGTGACCACTTCTTGATTGACGATGGCGAACTCGATTTTGTTATCGATGAAGTAAACGACGGTGTTATCAGCACAACTGTACTGAACGACGGCAAACTTGGTTCTCGCAAGACCGTGAACATCCCCGGTGCTTCAATCAACTTGCCCGCAATCTCAGAACGCGACCGCACAAACATCTCTATCGCTGTTGAACTTGGTGTAGACTTTATTGCACACTCATTTGTGCGCTCAGCTCAAGATGTAGCTGAAGTTCAAGCCCTTCTTGATACCCTCGACAGTGATATCAAGATTATCTCTAAAATTGAAAACCAAAAAGGTGTCGACAACTTCGACGAAATCCTAGAAGCTTCTTACGGTATCATGGTTGCTCGTGGTGACCTCGGTATCGAAATCCCCGCAGAACGCATTCCTTGCATCCAAAACATGATGATTAAGAAATGTATCGAAGCTCATAAACCCGTTATCGTTGCAACTCAAATGTTGCACTCAATGATTAACAACCCTCGTCCCACACGCGCCGAGGTTAGTGATATCGCCAACGCTGTTTACCAACGTGCCGACGCTATCATGCTTAGTGGTGAAACCGCTAACGGCCGTTACCCGGTTGAAGCTGTAGCTACTATGGCCCGCGTTGCCATTGAAATGGAAAAATCACTCAACGCCAACAACGTTGAAGTTCCACCATTGGCCGACGAACACGTTACATCATTCCTTGCTCGTCAAGCTGTAGTTTCAGCTCACAAGATTGGCACAAAGGCAATTCTCACCGACTCATTCCATGGTCGTACAGCGCGCTACATCTCTTCATTCCGCGCTACAATCCCTTGCTTTGCTATCTGCCACAAACTCAACGTCACTCGTTGGTTGAGCTTGAGCTACGGTATCAAAGCTTACTACAACAAGGATTACCGCACAGGCCACCACTACCCCACTGAATCGCTCAAGCACTTTGTTGAAACAAATCTTCTTGAAAACGATGACCGCATCGCTTACTTGGGCGCACTCAACGGTACAGGCTCAACATTCCTTGAAATCAATAACGTTGCTGCTATCATAGCCAATTCATAAGACATTCAAGTAATAATCATAAGCATAAAGGAGTAACGACCTCTCACTCAGGCGTTGCTCCTTTATTTTTTCAGTTCAATATATTTTATTACCTTTGTTGCAGATAAATACCATCTAAAAACTTGATTATGAAAAATATATTGCTGATTCTATCACTATTCTGTGCAATTTCAGTGAATGCGCAAGCCCCTGCAATGTGGGCTCAAAGTCGCATAGAGACTGACAGTGTTTACTCTAATACGCTGAAAGCATGGCGTCATTACAACGTCTTCATCCCCAAGTCATTTGACGCTAATCCCAATCAGAAATACCCTATTCTTTATCTCCTCCACGGAATGAGCGACAATCATTTGAGTTGGAGCTTTCGCGGGCATATTAAAGACGTTATGGACCAACTTGTTGCATCAGGTGAAACCGATGAGATGATTATCGTTACACCCAACGCGGGTGGTCGCATCAACGAAGATTGGAACGGATATTTCAACATGCCCGGTTGGAACTATGATGACTTTTTCTTCAACGAATTTATGCCGACTGTTGAAAAGAAATATCGCGTTATCGGTGAGAAAAAATATCGTGCCATTGCCGGACTGTCAATGGGTGGCGGCGGTTGCACTTCTTATGCACAACATCATCCTGAATTATTCAACTGCGCCTATGCTATGAGCGCATTGATGGATATTCCTCAAGTCAGCCCCGTTTCCAAGAACTCAGAGGGCACAGATATGCTCAGTCTGTTGACTAAATCGGTAATGGACCGCAGTTGCATCAAGTATGTCCAAAACGCTGATGATGCAACCAAAGAGGCACTACGCAGTGTTGCATGGTGGGTAGATTGTGGCGACGATGACTTTCTGCTTGACCGTAACATTGAATTTGTTCAAGCAATGCACAATGCTCAGATACCTGTAGAATTTAGAGTGCGTGACGGTGGCCACACATGGGAATATTGGCACTCAGCGCTATACACGTGTCTACCATGGGTTAAGCGCAATTTTGACAAAAAATAAGCATCAATATTCACCAAAAATCATTACCCATGAATCGCTTAAATAACCCATTAAAAATAGCGATATTCTGCATATTAGCCATTTTAATCAGCATCGGCATTTCACAATGGTTCAACTTGGCTAAGCCACATGACTTGATGTTATATCTGGTTACCTGCTTTTCTGCATCTATTGCTGTTTTTGCGCTAATAGTCAGCATTCAAACCTACATTTCCATTGACTCGGTTAATGCCATGAGCAAAATGGATGGAAATGTCATGGAAAATGAGAACTACCGCACAAGCATATTCTCTATCATCTGTAAATTCAGTAAAAACAACAAAGACGATGCCGGCGGTGAAATATTGACCTACATTGAAGGGCTATTAAAAAAAGAGCAGACTAAATCAGGGGCGACACTTGCTGATAGCATTCAGAATGTTATCGACATTGTTGTTCTACTAGCTTTTGTCATACACAAAAAAGACTCCAGCCAAAAGAAACAGAGGATAAATAAGCGATTACGAAAAATAATCAAGACACTGAACTCCAAAGTAAGAAGCTTTGAACGTGTAAGCGATGGTTCTTGCATCTTAATCAAAGAAAGCGTAAATCTGATTAAGGCAGTGATTTACTATCAATGTCATCAATGTGGTTATCAAACGGTTGAAATATTTGGTAAAGACGAGTACATAGACTTGATTGACGTGCGCGGAACAATGCTAAAGAATGCCGTGTCTCGCACGCTCTATTATAATTACACCGGATTGACGTGTATGCAGAAGGCCAAAGATGCAATACTGGATACACTCAAAATCGACAATAAAAATTATGACATCACATCACTTGAAGCGTCTAAATTAATCAAAGGCATTAGCAATCACTTGATTGACATCTACTTAAATCAAGCCCTTAAAAACTTTGATATAGCCACGTCGATAATTGGTGACGATATCATGTGGAACTTATTTATCCTCTACAACAAAGCAAGAGTCCAATATATTCAATCACTACTTCACGATAACGGAAGTACCGATTGGCTGGAAACGATGGGAAAAGCCATTGATTACCGCTATCAGTTTGCCATTACGCTTGATGATATGATTAATACGAGGGCCAAAATTAGAACAGGGAATACAAATACCTCAGACAGCTTCTTTCAACGCGCTTTCAAAGACCAATATCATCTCGCCCAACTCATGAATATCAGATTGTGCTATGCCAGCGGATTTACCGACAAAATTGACATACAACAATTGGAATATTTCAAGCAACAAATCTTAGCAGATGAGTTTCAGCACTATACGCGATTTAAAGACGATATAGAAACGATTATTCGAGATTATCCGACAAAGTAATCGCCTGGACTGCAGCACGATACTTTGACATTGATGTTGACTTGTGGATTGCCTTCCATTGCTTGCGCCCGATAAACGGCTGAAGATACTCCCATGTCGTTTTCATTTTCATAAGCAACTGATGTTCACCACCTTGCAAACGAGCGGAATATTCTTCAAGCATCAAGTCATGCTGCTTCAAAACCGCTTGCAATCGTTGTTTATCGTCCCATAAAGTACCATCTTTCAGCTCGTTAACCAGCGACGGACGAGACAATAATCCGCGCCCTATCATCACGCCTTGCAATAGCGGATACTGCGTCATCACACGATTTACATCGTCAACGGTTGCCAAATCGCCGTTATAAACCAGCGGATGGTGCACCGACTGATAGATTTCGCTAAATTCATCCATATACAAATCGCCCTTGTAGAGTTGCTTAGCCACACGAGGATGAACGGTAACGCAACAGAGATTTGCATCGTTGATTATCGGCAAAAGTGTGCGCCACTGTGTTGGGTCAACCATTCCCAAACGCATTTTCAGTGAGAACTTGATATCGGCATAAGAGCCAATCGCCGTCATTATGGATGAAAATTCCTCAATATGCGTCGGCAAGCCGCACCCACGACCTTTAGCCGTCTGCATTGGATAAGGGCAACCGGCATTAATATCTATTCTCTTGCAATCGGCATCAACCAGCGGCTTCACCAGGAGATGAAACTCCTCAACATTTTTCACAATAACTTGCACCGCAGTATTAGCCTCATTTATTGCCGAAACAGCATCGCGCCAATCCTTGGAACGTATCTCGCCATGCTCACGTCTAACAAATGGAGTCACATACTCGTCAACAACATCTCCATATACCCGGCGATGAGACTTGCGATACACATCATCGGTAAAGCCTTGTATTGGTGCAAAATAAACCTTCATATTTACTGAATATTGCATTTCTATCTACAAATATACCCAAAATCCCATTAGAATTACAAAAAAATGTCTATCTTTGTGGAACAAATACCACTTAGGGGTGCTACGACCACCGGTCGAGGCTGAGATAATACCCTCAAAACCTGATACGGATAATGCCGATACAGGGAATTGTGAGCTACTATTGTATGTCACGTCGCCTATAATTTTTATAGAGCCGTAGATATTCCTCTAAGTCAAAAATTTATTTGATAAATGAAGAAATATTCTACGGTATTATCTATTGCCGGCTCTGACTCAATTGGCGGTGCAGGAATACAAGCTGACATCAAAACTTGTTCGGCTATCGGCACTTACGCCATGACTGCAATTACCGCTATCACAGCACAAAACACTACCGGAGTAAAATCTTATATTGCTTGTCAGCCTACCCTACTGAAAGAGCAACTCTCAGCCGTGCTTGACGACGTCACTCCCGATGCCGTGAAACTTGGAATGATTCCGGACTATACCAGTGCCGACATTATTGCCGATACCATAGAGAAATATAACCTCAAGAACATAGTCGTGGACCCTGTTTTGGTTGCCACCTCGGGCACAGCGCTCAGTGACAACAGCACACTCAGCGTCATGAAATCGCGATTGTTTCCTCTCGCGACAGTTATTACCCCAAACATTCCTGAAGCAGAAACCATTGCCGAGCATAAAATCAGCTCGGTTGATGACATGATTAGCACCGCCAAGGATTTTCTTGAATCATATTCTCCTAAAGCCGTACTAATCAAGGGGGGACACATGACCAATACTGATACATTAACCGACATACTAGCCACTGAATCAGGCATTAAACCAATTACCAACCATTATATCAATACACCTAACACCCACGGTACAGGATGCTCACTCTCCAGTGCAATAGCATCATATCTCGCTATGGGACAAAATATTGATGAAGCAGTAACCAACGCTTGTCAATGGCTACACTGCGCCATTTTACATGGAAAAGATTACCAACTAGGCCACGGACATGGCCCTATTAACCATATATTCAAATGAAAATAGAGATAAACAATCAGCTTGTAGAACTGGCTGACGGCTCAACCGTAGCCACCATGATTTCTACTCAAGAGGAATTTGCCGACGGTGCCGGAGTTGCGGTAGCTGTCAACGGCAATCTTGTAAAACGCCCCAATTGGGACGCTCACGTCCTCAATAACGGCGATAAAGTATTAATCATCAAAGCTGCATACGGTGGATAATCATTTTTTGCTCTGTGGCATAACTCATCCCGATGAAGTGGCTGATGAAGCTGTAAAAATCACCGCAGCACTTGACCACGGATTTGATTGGATTCATCTGCGCAAACCGACGTGGAGTTATCGCGATGTGCGCAACTTAATCGAAGCTATACCTCAACGTTTATGGCGAAAGCTAAGGTTGCACGGTCATTTCATACTCCTTGATGAGTTCAATCTGGGTGGAGTCCAACTAAATGCCAAGCATCCCCGCGTGCCATATAACGCGCTGACAGTCACCCGCAGTTGCCACTCCATTGCAGAGGCCAACGATTGCGCTGACCTCCTCTACGTGACACTCTCCCCCATCTATGATTCAATATCAAAGACGGGCTACAAGAGCGCTTTTGACCTCGATACAATCCAAATTGGCAAGAATGTAGTTGCACTTGGGGGCGTAACTCCCGATAAATTCGAGCAATTACAAAACATTGGCTTTGCCGGTGCGGCATTATTGGGAAGCATGAATTGGCAACTACCCACCGAGCAATTCATTGAAAATATCGACTTAATCATCTCTAAAAGAAAATGTTACAATTCATAACCGACGGGAATACCCCTCAAGAAATCATCGAACAAACATTTCAAGCTATCGATGGCGGTTGTCGTTGGATACAAATAAGAATGAAAGATGCTGATGATGACGCGGTTACAACTGTTGTAAAGGCTGTCATAACCCGTTGTCACGACACATCCACAACGCTATTGCTTGATGACCGTGTGGAACTGGCTTTGAAACTGGGCGTTGACGGTGTACATCTCGGCAAAGAAGATATGCCTGCCGATGAAGCTCGTAAGATTCTAGGCCCAAAAGCAATAATAGGCTCTACCGCCAATAGCATTGAGGATATTCTCAACTTGGCATCAGCGCCCATCAACTATCTTGGTGTTGGGCCATTCCGCTTCACCACAACCAAGAAACGTCTTGCGCCTGTCCTTGGGCTAGAAGGATATGCCGCTATAATCAAGGCAATGAAAGAGAATGGCATAACATTTCCGGTAGTTGCAATCGGTGGCATAACGCTTGAAGACATTGAAGAATTAATGGCTACCGGAATTTCCGGAATAGCAATCAGTGGCGCTATCGCCCACGCAAATTCTCCCGAAACAGAAACTCGTAAATTTATTTCGAAACTAAATATATACCAAAATCATGAGTGACATTTTAAAAATCGGTGACCGTGAATTTACTTCACGACTATTTGTAGGAACCGGTAAATTTTCATCTCCCGACTTGATGCTTAAATCAATTGTGGCTTCACAATCTCAAATGATTACCGTGGCAATGAAGCGCGTAAACATGATGAATGAAGCTACTGACGACATGTTAACCCACATCAACCGCGAACACGTGCAATTCCTCCCCAACACATCGGGCGTGCGTAATGCCAAAGAAGCTGTACTTGCAGCGCAAATGAGCCGCGAAATTTTCGGCACTAATTTCATCAAACTGGAAATTCATCCCGACCCAAAATATCTTCTTCCCGACCCAATCGAGACACTCGAAGCAACTGCACAATTGGCTAAAGATGGCTTTATTGTTCTTCCATACATTCAAGCTGACCCCGTATTGTGCAAACGTCTTGAAGAAGTGGGAGCAGCAGCAGTAATGCCCTTGGGCGCCCCCATCGGCACCAATAAGGGCCTTCGCACACGTGACTTCTTGGAAATCATTATTGAGCAATCACAAGTTCCCGTGGTTGTTGATGCCGGACTTGGCGCACCGAGCCACGCAGCAGCAGCAATGGAAATGGGTGCTGATGCCGTTCTTGTAAATACCGCTATTGCAATTGCCGATGACCCGGTAGTAATGGCTGATGCATTCCGCATGGCCACAATTGCCGGTCGTCAAGCCTACCTCGCCGGCCTAGGTGAAGTCTCTCACCATGCTGAAGCATCTTCTCCACTCACATCTTTCCTCAACTAATTCACCCACTAAAAAAATTACGCCAATAACATGAAAATTGAAAATATCGACGTAACATCATATCCCAATTCCGAGAAAATCTATGTTGACGGTACTCTCTACCCCATCAAAGTGGCAATGCGTCGCATCAACCAATATCCAACCGTCAAGATTGAAAACGGGAAACGCGTTGAATATCCCAATCCACCTGTCGTTGTTTATGACACGAGCGGTGTATTCACTGACCCCAATGTCAAAATAGATATCAACAAGGGTATTCCACGTGTGCGCCAACAATGGGTTGTGGAGCGAGACGACACTGTCTTGCTCGACGGCATGACTAGCAAATATGGCCGCGAACGCATGGCCAATCACGACCTCGATGCAATACGCTTCCCGGTTGTAAACGCTCCTCGCCGAGCTAAAGACGGACATCGCGTAACCCAAATGCACTACGCTCGCCAAGGGAAAATCACTCCCGAAATGGAATACGTTGCTATCCGCGAGAACCTCAACAACGCAGAACTGGGCATTGAATCACACGTAACGCCTGAATTTGTGCGCCAAGAAGTTGCAGCAGGTCGAGCTATAATTGCGGCAAACATCAATCACCCTGAAGCCGAGCCAATGATTATAGGCAAAGCATTCTCAGTGAAACTCAACACAAATATCGGTAACTCAGCACTTTCATCAGGTATTGAAGAAGAAGTAGCCAAGGCAGTGTGGAGCTGTTATTGGGGTGGAGATACCCTCATGGACCTCTCAACCGGTGACAATATCCACGAGACACGCGAGTGGATTATCCGTAATTGTCCGGTTCCTGTTGGTACTGTTCCCATCTATCAAGCTCTTGAAAAGGTGAATGGCGATGTCAACAAGCTCACATGGGAAATTTATCGTGACACGCTCATCGAGCAATGCGAACAAGGTGTTGACTACTTCACCATCCACGCAGGTGTACTCAAAGAGCACGCCAAGCTCGTGGGTAAACGATTGACCGGCTGTGTGTCTCGCGGAGGCTCAATCATGACACAATGGTGTGTACTTCATGACCAAGAATCATTCTTGTACACTCATTTTGACGAGATTTGCGAGATTTTGAACAAATATGACGTTGCAGTATCGCTCGGCGACGGTATGCGTCCCGGTTCAACCCACGATGCTAACGACCGTGCGCAATTCCTTGAATTGGACATACTTGGCGAACTCACGACCAAAGCGTGGGAACACGATGTACAAGTGCTCATCGAAGGTCCCGGCCACGTTCCAATGAACAAGATTGCAGAAAACATGACTCGCCAAGCCACAGTGTGCCACGAAGCGCCATTTTATACCCTCGGCCCGTTGACCACCGACATTGCTCCTGCTTATGACCACATAACTTCAGCAATCGGTGCAGCTACAATAGGCGCACTCGGCACGGCAATGATATGCTATGTAACGCCCAAGGAACACTTATCACTTCCCGACCTTGATGACGTGCGTGAAGGCGTAATTGCTTACAAAATAGCTGCACATGCCGCAGACTTGGCCAAAGGATATCCCGGAGCACAGGTGCGTGACAATGCGCTATCAAAAGCTCGTTATGAATTCCGCTGGAAAGACCAGTTTAATCTATCACTAGATCCCGCACGTGCAAAAGAATATTACATTGCATCACGTCGCAATGCGCCCGATGCCGATGACCGTTTCTGCACAATGTGTGGTCCTAACTTCTGCGCAATGCGCATCTCTCAAAATATCGAAGACAAATGCAACCAACAATAAAACAAGAACCATTTTTCGGACACGGATTTGCCGATGTCATTAAACAATGGGACTGGGATGAAACAATCGCTCAGATAAACGCAACGACCGACGCAGACGTTGTGCGCGTTCTCGCCAAAGCACGTCGCAACAATAAGCAGCTTAATGATGAAGACTTTATGGTCCTCATTTCACCGGCAGCGGCTTCCCACCTTGAAGAAATGGCACAATTGAGCCGTTACTTCACTCAAGAGCGTTTTGGAAAGACCATTTCAATGTACATACCGATGTATGTATCAAATGCTTGTACCAACAAGTGTGTATATTGCGGATTTAACCACGATAATCCGCTGAAACGCACAATCTTGACAATGGAGCAAGTTGAAGAAGAATGTAAGGCAATTAAAAAACTTGGCCCGTTCCAAAACTTACTCATCGTAAGTGGTGAATTCCCATCACTTTGCGGCACTGAATACTTTGAGAACGTATTGAAAGTGTGCCGTCCTTACTTCCACAACTTGACAATCGAAGTACAACCCATGAAGGCAGAACAATATGAACGTCTCACCCACTCAGGCTTGAACGGTGTTGTCTGCTTCCAAGAGACCTACCACAAAGAGGGGTATGCCAAATACCATCCACGTGGTATGAAATCAATCTTTGAATGGCGACTCAACGGCTACGACCGCATGGGACAAGCCGGAGTTCACAAGATTGGAATGGGAGTTTTGATAGGCCTTGAAGATTGGCGTGCCGACGTCACAATGATGGCTCGTCACCTCCGCTATTTGCAGAAAAAGTATTGGCGCACACGCTATAGTGTCAACTTCCCGCGTATGTGCCCGTCAGAGAGTGGATTCCAACCCAATGTAGTCATAAGCGACCGCGAATTGGCGCAATTGACATTTGCGTTCCGCATTTATGACCACGATGTAGACATCAGCTTCTCAACCCGCGAGAGCAAGTCATTCCGCAATAACATGATGCAACTCGGTGTTACATCAATGAGTGCCGGCAGTCAAACAGACCCGGGAGGTTATTCAGCTTGTCCTGACTCGCTTGAACAATTTGAAGTTACCGATAGCCGTACCCCCGATGAAGTTTCATCAGACATTCATAACTTGGGATATGATGTAGTATGGAAAGATTGGGACGAAGTCTTTGATTAATAGCAATTTATTATGGACAAACGACGTTATAGTCGCAATATAATGCTTGAAGGTATCGGGCGTGAGGGGCAAGAAAAGCTCCTCAACGCCTCGGTACTTATCGTTGGCGCCGGAGCCCTCGGGTCAGTAACGGCAATGTATCTGGCTGCATCAGGGATTGGCCATATAGCCATCGCAGACTTCGATACCGTTGACATCTCCAACCTTCAACGCCAATTATCGTTTACCGAGCAGGACTTGGGCAAGTCAAAAGCCGAGATTACAGCTCAGAAACTTCAAGCGATTAATAGCGACATCAAAATAACAACATACAATAAATTTCTGTCGCCCAAAGACATAGAAAGCATAGCGACAACCTATGACATCATTTTGGAAGGCTCGGACAATCCCGATACCAAATACATGGTAACCGATACATGCGCTGACAAGGGTATTCCATGCGTTCTTGGAGCTGTTGCGCAATATCAAGGCCAGGTGCTCACCTACCGCCCCGGGACGACGAGTTATCGTGACATATTCCCTCAAGCGGCGCCACAGGGCGGCTTTACGCCATGTGCTCTTGGTGGAGTTTTAGGTCCGCTTCCAGGCATCATAGGGTCAATCATGGCATCAGAGACGATAAAAATCATCACCGGAGTGGGCACACCACTCACTGACCGGCTGCTTCTCGTTGATGCTCGAGACATGAAATTTAATACCATCAACCTATAGCATCGGCACACGCATTAACGATAATCCCTAAATTTTATTTATTTTTAAATTTTAGGGATTATTTTCATAAATCGCTTCACTCAGAACCAGCATCACAGGCTATTTTCGTGATTTTCTGACAGATGATAACACTTATCATTGAATATTAAACAAAACGATGAATTGATAAAAACCTCAATCTTTTTGGAAAACATGTTGTAGAACATATAAAAATGTTTGGAAACAGAGAAAAATGATATTAATTTTACGGCAAGAAAATAAGTGTGTTTTTTACACTTTTATGGATAGGTAAAAATACTAACCCTAAAATAACATATCGTGAAGTTTTTAAATCTTCTAGGCGTATGCCTAACAGGCGCTGCTATGTTCTCTTGCGCCGGTAACAACAGCCAAGAGCAAGGCCTCACTAAGTCAGGTCTTGACATTAATGATTTCAAGTCAGAATACAATGGCAAAACAACTGACTTGTATGTTCTTAACAACTCTAACGGCATGGAAGTATGTGTCACCAACTTTGGCGGACGCATCGTTTCTATCATGGTCCCCGACAAGAACGGAGACTTGCAAGATGTTGTCCTTGGATTTGACAGCGTTGCTGCCTACTTCCCCGAAAACAACGCCAGCGACTTTGGCGCTGCAATCGGTCGCTATGCAAACCGCATCCAAAACGGTATCATTGTTATTGACGGCGACTCAATTCAACTACCCCAAAACAACTTTGGTCACTGTCTACACGGAGGACCAACCGGATGGCAATATCAAGTATATGAAGGCAACCAGTTGAATGACTCAACACTTGTACTCACAATGCAATCACCTGACGGCGACAACAATTTCCCCGGAAATGTAACCGCACAAGTAACTTATACTCTTCTCTCAGACAATTCTATCGACATCGCATATCTAGCAACCACCGACAAGAAGACAGTCATCAACATGACTAACCACTCATACTTCAACCTCAGTGGTAACGCAAACAACAAGATTACCGACCACATCTTGACAATCAACGCAGATGGATTCACTCCTGTAGATTCAACCTACATGACAACCGGTGAAATTCTTCCCGTTGCAGGCACACCAATGGACTTCAATACTCCAAAGGCAGTAGGTCAAGACATCGAACAACGTGACTTTGTTCAAATCGCATACGGTAACGGCTATGACCACAACTGGGTGCTCAACACAGCAGGCGATATCAACACAGTAGCAGCAAAACTAGTGTGCCCGACAACAGGCATTTCATTGCAAGTTTACACAGATGAGCCGGGAATTCAAGTATATTCAGGCAACTTCCTAGATGGCACAGTAACCGGAAAGAAAGGTATCACATATCAACAACGCACAGGTATCTGTCTAGAGACACAACACTATCCTGACAGCCCCAACAAGCCACAATGGCCAAGCGTAATCCTCGAACCGGGACAAAGATACACCAGCCACTGTATTTTCAAATTTGGTGTAGAAAAATAACCTAGCAAAACTAATTTAACTAATATATAACCTTAAAACAAAATTCAATAAACCTTATGGCATTTTTAGATTGGATTGTTATAGCGCTGTTTTTTGTAGCGCTAGTGGGCATTATCGTATGGGTAATGCGCCAAAAACAAAGCAATGCCGCTGACTACTTCCTTGGCGGTAAAGATGCGACATGGATTGCAATCGGTGCATCTATTTTCGCTTCGAACATTGGTTCAGAACACCTCATTGGTCTAGCCGGCGCCGGCGCATCAAGCGGTATGGCAATGGCACACTGGGAAATTCAAGGATGGATGATTCTAATCCTTGGATGGGTATTTGTTCCATTCTACACTCGTTCAATGGTATACACCATGCCGGAGTTCTTGGAACGTCGTTATAACCCTGAATCACGTACGATTCTATCAGTAATTTCACTAATTTCTTACGTACTCACTAAAGTAGCTGTAACAGTATATGCAGGTGGTTTGGTATTCCAACAAGTATTCGGTATCGAAGAACTATGGGGCATCGACTTCTTCTGGATTGCAGCAATCGGCTTGGTAATCATTACCGCAATTTACACAATTGTTGGTGGTATGAAATCAGTGCTTTACACTTCAGTGCTTCAAACCCCTATCTTGCTACTCGGTTCATTAATCATCCTCGTACTTGGTCTCAAGGCACTTGGTGGCTGGGACGAAATGATGAATGTGTGCTCAGCAGTAACAGTAAACGATTATGGTGACACAATGACTAACCTCATCCGCAGCAACGAAGACCCGAACTATCCATGGCTTGGTGCACTTCTTGGTTCTGCAATCATCGGTTTCTGGTACTGGTGTACTGACCAATTCATTGTTCAACGTGTACTTTCAGGAAAAGATGAAAAAGAAGCACGTCGTGGTACCATCTTTGGTGCATACCTCAAACTTCTTCCAGTGTTCTTGTTCCTCATCCCGGGTATGATTGCATTTGCATTGAGCAATCAAGGCATTGAAATCAACGGAGAAGTATTCAAATTGTCAACTCCTGACGCAGCGTTCCCAACACTTGTAGCAAAATTACTTCCTGCCGGTGTTAAGGGTCTAATCGTATGCGGTATCTTGGCAGCATTGATGTCATCACTTGCATCATTGTTCAACTCATCAGCTGCATTGTTCACCATCGACTTCTATCAACGTTTCAAACCACAAACTCCACAAAAGAAGCTTGTGCGCATCGGTCAAATGGCAACAGTTGTTATCGTAATTCTCGGTATCCTCTGGATTCCAATCATGCGTTCAGTTGGTGACGTACTTTATAACTACTTGCAAGACGTTCAATCAGTACTTGCACCGGGTATTGCCGCTGCATTCCTCCTTGGTATCTGCTGGAAACGTACATCAGCTAAGGGTGGTATGTGGGGTCTTATCTCAGGTCTCGTTATCGGTCTTACTCGTCTTGGTGCAAAGATTTACTACAGCAACGCAACAGATGCTTGCGACGGAATCTTCAAGTATCTATTCTATGACCTCAACTGGTTGTTCTTCTGCGGTTGGATGCTATTGTTCTGTATCATTGTTGTCGTCGTTGTCAGCTTGTGCACAAAAGCTCCATCACCCGAGAAAATCCAAGGTCTTGTATTCGGTACATCAACACCCGAACAACGTGCAGCAACACGTGCCAGCTGGAATAAATGGGATGTTATCCACTCAATTATCATCCTCGGCCTCACCGCTGCATTCTACATTTACTTCTGGTAATCCTCGATTATCAATACTACAAGTTTAATATACTCTAAAAAATCGTCACTTGGACATGACCACTTTCTATGAATCGAATCCGAAATTTCACGTCGGTGTAGACTGCATAATTTTCGGACTAAATAAAGGAACATTGAGCATATTGCTATCAAAGCGTCGCTTTGACCCCGAGAAGGGGAAATGGTCCTTGATGGGTGGTTTTGTTCAAGACGGCGAAAGTGTTGACAATGCTGCCAAGCGTGTGCTCTTGGAACTGACAGGACTCAATGATGTCTTTATGGAACAAGTGGGCACGTTTGGCGATGTTAACCGCGACCCCGGTGCACGAGTAATCTGTGTGGCATATTATGCGCTCATCAACTTTGACGAGCATGATCGCGAACGCGTACAAGAGCATAATGCACAATGGGTAAATATCGACAAAATGCCGCCGTTGAGCTTTGACCATCCTGTAATGATAGCCAAGGCGCTGGAAAAGATGAAGCGCAAGATGTCATATTATCCCATCGGTTTTAACCTCTTGCCGGAATATTTCACGTTGACACAGCTTCAAAGTCTTTATGAGACGATACTCCAGGAGCGCATCGACAAGAGAAATTTCAGGAAGAGAATTGCCGAGATGGAATGCATCGAAAAAACCGAATTTATTGATAAGAACTCATCACGACGAGGCGCTTATCTTTATAAGTTCAATCAAGACGTTTACAACAAAGATTTAAAATTCCGATTATAAAATCATGTTAGAAGAACTCAAAAAAACCGTACTTGAAGCCAACCTCGACTTGGTAAAACACGGATTAGTAATCTTTACTTGGGGCAATGTCTCAGGTATCGACCGCGAAAAAGGTCTTGTAGTAATCAAGCCCAGCGGAGTGAGCTACGATGAAATGACAGCCGAAGATATGGTAGTACTTAACCTCGACGGTCAAGTGGTTGAAGGTAAACTTAAACCATCTTCAGACACCCCAACCCACCTAGCGCTCTACAAAGCATTTCCTGAAATAGGTGGAGTTGTACACACCCACTCAACCTATGCAACAGCATGGGCACAAGCCGGAATAGATTTACCCAACATCGGAACAACACATGCTGATTACTTCCATGAAGCAATCCCCTGCACAGGCGATATGACAGCAGAAGAAGTAAATGGAGCATATGAACTAGAAACAGGAAATGTAATAATCCGTCGTTTCCAAGGTATGAATCCGGTACACACTCCGGGCGTACTCGTTAAGAATCACGGACCATTCTCATGGGGAAAAGACCCGCATGATGCAGTACATAACTCAGTAGTTATGGAACAAGTAGCCAAGATGGCGAGCATTGCTTATACAGTAAACCCCAATCTCACAATGAATCCTCTTCTAGTTGAGAAGCACTTTAACCGCAAGCATGGACCAAACGCCTATTACGGTCAAGACAAGAAATAATCCCTCATCTCCTACGACATTAAGATTCAACAAATTAACCTAAATATAATTATACTTTTAACCTAACAAGATTAACCAATATGAATGCTTTTGAAAATTATGAAGTGTGGTTTGTAACAGGTGCACAACTTCTTTATGGTGGCGACGCAGTAGTAGCCGTAGACGGACACAGCAACGAAATGGTTGCAGGTCTAAACGCATCAGGAAAACTCCCTGTAAAGGTAGTTTACAAAGGTACAGTAAACTCTTCAGCTGAAGTTACAGCTGCATTTAAGGCTGCTAACAACGATCCTAAATGTATTGGTGTTATCACTTGGATGCACACTTTCTCACCCGCAAAGATGTGGATTCACGGTTTGCAAGAATTAAAGAAGCCGATGCTTCACTTCCATACACAATTCAACAAGGAAATACCCTGGGAAACCATGGATATGGACTTCATGAACCTCAACCAAAGCGCACACGGTGACCGCGAATTTGGTCACATCTGCACTCGCCTTCGCAAGAACCGCAAAGTTGTTGTAGGTCACTGGCAAGATGCACAAGCACAAGAAAAGATTGCAAAATGGATGCGTGTGTGTGCAGCATGGGCAGATGCACAAGATATGCTCATCATCCGCTTTGGCGACCAAATGAATAACGTAGCAGTTACCGATGGTGACAAGGTTGCAGCAGAACAAGTTCTCGGCTACCACGTAGATTACTACCCCATCAATGACGTAATGACATACTGGGACAAAGTAACTGACGAAGAAACAAAGGCACTTGTTGACGAATACTTCCGTCTCTATGACCACGACGCAAAACTAGAAGATGTCAACAATCCTGATTATAAGACAATCTGGAATGAAGCAAAGGCAGAAATCGCAATACGTCGCGTATTGAAAGATACCGGAGCAAAAGGTTTCACTACCAACTTCAACGACCTTGGCAAATTTGACCAAATCCCCGGTCTAGCATCACAACGCCTCATGGCTGAAGGTTATGGATTTGGAGCAGAAGGTGACTGGAAGACTTGCGCACTTTACCGCACAATGTGGGTAATGAGCCAAGGTATGCCAAAGGGATGCTCATTCCTCGAAGACTATACACTCAACTTCAACGGAGACCAAAGTGCAATTCTACAAGCACACATGCTTGAAGTGTGTCCACTTATCGCAGAAAACCGTCCAAAACTCGAAGTACACCACCTCGGCATCGGTATCAGCGCACAAACAGCACGTCTCGTGTTCACTTCTAAACCGGAACCGGGTGTAGCAGCAACACTAGTAGACCTCGGCAACCGTTTCCGCTTCATCATCAACGAAGTACAATGCATTCCTTCAAAAGAGCTTCCAAAGCTTCCAGTAGCATCAGCTCTATGGATTCCAATGCCCAACCTCGAAATTGGTGCAGCAGCATGGATTCTTGCAGGTGGAACACACCACACCAGCTTCTCATATGACCTCGACACTGAATATCTACTAGACTATGCAGAAATCGCAGGTATCGAAGCAGTTGTAATCGACAAGAACACAACAATCGAAGGCTTCAAGAAAGAACTTCGTCTCAACGAAATATATTACATGTTGAACAAAGCACTCTGCTAATCCAGAAAAATCATGGCTGAACAATATGTAATAGGACTAGACTACGGGAGCGACTCAGCGCGCGCTCTCGTAGTTAATGCTGCCAACGGCAAAGTGTTAGCAACATCAGTAAAGTACTATCCACGTTGGAAAAAAGGATTGTATTGCAATCCAGCAATCAACCAATATCGTCAACACCCACAAGACTATATCGATGTACTAGAAGCATCAGTAAAAGAAGCGCTAGCACAATGTCCTGCAGGTACCGGCGAAAAGGTAGTAGCAATCGCATTTGATACCACAGGTTCAACCCCTGCATTCACAAATGAAGAAGGAACTCCACTAGCATTACTTCCTGAATTTGCAGAAAACCCGAATGCAATGTTTGTGTTGTGGAAAGACCACACAGCAGTAAAAGAAGCTGCAGAAATCAACGAACTTTGCAAGAAGTGGGATATCGACTATTCAGCATATGAAGGAGGAATCTATTCATCAGAATGGTTCTGGGCAAAGGCACTTCACGTACTTCGCGAAGATGAAGCAGTGAGAGCAAACGCATATTCAATCGTAGAATATTGCGAATGGCTACCTGCAATACTCACCGGAGTAAAATCATCAAAGGATATCGTGCGCAGCCGTTGTGCATGCGGACACAAGGCAATGTGGCATCCATCATGGGGAGGACTTCCCAGCGAAGACTTCCTCACCACACTAGATCCATTATTGGGCGGCTTCCGTGACCGCTTGTTTGAGAACACTGAAACAGCAGATAAACCTGTTGGCAAGTTGACTCAAGAATGGGCAAATCGTCTAGGCTTGACCACAAATGTAGTAGTAGCAGGTGGAGCATACGACTGCCACATGGGCGCAGTTGGTGCAGCAGTAACACCTAACACACTCGTGCGTATCATCGGTACATCAACTTGCGATATCATGGTAGCTTCATATGAAGAAGTAGGTGATAACCTCATCCACGGTATTTGCGGACAAGTTGATGGTTCAGTAATCCCGGGCATGGTAGGCCTCGAAGCAGGACAAAGTGCATTTGGTGATGTATATGCATGGTTCAAGCGCGTACTTGAATGGCCGTTGAAGACTCTCATCGGTAACAGCGACCTCATCGACGAAGAGACCAAGCAAAAGCTCATCGACCAAGCATGTGATAAGATTATCCCTGCATTGACAGTTGAAGCAGAAAAGATTCCATTGAGCGAAAGCACAGTAATCGCAACCGACTGGATGAACGGACGTCGTACACCGGATGCAAACCAACTTCTCAAGGGTACAATCACCGGCATCACATTGGGCACAACAGCACCACGCATCTATCGTGCGCTTGTAGAGGCAACAGCCTTTGGAGCAAAAGCGATTGTTGACCGCTTCACCAGCGAAGGTGTACGCATTGACAATGTAATCGGTATCGGTGGTATCGCATTGAAGTCACCGTTTGTAATGCAAACACTTAGCGATGTCATCAACTTGCCAATCAAGGTATGTAACACCGACCAAGCATGTGCACTCGGAGCAGCAATGTTTGCAGCAACAGCAGCAGGAATCTACCCGCGTGTAGAAGATGCAATCGAGGCAATGAATTCAGGTTTCGCTAAGGAATATGAACCTAATGCAGAAAATGCCAAGGCATATCAAGCTATCTATGATAACTATCTAAAGCTAGGCAAATTCACAGAAAACGAATTATTTAATTAACCATTTTATAAACCTACACAAATGGCAAAAAACGTATATACCAATGCTGCCGATAACTTGCGAGTACTCATCGCATCAATGGTAGAAAAAGCAAAATCCGGACACCCCGGTGGCGCAATGGGTGGAGCTGATTATGTAGCCCAACTATACGCAAAACACTTGGTTTACGACCCTCAAAATCCCACATGGATTGCCCGCGACCGTTTCTTCCTAGACCCAGGTCACATGTCAACAATGCTATATGGCGTACTCGCCATGACCGGCAAGTTTACAATGGAAGAATTGAAGGGATTCCGTCAATGGGGTTCAATCACCTCAGGACACCCTGAAGTAAACTTTGCACGTGGCATTGAAAACACATCAGGTCCACTAGGACAAGGACACGTGATGGCAGTAGGTGCAGCAATCGCAGAGCGTTTCTTAGTAGCACAATTTGGTGAAGTAGTAGCACACAAGACATATGCATACATCAGCGATGGTGGTATCCAAGAAGAGATTTCACAAGGAGCAGGCCGTATCGCAGGTACACTAGGTCTTAGCAACTTAATCATGTTCTACGATGCAAATGATGTACAATTGTCAACAATGGTAGCAGACGTTACCAAAGAAGATACCGCAGCAAAGTATCGTGCATGGGGCTGGAATGTAATCGAAATCAACGGTAACGACCCAGAAGCAATCAACGGTGCAATCGAAGTAGCACACGCAGAGAAAAAGCGTCCTACCCTCATCATTGGCAAGACCATCATGGGTAAGGGAGCAGTTACAGCTGACGGTTCATGCTTCGAAGGAAAATGTTCAACTCACGGACAACCACTATCAAAGTCAGGTGCAGACTATGCTAAGACTATTGAAAATCTTGGTGGAAATCCAGAAGACCCATTCCAAATCTGGGATTCAACAGCAGCATTGTTTGAAGCACGTCGCAAAGAGCTCGAAAAGGTAGTTGCAGAACGCCACGCAGCAGAAGAAGCATGGAAAGCAGCAAACCCCGAACTTGCAGCACGTCTACAAAACTACATCGACGGCAAGCTTCCGGAACTAGATTGGAGCAAGGTAGAGTTCAAGCCCAACATGGCATCACGTAACTCATCAGCAACCCTTCTATCATTCCTCGCTGAAAATGTACAAAACATGATAGTGTCAAGTGCCGACCTTGCAAACTCAGACAAGACCGACGGCTTCCTCAAGAAGACTTATGCAATCACAGCAGAAGACTTCTCAGGCCGCTTCCTACAAGCAGGTGTAGCAGAGTTGACCATGGCATGTATCATGAATGGTATCGCACTCCACGGTGGATGCATCGGTGCATGCGGAACATTCTTTGTATTCAGTGACTATGTTAAGCCGGCATTGCGTATGTCAGCATTGATGGAACTTCCGGTTAAGTTCATCTTTACTCACGATGCATTCCGTGTAGGTGAAGACGGACCAACTCACGAACCGGTGGAACAAGAAGCACAAGCACGTCTTCTAGAAATGATGGATAACTTGGCAGGTAAGCAATCAGCACTTGTACTCCGTCCTGCAGATTCAGCAGAAACACTAGAAGCATGGAAGATGGCAATGGAAAATACACATTCACCATCAGTACTTATCCTTTCACGTCAAGACCTCGAAGACTTACCCGCACAAAGCGGATGCCGTCGCACCGATGCACAAGGCGCAGAAAAGGGTGGTTATGTAATTGTTCCAGCAGAAAATCCTGATGTAGTTCTAGTGGGTAACGGTAGTGAAGTATCACTTCTAGTACACACAGCAGAAAGCCTCAAGGCAGAAGGTATCAAAGCACAAGTAGCATCATTCCCATCACTCGGTCTATTCCTACGTCAATCAAAGGAATATCAACAAAGTGTATTGCCCGCAGGCGTAGCACGCTTCGGTGTAACCGCAGGTCTACCTGCAACACTTTATCCATTGATGAAGGGAACAGCTAAGTGGGATGTATTCGGTCTCGAACGCTTCGGCGCATCAGCACCTTACAAGGTACTTGATGAAAAATTCGGATATACCGATGCAAACATTCTCTCTGTTGTTAAGGCATTCCTCGCAGAATAATTTCACAACATATTACGATGGAAGAGCGGCTCAAAAACTGAGTCGCTCTTTTTTTTGTGAATAAATGCAGTCAGATATGTTGTTTATATTGAGCAAAATATATAAATTTGCCAAGCAAACTAATATCACAAATGGAAAAAGAAAATAATTACTCAGAATGGATAATGCCTGCGATATCGGCAGTAATGCTCTTGGCAGGTGTAATTCTGGAACACACAACAACTTTATTAGACTCATACATTGGCTTAATTTACTATGGCATAGCATTTTTGCCGGTAGGAATTCCCGTAATCAAAGAGGCGATTGAAGGGGCCAAAGAAGGAGACATCTTCAGTGAATTCACTCTGATGGCAATAGCAGCAATAGGAGCCTTCTGCATAGGCGAATATCCTGAAGCAGTGGCGGTTATGCTATTCTACACAATTGGAGAGAAGCTACAAGATGAAGCCGTGGAACGCGCCTCGGGCAATATAACGAAATTGCTGGATGTGCGCCCGGAAATAACGGCTGTGGTTAGAAACAATCAATTGGAAAGTGTATCGCCCAAAGATGTTCAAGTGGGTGAAACAATTGAGATAAAGCCGGGAGAACGCGTACCTCTCGATGGAACGCTGCTGACCAACGAGGCAATGTTTGATACATCGGCATTGACCGGGGAGAGCGTGCCACGCACCATCACCAGCGGCGGTGATGTTCTTGCCGGAATGATAACATCGGGCGTTGCGGTGAGAGTCAAGGTCACAAAACCATACGACCAGAGTACATTGGCTCGCATCCTCTCGCTAGTGAAAGATGCGGCAGACAGGAAGGCACCAACCGAACTGTTTATTCACAAATTTGCCCGCATTTACACGCCAATCGTTATTGCTCTGGCAGTAGCGCTGGTTGTAGTACCGTGGCTTGCATCGCTAGTTGTTGGCTTTGATTATCAATTTTCAGACTGGTTGTATCGAGGATTGGTATTTCTGGTAATCTCGTGTCCATGTGCCTTGGTAATCAGCGTTCCACTCGGATATTTTGCCGGAATCGGCGCGGCATCCAAGCTTGGGATATTGTTTAAGGGCGGTAATTATCTTGATGCCATCACCAAGATAGACAGCATAGCATTTGACAAGACAGGCACGCTCACAAACGGGAAATTTGAGGTCACCGAAGTTGACACACCAACCATCGGCGACACATCAGAGTTGCTGAACATGGCGATGAGCGTGGAGGCAAAGAGCACCCACCCTATCGCACAAGCAGTTGTGGCATACGCTAAGAAACACGACGCCAAAGAGTTGCCAATCACACAAATGAATGAGATAGCCGGTCACGGCGTGGTTGCAACAATCAACGGCAGTCAAGTGCTGGTGGGTAATTTCAGGTTGTTGCAGAAATATGAAGTTGCTGTACCTGAGCACCTTAAGAATAGCATTGCGACAGTTGTTGTCTGCGCTGTTAACGGGATATATGCCGGAGCATTTCTCTTGGCGGATACGCTCAAAAGCGATGCAGTCCAGGCAATTTCAGATATCATAAAGCTCGGGGTGAATGACATACACTTGCTTTCGGGTGACAAGCGCGAGATTGTTGACGAATATGCCTCAAAACTGGGCATTGCGAACGCAAAATCAGAGCTTTTGCCGAAAGATAAGGCAGATTACATTTCACGACTGACCAACGAGGAGAAGCGTTCAGTGGCCTTTGTTGGTGACGGAATGAATGATGCGCCCGTTTTGGCGATGAGCCATGTGGGGATAGCGATGGGCGGACTTGGCAGCGATGCGGCTATCGAGAGTGCAGATATAGTCATCCAGAATGATATGCC
>CAYTFG010000001.1:0-25593 GCA_964436925.1 uncultured Bacteroides sp. | reverse complement strand
TTGGCAGCGATGCGGCTATCGAGAGTGCAGATATAGTCATCCAGAATGATATGCCATCGAGAGTGGCAACGGCCATGAGAATAGGCAATTATACGTCAAAGATTGTGCGCCAAAACATCATTGGAGCAATCGGAGTGAAGGTTATAATCTTGGTGGCCGGAGCGTTGGGATTTGCATCGTTGTGGGCAGCAGTGTTTGCCGATGTGGGTGTAGCCCTGCTTGCCGTGGCAAATTCGCTGAGAGTTCTGTATCGGAAATACTGATTACAACGCCAACAAAAAAAATCAGTTTTTTTTTGCAAGACAACAATTTGAGAGACTGACAATTACGCCAAAAATCGAACGTTAAAAAGTTATTAAAGGTTGGATGTTCGGATTTTTGGTGAAGGGGTGTTGTAACTTTGCAGCGTCAATCTCCCAATAACCGCCACTCCCCTTCCCTATCAGTTGAAAAGCTCCATGACGACCTCCAACAAGCAAAATGCACAACCTCCGCACTAAGACTCATAAACGAGACTTAGTGAAGAGGATTCAGGAAATGAAGACAACGGATAAAACTAATATTTCAGAGAAGTCAGAGAGCTGACGAGAGGCTAGTAATTCCAGGCTTTACGCTCAAACCAACCTTGGTCCATGTTGCAAACGGGACATTTTTTAGGCGCTGATGTACCGGCAGCAACATAACCGCAATACCGACAAGACCAATCGGTGCTTTCATTTTCGGAGAACACGGTTCCGGACTTGAGCCGTTCGTAAAGGCGTCCGAAACGGTCTTCATGAGCTTTTTCGGCAATAGAGATTAGCCTAAAAAGGATTGCAATAGAGACGAAGCCTTCATCGTCGGCAACTTGGGCGAATTGAGGATACATATTGTGGGCTTCCTCGTGCTCGCCTTCAACGGCCTCGGCGAGATTGGCGAGGGTGTCACCAACGACGCCGGCGGGATAGGAAGCGGTGATTTGGACCATACCCCCTTGAAGGTTGTCGAAAAATTGCTTGGCGTGAGTGAGTTCTTGTTCGGCGGTTAGATAGAAAATTTCGGCGATTTGGTGGTAACCTTGTTCGATGGCTTTTTGAGCAAAGAAAGTGTAGCGGTTACGAGCTTGGCTTTCGCCGGCGAAAGCAGCGAGGAGGTTTTGCTCGGTTTTGGAGCCTTTAAGTGGTTTGTTCATAGGATAAAAATTAAGAATAAATGTACAGAAGTAACAAGGGACAAGCGGAAAAAGTTGAGCCTGAGGGAAAGATAGAAAGAGGGAGTAAAACGAGGGATTATAAAATAATTGACTAAAATTAAAATAGTTTACTAGATAGTGTGGAATATTTTGCGTAAATTTGCATGGTTTTCACGATAGAAATGTTGAGAACCACTCTATAGTACTAACATCTATCCTTCTATCGTAAATATGCGCGAAACTCGACGCGCCGTCCTTATCTTGGAAGACGGCACAAAATTTGAGGGAAAATCATTGGGATATGCAGCCTCAACTGCAGGTGAAGTTGTGTTTAACACAGCAATGACAGGCTATCCTGAAAGCTTGACCGACCCCTCCTATGAAGGTCAAATACTAGTAACAACGTATCCTTTGCTCGGTAACTACGGTGTGCCCCCACGTCGTGAGAAAGGTCAAGTGAGTGAATTTTATGAGAGTGAGCACATCCATGCAAAAGCTATCATAGCTCAGGATTACTCATGGGAACATAGCCACTGGCAAGCAGATCGCTCATTATCAGAATGGCTGAACGAGGAAAAGATACCGGGGATATATGATATCGACACACGAGCATTGACAAAGCATTTGCGTGATAAAGGTTCAATGCTGGGCAAGATAATCGTTGACGGATGTGAAGATATCGAGTTTTATGACCCGAATCAAGAGAATTTAGTGGCCAAAGCAAGTTGTAAAGAAGTTGAATATCACGGAGAGGGAGAGAAGACAGTAGTTCTCGTTGACTGTGGTGTAAAACATAATATAATCAGATGTCTAACTCGTCGCGGAGTGAAAGTGGTCAGAGTTCCCTGGAACTATGATTTCACAACAATACCGTACGACGGGCTTTTTATTTCTAACGGGCCGGGGAATCCCGACTTTGCAGAAGAGACAGTATTGAATATACGCAAAGCCATCGAAATAGGTAAGCCAATATGCGGTATCTGCATGGGTAACCAATTGTTGTCCAAGGCAGCAGGTGCTAAGACCTATAAACTAAAATATGGACACCGCAGCCACAATCAACCTGTTCGCAGAGTAAACACAAACACTTGTTTTGTGACATCACAGAATCACGGATTTGCAGTAGATACAGCGACATTGCCAGAAGACTGGGAACCGTTGTTTATCAATATGAATGATGGCACAAATGAAGGTATCCGCCATAAGACAAAGCCATTCTTCTCGGCACAATTCCACCCGGAAGCAAGTAGCGGTCCCCGAGATACCGAATTTTTATTTGACGAGTTTATCAACATGTTATAATAAATTCAATTAAGACTAATGAGTGAGAATCCCATAAAAAAAGTATTGCTTCTCGGTTCGGGAGCACTGAAGATTGGCGAAGCCGGGGAATTTGACTATTCAGGTTCACAGGCACTGAAGGCCATGAAAGAAGAAGGCATTACAACAGTGTTGATAAACCCCAACATCGCGACAGTGCAGACTTCAGAAGGATTTGCCGACAAAATCTATTTCTTGCCGGTAACGCCGTATTTTGTAGAGAAGGTCATCGCCAAAGAACGTCCGGACGGAATCTTGCTAGCGTTTGGCGGACAAACAGCATTGAACTGTGGTGTAGCGCTCAATGAGCAAGGAATATTAGAGAAGTATAACGTTAAGGTTCTAGGAACACCGGTACAAGCAATCATGGATACAGAAGACCGTGAGTTGTTTGTGAAGAAGCTTGACGAAATAGATATCAGAACAATCAAGAGTGAGGCTGTAAATTCGACAGTAGATGCATTACGCGTAGCAAATGAGCTAGGCTATCCGGTAATCGTGCGTGCAGCATACGCGCTAGGCGGACTAGGTAGCGGTTTCTGCGATAATGATGAAGAATTAATCGCGCTCACAGAGAAGGCACTTTCATTCTCACCACAAGTGCTTGTGGAGAAGTCATTGAAGGGCTGGAAGGAAGTAGAATATGAGGTAGTGCGTGACCGTTATGATAACTGTATTACAGTATGTAACATGGAGAACTTTGACCCGCTGGGCATCCACACGGGAGAAAGTATCGTAGTAGCGCCGTCACAAACCCTCAGCAATGATGATTATCACTATTTGCGTGAACTCGCAATAAAAATCATACGCCACATAGGTATCGTGGGAGAATGTAACGTTCAGTATGCCTACGACCCGCAATCAATGGATTATCGCGTCATCGAGGTAAATGCGCGTTTGAGCCGTTCATCAGCATTGGCATCAAAGGCAACAGGATATCCCTTGGCCTTTGTAGCAGCAAAACTAGGTCTCGGTTATGGCTTGTTTGAGTTAAAGAACTCAGTAACCAAAGATACCTCAGCATTCTTTGAGCCGGCACTTGACTATGTAGTTGTAAAGATACCTCGTTGGGACCTTGGAAAATTCCACGGTGTGAAACGAGAAATCGGTTCATCAATGAAGTCAGTTGGTGAAGTGATGGCAATAGGCCGCACCTTTGAAGAGTCAATTCAAAAGGGACTCCGCATGATAGGTCAAGGTATGCATGGATTTGTAGAGAACAAAGACATCAAGATTGCTAACATTGACCAAGCGTTGATGGAGCCAACCGACAAGCGTATCTTTGTGATTGCGAAGGCAATGCAAAACGGCTATAGTGTAGAAAAGATTCATGAGTTGACCAAGATAGACCGTTGGTTCTTGTATCGTCTCAAGAATATCATGGATACATCACATGAGCTTGAGAATTACAATACCATCGAGGAAGTTCCTTATGAGTTGCTACGCACAGCTAAGCAACAAGGTTTCAGCGACTTCCAAGTAGCGCGTTCAGTGCTTAAGGAAGGCATGGTTCATGCCGCTGAAGCAAATCTACAAGTGCGCGCACGTCGTAAAGAGCTAGGCATAGTTCCTGTAGTAAAGCAAATAGATACGTTGGCAGCAGAATATCCTGCACAAACCAATTATCTGTATTTGACATATAACGGAACAGCAAACGATATTGAATATCTCCATGACCATCGTTCAATCGTGGTACTCGGTTCAGGAGCATACCGCATCGGTAGCTCGGTAGAATTTGACTGGTGCTCGGTAAATGCGTTGATGACAGTCAAGAAAGAAGGATGGCGTTCAGTAATGATAAATTACAACCCGGAGACAGTATCAACCGACTATGACATGTGTGACCGTCTATACTTTGACGAGCTCACATTTGAACGTGTGATGGATATTATCGACCTCGAGCAACCTCACGGAACAATATTGAGTGTGGGAGGTCAGATACCAAATAACCTTGCAATGCGACTTGACGAGCAAGGCGTGAATATACTTGGAACGACAGCCCAAAGCATTGATAATGCAGAAGACCGTCACAAGTTCTCATCAATGCTAGACCGATTGGGCATCGACCAACCAAGATGGAAAGAGTTGACAAGCTTTGACGATATCAATAAGTTTATTGATGAAGTAGGCTTCCCTGTATTGGTTCGTCCAAGTTATGTGCTCTCAGGCGCAGCGATGAACGTATGTTCAAATAATGAGGAGCTTGTAAGATTCTTGCGTTTGGCAGCAAATGTATCAAAGGAACATCCGGTGGTAGTGACCGAATTCATCCAAAATGCGAAGGAAATCGAAATGGATGCAGTTGCTCAAAACGGAGAAATCAAGGTATATGCAATCTCAGAACATATTGAATTTGCGGGTGTACACTCAGGGGATGCAACAATCCAATTCCCGCCGCAAAAGCTATATGTAGAGACAATGCGCCGCATCAAGAAGGTATCTTCACAAATAGCAAAGGCGCTCAACATCTCAGGACCGTTCAACATTCAATATCTAGCGAAGAATAACGACGTGAAGGTAATCGAATGTAACTTGAGAGCATCACGAAGCTTCCCATTTGTATCAAAGGTACTCAAAATCAACTTCATAGATATAGCAACCAAGGTAATGCTCGGCATACCGGTAGAAAAGCCTGCAAAGAATGCATTTGACCTAGACTATGTGGGAATAAAGGCATCACAATTCTCGTTCTCACGTCTACAAGGCGCAGACCCTGTGCTTGGTGTAGATATGTCATCAACCGGCGAGGTTGGCTGTATCGGAGTAGATTCACCTGAAGCAATCTTGAAGGCAATGTTGTCAGTGGGCCAACGCATACCACAATCGGCAGTATTATTGTCAACCGGTTCGGCAAAGCAAAAGGCAGCAATGCTCGATGCAGCGCATCAACTACACGACAAGGGCTACAAGATTTATGCAACAGGCGGAACTCACCAATTCCTCAACGATAACGGAATACCTGCATTGCACGCATACTGGCCAAGTCAAGCAGACCAACATCCGCAAGCACTTGACTTGTTGCACAACCGTCAAGTTGACTTGGTGGTAAATATACCAAAGAACTTGACTTCAACCGAGTTGAGCAACGGATACAAGATACGTCGTGCAGCAATTGACTTGAACGTGCCATTGCTAACCAATGCGCGCTTGGCATCAGCGTTTATCGAAGCATTTACTTCTCTATCACTTGATGATATAGAGATAAAGAGCTGGGATGAATACTAGCAGATGAATTAATAGCGATTCTATATCAATTCAAATATTAAAGCGGCAACCTCTCGATGTGAGGCTGTCGCTTTATTTTTATTGGCGCGAGGCAGAAGTGACGAAAAAAAACAGAGCCGAGGGATATCCTTGCGACTCTGTTTTCCTAATAAATAAAATTTTATAACTTAATAATTAAATTGCGTCGATATCTTGATTTGTTTCGTCCAAATCAAAGTAGTCGGGGTCCCAATCTTCGTCGGGTTCAGCGCCAAGCCATTGACGGTAATCGTTAGCTTCGTCGCTGGAGGGGTGCTCACGGAATATTTGCTTGAGGTTTTCGTAGCCTTGAGCGCCACCGCAGTTTTCGGGGGGACAGGTGCCGTTACCGGCCTCACAGCGGAAGTTTTCGGCGGGTTCATCGACTGTACCCAATAAAGTTATGCGATGAATCCAGTTATCGCCGAGGTCATAGATATAGAATAGTTGTTTTTTCTTGCGGAAAATGGAATCAACGGTTATTTCATCGGCGTCACTGATTTTGCCTTGCGGAATAGAAGAATCTATATCGAGGTCGGGAAGCATGACGTACATGCGAGGATGAGATGGGTCGTCGACGAAATAGTATTGATGTTGTTCTCCCCAACCGAAAGCAGCTTGAATGAGGGCATGGAAGTCATCAAAGGTAAACTCGTCGGGGACGAGGACAGTGCGCCAGACATCGGGAGAAGATGTGAGCCCGCAGAGCTCAATTTTGAATTTGTATAACATTGATATTTTTCTTGTTATTAGAATTTTGTGTGAGTTTAGATGATGCAAATCTACAGAATAAATTTAAATATTGGTAAAAAAATTAAGGAAATTTTCAAAAAAAATTCAATTGAGGGAAAGGGGGCTAAAAAAAGGAGGTAAATAATTGATAAAAAGCGTGTAAAATGGGGCTTAAGGGCGAAATAGTGGTATTGTGTATTCGACAAAAAAGTCGTAACTTGCAAAGAAATTTAGAAGTAGGAAAAAAGACTTAAATATCTAGTAAAGAAAT
Source organism: uncultured Bacteroides sp. (assembly GCA_964436925.1). Taxonomy (GTDB): domain Bacteria; phylum Bacteroidota; class Bacteroidia; order Bacteroidales; family Muribaculaceae; genus CAG-873. Next base: position 18,856 of record CAYTFG010000001.1, on the reverse strand, counting down.
GAGAAATTTTACGACCGTAAATGATATAGGCGACTTAAAAGCAGCCGTAAAGGAAGCGCTGGAAGTAAAAGCGAATCGCTTCAATTACCAACACCTAGGAAAGAATAAGACCTTGTTGATGATATTCTTCAATAACTCGTTGCGCACAAGATTGAGCACTCAAAAAGCAGCAATGAACTTGGGGATGAATACAATCGTTTTAGACGTAAACCAAGGAGCATGGAAGCTAGAGACAGAACGTGGAGTAATCATGGATGGCGACAAGAGCGAGCATTTGCTTGAAGCGATACCGGTAATGGGAAGTTTCTGCGATATCATCGGAGTGAGATCGTTTGCGCGCTTTGAGTCAAAGGAAGATGACTATACTGAAAAGATTCTGAATCAATTTATCAAATATTCAGGCCGTCCCGTATTTTCAATGGAGGCAGCAACTCGTCACCCATTGCAATCATTTGCCGACCTCATCACCATAGAGGAGTATAAGACAAAGGAACGCCCAAAGGTAGTGATGTCATGGGCCCCCCACCCCAAAGCATTGCCACAAGCAGTGCCCAACTCGTTTGCCGAATGGATGAATGCGGCAGATGTAGACTTTGTGATAACGCACCCGAAGGGCTATGAGCTAGCGCCGGAGTTTGTGGGTAACGCACGAGTAGAATATGACCAAGATAAAGCGCTCGAGGGAGCAGACTTTGTGTATGCCAAGAACTGGGCAGCGTATAATGACCCGAATTATGGAAAGGTAATCAACACAGACCGCAATTGGACAATCAGCACAGAAAAGATGGCGTTGACCAACAACGCATATTTCATGCACTGCTTGCCGGTTCGTCGCAACATGATAGTAACTGATGAAGTTATCGAGAGTGAACGCTCGATAGTGATACCGGAAGCAGCAAACCGCGAAATCTCGGCACAAGTAGTACTCAAAAGAATACTTGAAGGTCTTCAGTAATGATATTAAAAGAGCTGACACTCAATAACTTTAAGAACATCGAGCAGGCAAGCTTGTCGTTTTCGCCCAAGATAAATTGTTTTCTAGGGAATAACGGCATGGGAAAGAGTAACTTGCTCGATGCAATATATTATTTCAGCTTCTGCAAAAGTTTCACAGGAGTGACTGATGCCATGCTGATAAACCGCGAGCAGGATTACATGATAATGACGGCGCAGTATGAGCGACGCGACATTGAGGAGAATCTAGCCGTGGGGATAACACGTGGACGACGCAAGTCATTCAAGCGAGGCGGGAAGGAATATCAACGATTGAGCGCCCACATAGGGGCATTTCCGCTAGTGATGGTTTCACCGCGAGACATGGACCTCATCACGGGAAGCGGAGAGGAGCGTCGGCGATTTATAGACATGGTCATCTCGCAAAGCGATGCTCGATATCTAGACCATTTAATCAGATATAATCAAGCGCTAACGCAGCGTAACACGATGTTGCGCAATAATATCACGGATGTAAACTTGTACATAGCGATAGAGATGACAATGGCTGCATCGGTGGATTATATAGTGAAAGCTCGCAGGGAGAAGATAGCACAGCTGACTGAAATATTCAAGCGTTATTATAATGCGATAGCGCCTGAAGATGACGATGTGAGCCTCGCCTACTCTACACAATTGAGTGAAGGCACCGACTATGCAACGTTGCTTGAAAGCGCCCGTCAACGTGATGTAATCATGCGTCACACGACCGTAGGCCCCCACCGCGATGACATAGAGATGAATTTGCTGGGAATGCCGGTGAAAAAGACGGCGTCGCAAGGACAATCAAAGACTTATACAATCGCACTGAGATTTGCGCAATATGAGTTTCTGAAGGAGACATCGACAATGCAACCGTTGCTGCTTCTTGATGATATATTTGATAAACTTGACGCGTCACGCGTGGAGCGCATCATGGGCGTAGTGGGCTTGCCAATGTTTGGGCAGATATTTGTGACAGACACAAATCGCAAGCATTTGGATGAAATCATGACGCACATAGGCGGCGATTATCGCATGTGGAATGTAGAGAACGGGGTGTTTACACCCATAACATCAGAATAGGCGATGAAAAAGCGAGAACCGGAACAGATAGGCGATATCATAAAACGAGCGATAGAGCAATCGGGCAACCAAACAATCTATAATGAGCAACGTTTATGCTATATGTGGCCGGATGTTGTGGGACCGACAATCAATCGATACACAACGCGCAGATGGGTTGAACACGGGACAATGCACGTGGTAATCACATCGGCACCGCTGAAAAATGAGCTATCATTTCACAAGACAGCACTAATAGAGCAACTGAACAAGGCTGCGGGCGTGAATGTCATAAATAATTTAGTAATACACTAACAACGAGATATATAAGAAGAAATGAGTAATTCTCATGTACAAGAACCGGAATTTCCGTTTAAGCACCGACAAAAAGTACAGATAAGATTTAACGATATAGATTTATTGGGCCATGTGAACAATACCGTTTACATGGAATTTATGGATATAGCCAAAGCCAATTATTTCAAGGCAGTTCTGAAGCATGAATGGAAATGGAATGCAATAGGTCTGGTAGTGGTAAACATCAATTGTGACTTTTGTGCACAAACGTTTATCGAAGAACCTATTGAAGTATTGACCACAGTAACCAAAATATCAGAGCGAAGCTTGAGACTGGAGCAACGTGTTATAAACAGCATAAATGAGGAGGTAAAGTGTGTGTGTCGCACAATCATGGCGGCATTTGACCCCAAAACGATGACAGGCGCAGAAATACAACCTGAATGGGTTGAAGCGTTGTCGGAGTATGAGGGAAGAAAATTTGAGATACCGACTCAAACGGTGTAGTTAAATTAGGTTAACCGCATTAACTTTGAGTATATATTAATCTCTTAAATATTGTCGCTTATCTATAAAGGCACAATGTTGGTCGTTTAGTGGGAAAGCAAGGTTAAACGAAAGGCGTAATATAGTGTCTAATAAATAGTTATTATAGTTTCCAAGAGGAAACTATAAGCGATAATAAATCAGCGGAAATATAGAAAATTTAAAATATTACAATCAATCAAGCATCATGCAATTAATCAAAAGGCATCTACTTTTATTAGTTCTAACAATCCTAACAGGTTTGACTGCAAGTGCTTACACCATCACAGGAAAGATTGTTGACGAGAACGGCGACCCGTTGCCGCAAGCGACAGTGAAGCTGTTTACATCTCGCGACAGTACATACATGAGGGGCGTAACGAGCAGTGCCAACGGCTCATTCACACTACATGACGTGAATGACGGACGTTATATCGTTGGGGCATCATTTGTGGGATATGAGAATTTCTCTAAACGCGTAACCGTGAGCGGTAAAAACGTGGTATTGGGAGATATCAAGCTCTCAGAAGGAGGGAAATCGCTCAAAGAAATCACAGTAACAGGTATCAAAACGCCAATCAAGGTGATGGAAGATACCGTGGAATTTAATGCAGATTCATATAAGACTCAGCCAAATGCAGTGGTTGAAGACTTGCTAAAGCGCCTACCGGGCGTTGAAGTTGACAGCGAGGGAAAAATCACGGCAAACGGTAAAGAGGTCACCAAGATACTTGTTGACGGTAAGGAATTTTTCTCGGACGACCCCAAGGTGGCGTCAAAGAACTTGCCGGTAAACATCGTAGACAAATTGCAAGTCGTAGACCGCAAGAGCGACTTGGCGCGCTTGACAGGCGTTGATGACGGCGAGGAAGAGACAGTCATCAACTTGACAGTCAAAAAGGGAATGAAAAACGGATGGTTTGGTAATATAGAAGCCGGTTATGGTACAGATGACCGCTATAAAGCACAATTTACCGTAAACCGTTTCTGGAATGATAATCAAATGACATTTATCGGCGGGGCAAACAATGTGAATGACTTGGGCTTCACCGATGGAACGTCACAACGTTTCCGTCGTTTTGGCGGCGAAAATGGTATCACAACGTCACAAGCATTTGGTGTCAACTTCAACGTAGGAAATAAAGAGATATTCCGCGTGGGTGGTGACGTGATGTACAGCCACAGTGACCGAGACACTCGTACTCGTCAAAATCGTCAATATCTGTTTGCCGATTCATCATCCTATGTCAACAGTACAAAGACAGCTCGCGATAAAGGACACAATGTGCGTGCCGACTTCCGCATACAGTGGAACCCCGATTCATTCAATACCGTTGAATTCAGGCCTAATGTATCAATCAACATCAAGGATTCATATTCATTGGGAGCAGATACAACGTTGGCAGGAAATGCAGCGAGAGACTTTGTGAACCAAAGTATCAACGAGGAGACTTCAAATGGTAAATCATACGAATTTGGAGGTGAATTAATCTATAACCACAAGTTTAAGAGCCACCCGGGACGAGCATTCTCATTCTTTGCCAATTATCGATTGAGCAATGTGAGAGAAAAGTCAAACAGCTATTCATGGAACAAGTTCTTCATGAATGACTCAATAGACTTGTATGACCAATACACCAATAACCACACATGGAGCAACACCGTGTCGGCGCGTGTGAGCTGGACAGAGCCACTTGGCGACGTGAAGAAGGGAAACTTCTTGACATTTGCGTATAGATTTCAATATCGCTGGAATAACGCTGACAAGATGGTATATGACCACCCTGTGGAATGGCCCGACGGGCTATTTGGTGACCCCATCATCGACTACGAGAATCAAGTGTTTAATGATGACTTGAGCAACCGTTATCGCAATGACTACATGAATCAAGATATCCGCGTGGGATATAAGCACGTGAGCAAACGAAGCAATATAGATGTGGGTATGTCACTCGTGCCTCAAATGATGAAGAGCGAGGACTTAATCAACTCAGCGCGCAATATTGATGAACGCTGGACATGGAACTATGCGCCATATTTGCGTTACCGCTATAAGTTTGAGCGCAACCGTTCAATAAACCTTGACTATAACGGACGTTCATCACAACCATCAATAGCTCAATTGCAACCTGTTGCCGACATGAGCGACCCCTTGCGCATCGTAGTTGGTAATCCAAACTTGGACCCGACGTTCTCACATAACTTGCGCTTGCGTTTCCAAGATTTCAACATGGACGCACAACGTTCAATCATGGCAATGGCCGATGCACAAGTGGTTCAAAACAGCATTGTGTCAAAGACAACATTTGATGCATTGACCGGTGGACAAACGACTACCTATGAAAACGTAAACGGTGTGTGGAACATCAGAGCGATGACCATGTTCTCAACTCCCTTTAAGAACCGCACAATCACGTTTAATAATTTCTTGATGTTTAACTATAGTCACAATGTGGGTTTCAATAACGGATTGAAGAATAATTCAGGTTCAACCAATATTAATGAATCATTCTCAATAGCATGGCGTCCTGAAAATCTCGAGCTTGAACTTAGACCTAAATATGGTCTACAATTGACCAAGAACTCGGTTCAATCATCAACCAACTTGACCGTACACACTTACGGTGGAACATTCAACGGAACTTATTACACACCATTTGGCATCGTATTGGCTACCGACCTTGATTATTCAGCAACATCAGGTTACTCGGCAGGTTATGATACCAAACAATGGATGTGGAACGCATCGGTTGCTTATCAATTCTTGCGCGACAAGTCTGCGACAGTGACATTGAAGGTTTATGACTTGCTACAACAGAAGTCAAACATCATGCGTAATGTAACTGCAAACTACATCGACGATACACTATATAATTCATTGACTCGTTACTTCATGATTTCATTCTCTTACAAGTTTAATACATTTGGTAAGGGTAATGAACCTGAAGATAGAAACCGTCGTGAAGGCCCGGGTGGTCGTCCCGGAGGACCCGGCGGCCCCGGAGGGCCCGGCGGAGGTCGTCCACCGATGTAATACTGATAAAAGGAAATCCTTGGAGATTCAGAGAGTCTGAAAATCCAAGGATTTTTTATTGTGGGGGGAATATTATTGTTGCTAAAGTGTCTTGTGGTGAGTTATGCACTCAGGGAGCTCAGAGAGGAGGTGAGTGACATAGATAAGCGTCAAGTGGTCGCGGTTGACCATGTAGTTAACAATGGCACGAATGCTGCGACGGCGGGCACGGTCAAGGCCATGGAGAGGTTCGTCCATAATGAGTAATCGCGGGTTCTTGATGAGAGTGCGCGCGATGAGGACCATGCGCTGCTCGCCGGTGGAAAGAGTGTTGAAACGACGCGAAGCAAGGTGCTCGAGGTGGAGGATTTTAAGCCAAGTCATGGCACGTTGGTGTTGATGAGGCTTAACTTGCTTGAACAGCCCGACGGTGTCGTTGAGACCTTGAGCTACAATGGTGGCAACATCACCCGAGCCATTGAAGTAGAGGTGCATCTCGGGGGAAATATATCCGATGTTACGCTTGATATCCCAAATGCTTTCACCGGTACCGCGACGACGGTCAAAGAGAGTGATATCGTTACAATAGCCTTTGGGGTTGTCGGCGTTTACAAGGCTCAACAGAGTAGATTTACCCGAGCCGTTGGGGCCGGTCAAGGACCAACATTCGCCGTCACGAACGGTCCAATTGACGTGTTGGAGGACAACATTACCGGCATAAGCTACCGAGCAGTCACGCATTTCAAGAATGGTGTCAAACTGTCCGGCATTATTCTCAGGCGCTAGAGGTATTGCCTCAACATTGACAGCGTAATCAAAATATGGTTTTAATAATGTGCGATAAGGTGCAACATTATCTTTGCAATCAATTACAGGGTCAATTGTGAGATTTTTAATGGGAATAATTGCATCGGCATAATCGGGAATATCACGAGGATTGGCAACAAGTGATATGATAGTAATGCCGTCGCTGACAAGACGTTGCAACATTTCGTTGAGAATGTCACGAGACGGCGCATCAAGGCCTATATATGGGTTGTCAAGGACAAGGACATCGGGCACATCAAATAACAAGTTTATAATCAACAGTTTGCGCAATTCACCGCTGGACAAGAAGTTTATTTTCTTGATTTCAATGCCGTGAATGTTGAGGCGCTCGGTGAGTTCGGCCCATTTTGGGGTATTTATTTTGTCGCCCAATAGTTCACCAACAGTTGGGACTTCATCGTTCATTTGCGCTTCATATCGTTGTTGATAATAAGAAGCTTTGAAGCCGGTGAGGGCATGGATGTCGGTAAACTCGATGTACTTGATTTTTAATTTACCTTGCGGTGAAATGACTTTGTTGGTCATAATGTTCCAGCCATTGGTAATGACATGGCCGAGCATGGATTTACCGGCGCCGTTAGGGCCAATGACGGCAACCATGCCTTGAGGGACATCAATGTGATGAGGATTTGAGAGTTTAACGGTTTGATAAGTGAGCGTGTCGCTGGCTAAAGTAATGAGAGTTGTCATAATAAAATTATGAATTAGAAAGACAGGTAATGACAAAAGTCAGGCAATAAAAGAGCATTGCCATGGCGGTCATACCGAGGAATGGATTGAGCTTAGCACCTGTTGAGCGACTAATCTTAACCCAAAGGACAGAATGGATAACGAGATAGATGAGCGGGAAAATAAGGGTCCACAGCGGTTGAGCGATGAGGAAGCTAAACATGATGCCCACAGCCAAAAATCCGTTATATAGATATAAGTTTGACATGAACAGACGGCCTTTCTTGACAGCAAGAGTAATTTTACCCACAGCGCGGTCGTCATCAATGTCACGATAATTATTTACAATCAAAATGTTTGCGCCCATCAGTCCGGCAGCAATTGAGCCTACAAATGTGTAAAATTCAAAGCCTCCCGCTTGGACATAATAAGTGAGGTTAACCGGGATAATTCCGTAGAAGAAGACAACGGCAACTTCGCCAAGAGCGTGATGAGAGAGCGGATAAGGGCCGGTACTGTAAGCCAAAGCGCCAAGCGCGATAAATATACCGGCAAGGATGAGCCACCAACCGCCATAGGCAACCAAACCAAGGCCAAACAAGCAAGCGAGGCCGAGGGTTGCATAAGTGGCAATTTTCATAGCTTGAGGAGTGATATCGCCTTCGGTAACACCACGGCGAGGGCCTTCGCGCCCCTTGCGGTCAAGTCCTGCTTTGAAATCGTAATATTCATTGGCATAATTACTGGCAATCTGGGCTAAGACAGCAAAAATCATGCACAGAGCAGCCGGAACGATGTTAAAGCAATGATTGTAAATGGCATAGCCGTAAGCCATGAGAACACCGGCGATAGAGACAGGGAGAGTGCGTAGACGAGTTGCTTCAATCCAACTTTTTAAATTCATTCTTCTTCACTTAAAGGGTTAAAGACCACGTTCATGTCATCGGGAGTCAAACCGAAGCATTGACGCATGGCATTTCTAATACGAGTAGCATCCTTGCCATTAGCTTTGAGGATGCTTATAATAGCATTGACATATCCATCCTTGCCGTCTTTGACTCCACAGAGCCCGGCAACATTGCTGATATGAATCATAGTTTTGCGATTGTAGACGCGGAGGATAGAGGAGTAATCTTCGGCTTTGAGATAGCCATGAAATTCTTGGCACATCTGCTCATAGAGGCCACGAGGGTTGAGGTTATCGACAAGATTGTGCATATGTTCCTCCAGGCCGGTAATTGAGTTAAAACGGCCGTCGATGCGATACTCAACAGTGCGCTTAATGCGATGGCGAGTGTGCTCGAGAGCTTGAGCGCGGAGGTCATTGCGAAAAGCCGAAACAATAGCGCGCTTGACACGAGAAAATACTTCTTGTTCATTACGGCCATTGCGATGGGCAACAGTCTTGATGACTTCTTCAAGCATCAGCAGGTTTTCAACCTCGGCAACACCGGGCACAAGAATTTTCTTGCGACGAAGATAAGAGACTTCACCTGCATCACGACGGTCGCGGTCAACGATACCGTAACTGTCAAGATGGTGGAATGAAGACAAGTCATTAAAGGCTCTTACCGCTTCAATCACTTTGTTACAGCTGCCAAGTGCTTTGACATTGTGATTGGGGAATATGAGAGGATATAATTTAGAGTCGATGGAGTGAGTATCATCACCCTCAATAAAAATCACGGGCTTGCGTGACCCAACGACGGCGAGATAAATTTCATCGCTAAGTCCGGTGTCAGACGGGACAATGCTGTAATCCCAAGTTGTTGATGCTGCATCATAGTTTTTCACCCACAAGATTTGAGATAGCGAGCGTGTTGTTGCAAAATCGAGGTCATGAGTTGTGTAGACAAATTTACAGTCACTGCGTTCAGCCTCCAAGCGGCTCCAAAGTTGTGGAGCGAGTGAAGGGTGCAATAAAGCAGTGGGGTCATCCACAAAAATCACGGCGTTTTCAGGAGCAATCAAAACGGCGCCTATGTAATACAGCACAGCCTTTTCGCCTTGTGATAATCTCACCGAAGAATACGCCTTATTGTCAAGTCCACTGGTGAATAACAATTTACCGCCTTCCAATAGGACTTTATTATTGGGGAATAATTCTTGCCAAATGCTTATGACCTTGTCAAGACGAGTGACAGGCAACTGCTTGGGCGATTCATCGGGATTAGAACCTTTGTGTACTTTATAAGAAATGAGGTTCAACACTTCCTCATAGATGAGTAAAGCCATGAGACGTTGCAACCTACCCTCACTCTCGCCACGCATGAGCGGAGAGACCTCGGAAGCTTCATTATATAACACGTCAATAGAGCCGGGCAACGTTTCGCGTTCACTATTGTCATAAATAGACGGAATAGCCGCCACCTCAAAAGAAATTCCTTTAAGGTCCTCGACAAGATAACGAGTAAAACGAGATTTACCGGCACCGTTGGCACCGATAATCAGAAAGCTTTGTGACTGGACGTCAAGTTTATCACGACTGCCGTCACTACGTGGAGGTAACAAAAGTTCCATAGTACAACTGTGATTGAGGTTAGTAGTGTAAAGATACGCACTTTTCTTGAATAGACAAAAAAATAAAAGGAGTGGATGGAAATCTCGGTAAAGAGAACATCCACCCACTCAATTTCTTTAATAAAAGAGTCTTAAAAATAATCAGAATAGATGATTATTTAATTTTCTCGTTAAGGTCAGCACCGGCTTTAAATTTAACAGCCTTGCGAGCTTCGATAGTGATTTGCTCTTTAGTGCGAGGATTGATACCTGTGCGAGCAGCTTTTTCTGCGATTGAGAATGTACCAAAGCCAATAAGAGCTACTTTGTCATTTTGTGCGAGGGCTTCAGAAATAGAAGCGATAGTAGCGTCGAGTGCATTCTTGGCATCAACTTTTGAAAGGTTTGCCTTTTCGGCGATAGCATTGATAAGCTCTGTCTTATTCATAATAAGAGGTTTTAAGTTAGTTATATATGAGTTATATGATATTATTGACGGCAAATATAATGTGAAAATTTGAGAAATACAATAAATTCCAAAAAAAATATGAAAATTTGTTGTTCAAAAGTGTCAAATACCCGAAAAATAAGAGTTTAGGGACTATTTTTTTGTAAATTTGTGAAGAAAAACGCTTGAGAGGAAATAAAAGCGTGAGTAGATACGTTTTATTTTTTGGCAAGGTATTTGCTGGATATAAAACGTAGTAGAATCGAAACATAAAAAATATGGCAACAGGAATAAAATTTTTAGATAGAATGCCAAGTGTGACACGAAACATCATTATCATCAATGTAATCGTGTGGGCATTCATGACATTATTTCCGAGTAAAGTAGAAATATTGGAAAACCTATGTGCGCTCCACTATTTTGAATCATCACATTTCAACGTAGCACAGCTATTCACCTACATGTTTTTGCACGGAGGTTTCACTCACTTGTTCTTTAACATGTTTGCATTGTTTTTCTTTGGACAAGTGCTCGAATGGGTTTTAGGACAGAAACGATATCTGTTTTACTATATCTCGTGTGGTATCGGGGCGGCATTGATACAGGAATGTGTATATGCCATTCAAATGCATGGCTTGGCATCATCGTTTACTCCCGATGAATTTGACGCCATCAGCAAGGGGCTATGGTATCAAGGCGTGGAACTACCTGACAAAGCAATTGAATTGTATAGGTTGCTGAATGGAGCGACAGTTGGCGCTTCGGGCGCAATCTACGGCGTGCTATTGGCATTTGCAATGATATTCCCCAACAGACCGCTATATATCATGTTTATACCTGTGCCGGTAAAAGCTAAATGGGTAGTGGCAGGATATGTGGTTATCGAATTAGTGTCAGGACTCGGAGTATTCCAAGATAACGTGGCTCACTTTGCTCACCTGGGCGGAATGCTTATAGGATTCATTATCATAACTATTTGGAAAAAGAAAGGAATAATTAATGGGTTCTATTATTGATAAAGCACGCCAAGGTTGGCTGACAAGTTCAATGTTAATGCGCCTTGTGTGGATTAACATTGTCATATTTTTAGTGATACACATTGGAGCAATCATTTGTAACCTTTGTGGCTTTGACTACACTTATTGGATACAACTATGGACCATGCCGTCGTCATTGTCACAATTGACGCTCCGTCCGTGGACAGTGTTGACCTATATGTTTGCACAATATGAAGTGTTGCATATATTGTTCAATATGTTGTGGCTATACTGGTTTGGCAGCATATTCATGCAGTTTTCCACACCGCGGCAGCTCGTCGGGCTATATTTATATGGCGGTTTAGTCGGCGCCTTGGTATTCTTTGTGGGCTACAACATTTTCCCGGGCTTGGTGTATAACCAAGGTTGGTTGATAGGTTCATCAGCATCGGTAATTGCGATTGTCATAGCCACAGCGATGATGCGCCCCGACATGAGTATGCGACTCTTGTTCTTGGGAGAAGTCAAATTAAAATGGATTGCCGTTGGCGCTGTTGTAATCTTCTTAATCGGATTGTCAGGCGACAACATCGGCGGACATTTGGCTCACATAGGCGGTGGCCTCGTGGGTTTATACTACGGCATGATGATGCGCCGCGGCATTGATATTACCAATCCCATCAACCGCACGATTGACTGCATCGTCAATGCTTTCAACGGCATCAAAAACGTTCACCCCATCAAGGTAAAGAAATACAAAGCCGCCAAGAAAGCCACCGGCGAAACTCAACGCACCTCCACAGCCTCGACTTCCTCATCAAGCGAGCGAATCAGCAAAGAAGATCAGGAGGAGCTTGACAAGATTCTTGACAAAGTAAAAAAATCGGGCTACACAGCATTAAGTGCTGAGGAAAAGCGCCGACTCTTTGACGTAAGCAAACGAATACGCTAAATGAAGCAAAATATTAAGGTCATATTAAAAATCGTTCTAATCATTGTCAACGCTCTTGCAGCGCTGGCTCTGATTTTCACAGGATATTCAGGCTGTATAAGCCCCGACACCATGCCGCTCGCCAACTCGGCAGGGCTGACATTTCCCGCGTGGCTTGTGCTGATAATCGTGTGCCTAATTGTTGATGCTGTGTTGTACCGAAAGTTGGTAGCCGTGCCTGTCATGGCAATGCTTGTAACCATCAGCCCAATCCTCAATTATTCACCGCTGAATTTCTTTCACCACACATTGACCGAGGAAGAAAAAGCCAACAGTTTTAAGCTGCTAAGCTACAACGTCTATAATTTCTGCGCATACGATGAGAAATATCCGGGCGATGTAAACCCGACGATAAGTTACATCTTGGCCGAGGATGCTGACGTCGTTTCGCTTCAAGAAGCTGAAATATTCAGCCCAATGCCCCAATTCCACATCACTCAGGAGCAAATTGACTCGCTGAAAGAGCGCTATCCCTATCGCTCCATCATTGGCCGAAATGCTGCGTTATCAGTTTTCTCAAAATACCCGATAACTCACGTTGACTTGCATGAAGATTCAATGTCGGTCAATCACCGCGAAGGGATGAGAGGCTGGGAAATAGACATCAAAGGGCACAAGGTCCTCCTTTTAAACGTCCACTTGCAATCAATAGGCCTCAGCGATGAGGACAAAGAATTGTACCAAGAAATCACCGATTTCAAGGATAAGAAGTTGACCGGACTGCGTTCTTCACTCCTCTCCAAGCTGTCAATAGCCAATGTTGCCCGCGCCGCCCAAGCCGAGCGACTGAGAGTAAAGATTGACAGCATAGGCGACGAAAATGTGATTGTGGCGGGAGACTTCAACGACATCCAAGGCTGTTACAGCATGAGAACCATCTCTGACGGGAAGATGAAGCAAGCTTATCGAGAATGTGCTCTGGGCCCAACGATAACCTACCACAGCAACCGCTTCTACTTCCGCATCGACCACATCCTCTATCAAGGCAAGCTGAAGGCCACCGAGCTGAAAAAAGGCAAGCTGAAGTCATCGGACCACTATCCCCAAACCGTGACATTTGTTTTTGAATAAATTAAACCAATATACTAACAATAATCATCACTTCAAATGAAATCCCAACTATTAAAAATTGCAGCCGCTACCGCATTGACTGTAGCTGTTTCAACGACAGGGTGTAAGCATGAAGAGCGAGTAAACCCGTTCTTGCAAGCGTATGATACTCCGTTTGAGATTCCACCCTTTGACAAAATCCAGTATGAGGACTACCTACCCGCCATCAAGGCCGGTATCGAGCAACATCAAAAGGAGATTGATGCAATCGCCAACAATTCAGAAGCACCGACTTTTGAAAACACTATCCTTGCTATGGATAATTCAGGCGAATTGCTAACCAAGGTAATGATGGTGTTCAGCAACCTCGACGAGAGCGATTCATCTCCTGAGATGGAAGAAATCGGCGCTGAGGCTTACCCATTGTATTCTCAACACAATGATGACATCATGATGAATGCAAAATTGTTTGAGCGCGTAAAGACAATTTATGACAATCGTGACAAGCAAAACTATACAACCGCCCAAAAACTCGCCATCGAGAAAACTTACAAGAATTTCACTCGCAGCGGCGCTTTATTGAGCGACAAAGACAAGGAAACTCTCAAGAAGTACAACACTGAGTTGACTGACTTGTACTTGAAATACAACAAAAACTTGTTGAACGCCACCAACGAATTTGAACTCGTTGTTGAAGATTCCACCAAGCTTGCCGGCCTCCCCGCTTCATCAATCGCCGTTGCTGCCGAAGAAGCCGCTTCTCGCGACAAAGCAGGCAAATGGGTATTCACCCTCCAAGCGCCCAGCCGCCTACCCTTCCTCCAATATGCCGCTGACCGCGACTTGAGAAAGCAAATGTATGAAGCTTACACTTCGCTCGCTTCATCAGGCAAATATGACAACAAGCCTGTCATCAACAAAATCGTTCAAACTCGTTCTAAGAAAGCTCAATTGCTCGGCTACGACAACTTTGCAGCTTATGCAACCGACGACGTTATGGCTAAAACACCTCAAAACGCCGAATCTTTGCTTATGCAAATTTGGAAGCCCGCCGTTCAACGCGTGAAAGAAGAAGTTGCCGAGATGCAAGCTGTTGTTGACAGCGAAGGCGGTGATTTCAAGATTGCTCCTTGGGACTACTACTATTACGCTGAAAAGGTGCGCCAACGCAAGTATGCTTTGGAAGAAGATGAAGTGCGTCAATACTTTGCTGTTGACAGCGTCAGAAAAGGTATCTTCACCATGGCTAAACGCTTGTATGGTGTAACTTTCACCGAATTACCCGATGCTCCTAAATACAACCCCGAAGTAAAAGTTTATGAAGTTAAGGACCTCGACGGCAACCATGTCGCTGTGTTCATGACCGACTACTTCCCCCGCGCAAGCAAGCGCCAAGGCGCATGGATGAGCGAGTTTAAGGGCTCATGGGTAAATGAAGACGGTAGCGCTTCTCGCCCTGTCATCTTCAACGTGGGCAACTTCACCAAACCCACTGCCGACACTCCTTCTTTGCTCACCATCGACGAAGTTGAGACTATGTTCCACGAATTTGGCCACGGCCTTCACGGCATGTTGTCTCGCGCTAAGCTCAAAAGCCAAGCCGGCACTAACGTTGACCGCGACTTCGTTGAACTCCCCTCTCAAATCCACGAACACTGGGCATTCCAACCTGAAATGTTGAAGATTTATGCTCACCACTACAAAACCGGCGAAGTCATTCCTGACGAACTCATCCAGAAACTTGCCGATGCTTCAACCCACAACCAAGGTTTTGCTACCACCGAATTGTGTGGCGCTGCATTACTTGACTTGAAATGGGGCGAATTGAATCCTACCGGCGACATCGACGTTGCTGCGTTTGAACAACAAGTGGCTGACGAATTGGGTATGCCTGCCGAATTGACATTCCGTTATCGCAGCACCTACTTCAAGCACATCTTTGGCAGCGACGGTTACGCTTCAGGTTACTACACTTATTTGTGGGCTGAAGTGCTCGACACCGACGGCTTTGAATTGTTTGAAGAAAAAGGAATCTTCGACCCTGAAACCGCCAAGAAATTCAAAGAAACAGTCTTGGAAATGGGCGGTAGCGAAGACCCAATGAAGCTCTTCGTGAAATTCCGCGGCCACGAGCCCTCAGTTGACGCTTTGTTGCGCAACCGCGGTCTTTCTCACACCATCCAAGCTCCTCAAGAACTCAACAAGAAGTAAGGATTACATCCCCAATTCATAACCCTCATATCGCCCTATCGGTAACCGCCGGCAGGGCGATATCTTTTTGTAAATTAGTGTTAAAGTGTGACCTGCGGGATTAACCTTGCCCCGGTTTTATGCTCTTATTATTTGTAACTCATAAAAAAAATCAGATAGATGTTCTTTAACCTGAAGAAATATAGTAAAGCTAATGAATCGGTGACGTTTGACAGCGTTGTTACCCGATTTCATGAACCGCTATATCACTATCTGCGCCGCATTGTAGTCAATCATGACGATGCCGCCGATTTGCTTCAGGACATTTTCATCATCATTTATGAGAATCTCAACCAACTCAAAAGCGCAGAGGCGCTGAAAAGCTGGGTGTATCGCATCGCCACCAATGAGGCATCTAAATTCTTGAAACGCCGCAACCTCTCCACCGGGCTCAACACCTCGCTGGACGACGAAGACAACAACGAGATTAACCGCCTGCGCGCCGCCTCATACGTTGACTTTGACAACGCCATCGCAGTGACTTTTCAAGAAGCCCTGCTGACTTTGAGCGAAATGCAACGCACGGTGTTCTCCCTCCGCTACTACGAAGACTTGAGCTATCAAGAAATCAGCGAAGTCACCGGCTCCTCAGTTGACTCTCTAAAAGTGATTTATCATAACGCCAAAGAGCGTATTACTCAATACATTCTCAATAATGCAGAAAACTATGAATAAGACCGATAAATTTCCACCCCGCGAAGCTACCAATCCATACCTCGTGCCCGACGGTTTTATGGAGGACTCTCGCCGACAAATATATGCCCGCATCAAGGCAACGAAACAAAGTCCCAAAAGCCACAGCCGAATATTGTGGTGGGTTAGCTCAGTTGCCGCAGTCCTGGCGCTGGCATTTGTCATCCGCGGCGTTGTAGCCGGCTCATCAACCGGCAGCACCTCAACCGCCGACGTTGACCCGCTTTTGGCTTACGTCACATCAATGAGCGACGAGCAACTTGACGCCGAAATCGAGCAATTTGAAACCGACCCGTTTTTTAATGAATAGTATAAACACATAACACAGCTAAAAAATGATGAAAACTAAATTAATTACCGCTCTCATTCTCCTCACATTCTCATTTGGAGCATTTGGACGCACACACACTTGCAAAAACACTTGCCGTGCAATACCATCAACACTAGTTGCTAAGGACTTGAAACTCGACGACGCCTCATCGGCAAAACTCACCGAGCTTTTCAAGAAATATGATGCCGAATGCAAGGCCATCAAGGAAAAATACCCCCAGATTCGCCCCCAAGAAGGCTCGCAATTGACCGACAAGCAACTCGACGATAACTTCAAAAATCAAATTGCCTCAAGCCGCGCTTTGCTCAACTTGAGAGAAAAATATTACTCTAAATTCAGAGAAATCCTCTCCGCCGACCAAGTCGCCAAGATTTTCAAGCGTGAACGCGAATATGGCAACCGCCTCAAAGCCGAGCGCACTCGTCGTCAAGCTCCCCGCCACATGGACAAGCAAATCGAAGACGCCGTCAATCACCGCCACGAGCTCTCTGACAAGCAACTCAAAGATACCAAAAACCGCATCGAAAAAGCTCAAAAAGACCTTGAACGCCTATCCAAAAAATTAGACGAAGAGTTAAAAGTAAGATAACACACTCCACTAGATTACACACACGCGATTAAATTGATTTCAACCAAAGCCTCGCTCACCGGTGATTCATCCACCCCGAGCGAGGCTTTATTTTTTCCCGCTCTTGGCAAATAATTGAAAATTAAGAAAATATGAACGCTGAAAATTTGGTTATCTTACAATAAATCACTACCTTTGCAAGCCGATTATATCCAAATTAATCAATCGACAATGAACATTTCAGCGCTTCTGGCCGAGCGCCGAGATGCTTATGGTCAATTTATTTAACTAATAATCAATTATTTAAAAGTGGATACTTTAAGCTACAAAACCGCAACCCCTAACGCACAAAGCGTAGAACGTGAATGGGTAGTAGTTGATGCTACCGACCAAGTTCTAGGTCGTCTTTGCGCGAAAGTCGCTAAATTGCTCCGAGGCAAATACAAGCCCAGCTACTCACCTTTTGTTGAGTGTGGCGACAATGTTATTATCATTAATGCTGACAAGGTGCGTCTCACCGGTAAAAAAATGACCGACCGCATCTACCTTAACTTCTCAGGTTATCCCGGTGGTCAGCGCGAAATCACTCCCGAACGTTTGATGCAAAAATCTTTGAACAAGCACATCAAACCGGGTATGCACCCTCTTTACCTTCGCGTTATGAAAGGTATGCTTCCTAAGAACCGTCTTGGTCGTCGCATCATCGGTAACATGCACGTTTACAATGGTCCTAACCATCCTCACGAAGCTCAAAATCCTAAAGTTATCGACATTAACAAATTGAAATAATAGTAAGAATGGAACAAGTTAATGCAGTAGGCCGTCGTAAGGCCGCCATCGCACGTGTTATCGTGAAAGAAGGCAATGGCACCATCACAATCAACAAGCGCCCTCTCGAAGTATATTTCCCCTCTTCTATACTTCAATTTATCGTTAAACAACCTCTTAACACCCTCGAAGTTGCTGACCGTTATGACATCAACGTTAACCTCGATGGTGGTGGTTACACCGGACAAGCTGAAGCTCTTCGTCTAGCTATCGCTCGTGCCCTCGTTAAAATCAATCCGGAAGACAAGCCCGCTCTTCGTGCTAAAGGCTTCATGACACGTGACCCACGTGCTGTTGAACGTAAAAAGCCAGGTCAACCAAAAGCTCGCAAGCGCTTCCAATTCTCAAAGCGTTAATCCCTCGAATATATTTTTATTCTTTGGATTTAATCGCTTAAATGCCGCAAGCTGATTCCCGGCCCATGGCTATAAATAAGTGTTTAGTATCTAAATCTTGAAGACGGACCATAACGAAGAAAGTCTCTACCTCAAGATTGGTAAAATCAACAAAGAAAGTAAACAAAAAGAAAAAAATTATGGCAAATCCCACATTTGACCAATTATTAGAAGCAGGCTGCCATTTCGGTCACCTCAAAAGAAAATGGAATCCTGCTATGGCTCCTTACATCTTCATGGAGCGCAATGGTATCCACATCATTGACTTATATAAGACAGCAGCTAAGCTCGAAGAAGCATCTGCAGCTCTCAAAGCTATCGCTAAGAGCGGCAAAAAAGTGCTCTTCGTTGCTACCAAAAAACAAGCAAAACAAGTTATCGCTGACAAGGCTACTTCAGTAGGTATGCCCTACGTTATCGAACGCTGGCCCGGCGGTATGCTCACCAACTTCCCGAC